>JAWLFL010000363.1:0-3171 GCA_041685605.1 Cyclobacterium sp. | reverse complement strand
ATTGAATGCAGGAGCAAATGGTATTATCCGTGCAACGAATGGTGCAGAGGATCCTGATGCACAATTCCTGGTTGACCATTTGGGGACTAACAGTAACTCGATTCAGGATCCTGTATTAAGAGGAATTAGCAGGACAACAAACAACGGACTGGATCCTCGTCCTCACTCACATTCACCTGCATTTACCGTTGCCCGTGCAACTGCTCCTTCCAATTGGTTCTCAACTACCAACTATATTGGAGCTTTTGGTGAAACAAACTGGGCAAAACACTGGACAGCAACGGATGTGAATGGTTATTTCGGTGATTTTACTACAGATGCGAAAGAGATTGGTTTTGAGACCTCCGTCGTAAAAGTTTATCCGAATCCTACATCCGGAAATGCTACCATTGCTCTTCAGCTTGATGCTCTTTCTACCGTTGATATTCGTTTATTCGATATCACAGGTAAGCTTGTTAAAGTTGTGGCAAAAAACCAGGTTCTGTCGGGAAACCAGAATATATCCGTTTCAAACCTTAAAAATGGAATGTATCTCGTTCAGACGGTTATTGATGGAACAGTTAACACTGAAAAGTTAATTGTCAGATAATTAATAGTTTTAGTATAAAATATCCCCCGGAGTTAAATACTCCGGGGGAATTTTTTTTAAGTCAAACAAATAAATAGTAAATGAAGACACAGTTGGTAAAAATTCTCAGTCTCCTTTTCTTCATCATTCTGTCATCAAATAGTTTAATTGCACAAGAAAAAGGAACTGTAAGAGGAACAATTACAGATAAAAATTCGGGGGAAACCCTGATTGGGGTCAACATTGTGGTAGCCGGAACAACAACCGGTACCATCACCGATTTTGACGGTAATTTCAACCTGCCCGGTGTAACGGCAGGTAAAGTTAATCTGGAATTCAGTTACATTTCGTACGCCAAACAAACCATTTCGGATGTTGAGGTAAAACCCGGTGAAGTAACCCTGTTAAATGTTCAGATGGCGCCCGCCACCGAAGAAATTGCTGAAGTTACTGTAACTGCCCAGCAGCTCGACAACACGGAAAATGCTATTTTATCGATGCAGCGCAAAGCAGATAAAATACAGGACGGCATATCCTCCATGGAAATGAAAAGATACGGCGCATCGAGTGCTGCTGAGTCATTGGTTAAGGTTACCGGTGTTTCGGTTGTCGGCGGGAAAAATGTTGTGGTAAGGGGGCTGGGCGACCGTTATGTAAATGTACAGCTAAACGGCCAAAACCTGCCAAGCACCGATCCGGCTAAAAACTCTGCCGATATTGATTTAATCCCTGCAAACCTGCTTGATAACATCATTACCTCCAAAACATTTACACCTGATTTACCGGGTGACTTTTCCGGTGGAAGCACCAACCTCACAACAAAATCTTTTCCTGAAAAATTTACGCTAAGTTTTTCTGTGGGAACTTCGTTTAACACCCAGTCATCGTTAAACGACAATTTTTATACCCATGAAGGAGGTAACAACGACTGGCTGGGATACGACGACGGAACCAGAAACATTCCATCTGCTTACAGTCCCGGATTATTCAGGGATTCCATTCTGACTGGCTGGACGATAGATGCAACGAGACACCCCTATACTACTCCCGGAACAGACGGAGAACTGGTTTCAGAAGATAACCGGAATTATGTTGGTTATTATGAGCCAACCGGAGAAATATTAGGAGTGAAAATTGCTGAAGATTCAGAATCTTTTGGCGGCATTCAGATGATGCCCTCCACAACAACTTCTCCCTTAAATCAGAAAATTGGATTCTCAATCGGTAATCAGACGCAACTCTTTGGACGGCAACTGGGATTTATTTTTGGCGTTAACTACAAACGGAATTTTAGTTTTTATGAAAACGGAAGGAACAATTATTTTGGCATTTCGCAGGATGCAGATAAAAATTATTTGCTGAAAGAAGAATATACCTTTTCCGACACCAAAGGCACTGAGAACCCCCAGGTTAGCGGTCTTGCTTCAATTGCCTATAAAATTTCCCGCAATACTCAAATCGATTTTTCCTATACCTATTCTCATGATGCAGAAAAGGAAAGCCGCACACAAACCGGACAGCGGGAAAACCAGCTTGGAACTGCCGATTTATTGAATTCCCACACCCTTTCGTTTAAGGAAAGAGAATTACAGGTGTCGAGGTTAACATTGACCCAAAATCTTCCATCTTTAAATAATACCCTGATAGAAGCCGGCGGGAGCATCATTAAGGCCAATGAAATGATACCGAACCTGAGGCAATCTGCCTATATTTATAATGCCAATTTTGACCAATATTCGATTCAGGAAAATTCCATTACCTCGCCCAGCTATTTCTGGCGCAACCTCGAAGACGAGCAAAAACAAGCTCAGGTTAATGTGACAATACCTTTTTTACAGGAAAAAAGTGCATCGAATAAAATAAAACTCGGCGGTCTTTATTCCAAAAAGGACAGGGTCTATACCGAAGATTTTTTCAGCCTTGTTTTTCCCTCGCAACAACCAGAAGGCTTTATACCTTTCGGATCAACTGATAATTTGGAAGACTTCTATTCTCCCGAAAACTTTGGTATTATAAATATCAATGAGAACCGGCTGGGAACTACAAAATACTATCAATTCGGGAATCTCATAAAATATCAAAGCCGGCCCGACGGAAGTAATAATAACAATTATTCAGGTTTCGAAGAGATTTCTGCGCTTTATGCAATGGTTACATTTAACCTTACAGAAAAGCTTAAAATAACAGCAGGCGCCCGTTTTGAAATTACTGAAATGGAATCGATCAGTGATGAATACAATGTTCGCTTGGGTGATACTACTTCAATTGGTCCGGTTAAAGAATGGCAGGAGATTGACGGGCAGTTTCAGCAAGTGGTTGTGAAAACCCGTGAAGAAGCTTTGGCGGATTATTTGAACGAATTAAACAGTGAATTAATCGGCCGTATTTCAGAAAAAGATATTCTTCCGGCAATAAATGCAACGTACGAATTGACGGACGTTATGAATATCAGGGCTTCTTATTCAAAAACTATTGCACGGCCAAATATGCGCGAGATGTCTCCCTATGTGAGCGCTTCATTTATTGGTGGTCCTACTTTAATCGGGAATCCCGGGTTAGTAAAAAGCGACATTACAAACCTCGATTTTCGCTACGAATGGTTT
>JAWLFL010000110.1:0-13197 GCA_041685605.1 Cyclobacterium sp. | reverse complement strand
CGTCGACATAGAGGACGTCGTTAATGACTACGTTACCCTGAAAAAGAAAGGGCAAAACCTTTGGGCTTGCTGCCCCTTCCATCAGGAAAAAACACCCTCGTTTTCGGTCTCTCCCGCCAAGCAAATTTACAAGTGCTTTGGTTGTGGAAAAGCCGGCGACCCCATACAGTTTATTATGGATATTGAAGGGATCGGTTTCATTGAAGCCATCCGTCACCTGGCAACCAAGTATGGCATCGAAATCGAGGAAGAAACGCCCAAAGATCCGGAGGCCATTCAGGCATACAATGAAAAAGAAAGCCTGTTCATCGCCCTGAACTTTGCACGGGAATTTTTTCAAACCAACCTGACTAGCGAAGAGGGACAGTCCATTGGCCTGAGTTATTTCAAAGAACGGGGATTTAGTCCGGCCATCATCGAAAAATTCCAGCTTGGGTACGCCATGGATAGCTGGGATCAGCTCCTGTTGCAGGCCAAAAAATCAGGCTTTGAGACGGACATCCTGCTCAAAGCCGGGCTGATTCTGGAAAGAGAACACAATCCCGGGAATTTCTACGACCGCTTTCGGGGTCGGGTGGTATTTCCCATCCACAACCTCAGCGGAAAAGCCATCGCCTTTGGTGCCCGGATCCTGACCCAGGACAAAAAACAGCCCAAATACATCAATTCCCCTGAAACAGCCATCTATCACAAGAGTGATGTGTTGTATGGTGTCTACCAGGCCAAACAGGCCATCCGGCAGGAGGATAATTGCTACCTGGTAGAGGGGTATACGGATGTGATTTCCATGCACCTGGCGGGGATTGAGAATGTGGTAGCCTCTTCAGGCACCTCCCTGACCGAAAACCAAATCAAACTCATCAAACGGTTTACCAATCAGGTTACTGTGCTTTACGATGGGGACGATGCGGGCATTAAAGCCTCCCTGAGAGGCATTGACATGTTGCTGGAAGGAGGGCTGAATGTGAAAACGGTGGTATTTCCCGAAGGGGAAGATCCGGATAGCTTTGCCCGAAAATCAGGGAAGGCAGCTTTTCAG
The DNA here is from genome assembly GCA_041685605.1 of Cyclobacterium sp. Classification (GTDB taxonomy): domain Bacteria; phylum Bacteroidota; class Bacteroidia; order Cytophagales; family Cyclobacteriaceae; genus Cyclobacterium. The sequence goes on along the minus strand of JAWLFL010000110.1, from coordinate 12,158 downwards.
CAATTTATTAAAGATGAGGCCAAAGACTTTATTCAGTTTAAAATTGCCCTTTTTGCCCGGGATGCAGCGAGTGACCCGATCAAAAAAGCCGAAGCAATCCGGCAGGTGGTGGGGAGTATCGCGAAAATCCCCGATCCGATCGTTCGTTCGGTCTATGCCAAAGAGTCTGCCAACCTGCTTTCCATGGAGGAAGAAATTCTGCTGACAGAACTCAACAGGCAGATTCTCAAAAACCATCAGAAACCTTCCGGGCAGTTTCAGCGGGAAGCCCCCACACCACTGGAAGAGGTTTTGCCGGTAGACAAGGAAAAGGAAGAAAATCTTCCTACAAAAACACTCAAAGAAGAACGGGAGTTAATACGAATTCTGATCAATTACGGATTTGAGAAAGTATCCGATGAGATGCACCTCTGTGAATACCTGCTGGAAGAAATCAAGGAGTTGCAATTTGAAACGCCGGTGTACCAGAAAATCCTGGTGCACTACAAAAAAGCACTGATGCAGAAAATCCTGCCCAAATTCGATCATTTTTTAAAAATCCAGGATGCGGAAATCAAACAGGCGGTAGTGGATATGATCGCCGAAGGGCGGGAAATATCCCTCAAATGGGAAAGCAGGCACCAGATTTTTACCCGCAAGGAAACGGATGATCTGTCCGGAACTACCTATCGAACTTCCCTGAGATTGAAGAGTGCCTATTTAAAGAAAATGCGTTTAGAAGTAATGGGAAAAATCAAAGATGCACCCGAATCAGAGGTGGAAGAATTGCTCCAAATTCACATGGAAATCACGCAAATGAAGAACAAAATAGATCAGGAGTTGGGAAATGTGATTCCTTCTAAAAACTAAACTAAAATTTTGGAAAAACGGTTAAGAAGATAATTAATTGTAATTTTGCAACTTGATTTATCGCCTAGAAAGAATAAAATGAAAGATACAATTCAATTGGATCCCATACAAAAGGCCATTGATGCCATTAAGAACGGGGAGATAGTGATTGTGGTTGACGACGAGGATCGCGAAAACGAAGGCGATTTTGTCTGTGCCGCTGAAATGGTGACTCCTGAAATCATCAATTTTATGGCTACTCACGGAAGGGGACTCATTTGCGCTCCCTTGGTAGAAGACCGTTGCGAAGCCCTGGGTTTGGATCTGATGGTGGGAACCAATACCGCTACTTTTGAGACGCCCTTCACCGTTTCGGTAGATTTAATTGGCCATGGCTGCACTACGGGGATTTCTGCCAGCGACCGTTCCAAAACCATTAAAGCACTGATTGATCCGGATATCAAACCCGAGGAGTTGGGTAAGCCGGGCCATATTTTCCCATTGAAAGCCAAAAGAGGAGGCGTGCTACGAAGAACGGGCCACACCGAAGCCGCCATAGATCTGGCGCGATTGGCTGGACTGCAGCCAGCCGGGGTTTTGGTGGAAATCATGAACGAAGACGGCTCCATGGCACGCCTTACAGACCTGGTGCAGGTAGCTAAAAGGTTTGATTTGAAACTAATTTCCATCAAGGACCTGATTGCCTACCGGCTAAAAAACGAGTCCCTGATCAAACGGGAAATAGGCGTGGAAATGCCTACCGAGTGGGGTGATTTTGACCTGATTGCTTACCGGCAGACCAATACGGATGAGATCCACATGGCCCTGATCAAGGGCCAATGGGAGGAGGGTGAAACGGTCATGGTACGCGTGCATTCTTCCTGCATTACCGGAGATATTTTCGGTTCCTGCAGGTGTGATTGCGGACCCCAACTGCACCAGGCCATGAAAATGGTAGAAGCCCATGGCAAAGGCCTGGTACTGTATATGAATCAGGAGGGCCGCGGCATTGGGTTGATAAATAAATTAAAAGCTTATAAATTACAGGAAGAGGGCATGGATACCGTGCAAGCCAACCTGGCACTGGGTTTTCCGATGGACAAGAGAGATTACGGAGTAGGGGCCCAGATTATGCGTGACCTGAATGTCACCAAAATCAAGCTGATCACCAATAATCCCACCAAACGAGTGGGCTTGTCGGGATATGGGTTGGAAATTGTGGATACCGTACCATTGGAGATTAATTCGAATCCCCATAACGAACGTTACCTGCAAACCAAACGGGATAAAATGGGCCATCAGATTCTGAAAAAGTAAGGGTTGCCCGCGTTTTCATGCTACCCCATTCAACAAAAACGGTCTCAATTACGTATCAGGGGTAGAAACAAAACCAACACAGTCATGAAAAAATCAATCTATTCACTGCTGTTTGTACTATTGATATCCACAGCAGGTTTTTCCCAGGAGTTTCCTTCGCAGGTATGGCACGATGGGCAGGTGTTTTTAACTACAGGAGAATCCTATGAGGGAAAGGTGAAATACGACCTGGAGGCTAATATAGTTCAGTTGCAGTCCAATACCATCGAAACCTTCAGCTCTGCTTCCATAAGCCATTTTGAAATTTACGACGAAATTTATGGCGGCATTCGTATTTTCTATAGCCTGCCTTATGCACTGAATTCCGATTACAAAACACCCATTTTCTTTGAGCTGTTAACCGAAGGAGAGGAAATCACCCTGCTCTGCCGGGAATTTATCACGGTTGACAACCGGAATTTCAACACCATGGGCATGCGGGGAATGTACATGAATCCCATGTGGGGAATGCCTATGGGAATGGGTTTTAACCGGCTAGACTTCGAGTTTTATTTCCTTCAGGACCAGAAAATCTATAAGTACAGCCAAAAAAAGCGGGAATTGCTGAACGAGTTCATGGATGACAAATCCTCAGAGATGAAGCTCTACATGCGGAAAAACAAGCTCTCCCACGATAAGCGAGGCGACCTGCTCCGGATCACGGCGCATTACAATCAGATAAAAAGAAATTCTTAATGGCAAAACCTTTAATTTTAGTATCCAATGATGATGGGATTACCTCCAGGGGAATTCGGGTATTGGTAGACGTGATGAAGCAACTCGGGGAAGTGGTGGTGGTTGCTCCCGACAGTCCGCAATCAGGCATGGGACATGCCATCACCATTGGTAACACACTTCGCCTCTCGGAGGAAGAAATTTTTCAGGATGTGATGGCGTATAAGTCCAGCGGCACCCCCGCCGACTGTGTCAAGTTGGCCAAGCATTATGTATTAAAAGATAAAAAACCCGACCTTATCGTCAGCGGTATTAACCATGGCAGCAATACCTCTATCAGCGTGTTGTACTCCGGTACCATGTCTGCTGCGATTGAGGGAGCCATCGAAGGGTATCCCTCCATTGGGTTTAGCCTCTGCGATTACAGTTCCCAGGCGGACTTTTCTCATGTGGAAAATTACGTTTACGAGATCGCCAAACAAGTACTGGATTTTGGCATTCCTAAAGGGGTGGCACTGAATGTCAATTTTCCTCCCAAAAGAAACGAAGCACTAAGGGGTATTAAAATATGCCGGCAAGCCAGAGCCAAATGGCAGGAAGATTTCGAAGAACGCTACGATCCCAATGGCAGAAAATACTTCTGGATGGCGGGCAACTTTGTGAATTTTGACAAAGGCGAAGACAACGACGAGTGGGCCATTGCCAACAATTATGCCGCCGTGGTCCCCTGCCAGTTTGATATGACCGCCCACCATGCCATCGCCCAGATCAATAATGACTGGGACTGGGAAAATCTGAAATCGGGTTTATCGGTTTGACCGGACCGAATCCCTTTCATAGGGATTGGGTAGTCAATGTCAGAATTGACCGCGCAGGAATACGTACCGATTTAGCCGATGGTATTTCCTGATAGGCCAAATCGTGATTCTCGTCGGTCAGATATCCGTACCACTGCCTGGAAGCATAAGCGGAACCCGCTTCCAGCAACGCTATTTTTAATTCATATTCAGAGGCGTTTACCAGAACAAGGACCAAATCCCCGGTATCCGGATTAAGATAGGCCGAGGCAAGTAACTCCTTATTTTGAGAATCCTGTTCATCCAAAATAGCGGAAATGCGTTGGTAGCCGGGACGGATAAAACGGCTGTAATTACCCAATGTCCACAACATTTTACTTTCTTCAAAATCCCCGTCGGTTTCTGATTTGGAAACATACACCAGCCCGTCTTTGTAATCGTAGGGAGAGATGGCAAGCCACCAATGCCAGGCTGAAGCCTGCGCCGTCACCAAATCAGTATGGATAACCCTGGCCATGTAAAGTGCCGGGTTGATGCCCAGATCTTTGCCCGATCCGGAAATTTCTCCTTCATTATCTCCCAAAATACAGTATTCGGACATCCAGTACTTCAGTCCCGGTACTTGTTGGATGGCTTGTGTCAGTAACTCTCTTTTCCTAACCGCCTGTGGAAAAGGCGAAGTGGTAAAGTAGCTATGCCCAGAAATGGCCTGGCTTATATGAGTAAGATCCCCGAGGTAGTTCTTACTCTCTCTATCAAAGAAATCTGTTATCTGATTGGACCTGCCCGGCCGGTTGTGTTTACTATACAAATATTCAATTTGGCCAGCCTCCGCAATGTCTATTTGGGTATCCAGTTCATTTTCATCCAAACTGGCATTCAGAAACCGCACTATTCCAGCAATCTCCGTATTCCAAAAAGGAGTTCCTTCCTGTCCCCCATCCTTCCAGTCCCACTGAGGTTCGTTAACGGGACTTACATAATCTATGGGGAGACCTTCCTCCTTCAGGCCCTTGAGAGAAGCTGCTAAAAACCCAGCAAAAGCACCTTGGTTTGCTGACGGTAAATTGGATTGGTTACCACTATCCGCATAGGCCTTTCCATTTCGGGTCAACCATACAGGAGGGCTATTCGAAAAGGCCAGCAGGTAAGGTACCTGCCTTTCTTTAGCTGCTCTGGCAAACCACAATTGCCCTTTTTGTCTTTCGCTATCAAATTTTCCATTTTTATCCAGAAAAGAAGGAGCTCTTCTCCAGGGATCTTTAATCCCACTTTTCGCTCCCTGTTCGGCACTTCCGGCACCCAGGTTAATCCGCCACAGGGACAGTCCAATACCAATCGGGTTTCCTTGATCATCCATTGCATTACTGAAAAGCAAATCCGCAATGGCTTCCTTTTTCTGAACAGGCCAATTGCCTACAAACTGTCCGGACCAGGCGTCGGAGGCCCCAAAATGATCCATCTCCTGATACCGAATCCGGGTGTCAATTCTCAGGGAATGGATTTCGGATTTTGGGTTATCCGTCAGCACACCCACGAAGTGAACGCAGGCAACCGAAAAGGACAACAAAAAGAAAAGCACCGTCTTCGGCATGTTCTGGAAATTTAAATAAGCTAGGATTGCGACAACAAGAGTTTTCTGCGCAATGGTCAGTGAAAAACTCCACGTTCATACTATTCCCTGGAAATTTCAAATGCGGTTTCCCCGTTTTGACTTGGGTTCTTGTGTGCCACATTGATCCGGTAAATACGGTCCCCCCATTTCTCCCCCACGCCCTGGTCTTCTGGTTCGGTTAAGGCTATTTTTTCTACCTTGACATCCATTTTGTCCGGGTCGTAGGACACCAGAAAGGGCATTTCCTCTCCTGCGCTGTTCTTGAAGGGAATGCGGATTTTTCCAGGACTGATTACCACGGCAGGATAGACCGTCATCAGGTGTTGGGTGAGGCCTCCATCCTCCGTCAACTGGTACTGATCGGTTACGGTTACCCGCTTTCCCCGGTCCAGCCGTAGGGTTCGATGCCAGGATTCGATTCCGGCATCCTCCGGATAGGCGTTCGAAATATCCATTGCCAGGCTGCTGCGGTTTTTACGCGCATCGTAACTGAGCTCGCTAGCCCGGTACTGACTTCCTGGAGACTGAACCTGACCGTTTACCGTCGGTAAATTGTGGTGATCGGAACGGTTGTACCAGATCGTGTACCGTTCATCACTAAAGGTTTTGCGGGTATAGGTGCCTCTTCCTACATCTATCAGCAGGGGAAGCCCGTCATAAAATACCACGTAATTGCCAATATCGTTGTGGTTGTGGCTTTCAGCATTGTGCCCTCCCTTAGCGGCAAAAAAGAATCCCTCCGTACTACCTTCCGTATCCCTGGCGACCATCACCTGTGTATCCGGAAGCCAAACGTCCTTGGGCAGTGGAAGCCCTTTTTCCGCTTGCCGGAATTCTTCCTGCATAAAGAGCTCGAAAAATTTCCGAAAATAATGAAAGCGAGGCAGCGAAGCAGCGTCTTCCTCGAGGTAATAGGCCCCAAAACGCATCATGTCCGGATCCGCTATGGCTTTACCGTAACGATAAATCATCGATGCTGCCATATTGGGCTGGGGATCCGCATCCGCAAAATTGAGAAAATAGTCTTCGCTGATTTGGGCACGGTAGATAAATTTACCCATGTTTTTTACTTTCTGATCCTCGTACACATACTGAAAGGCCCCATCCGTGGCCAGGTTCAGCAGGGAAATATTGTCGAATAGGGAAGCTGCTGCCGCTCCCCAATAGCTTGGTCCCTCATCACAACCTCCATCTTCCGGATAGGGAGTCAGAAATTCATCCAATACCTCCATGGCTTTATAAACCTGTGCGGCTCGTTTTTCTTCATCGTCCTCCAGCAACAGGGCCGTATTGATCCAGTTGGAACAAATCCAGGGATTCCAGTTGTTTGGCGGGCGGCCGTTTTCATTGGCAGCCATCCAGCCATGGTGCTGATTCATCAGCGGCTCAAACACTCTTTTGTTGGTTTCATACCGAATTCGTTTTCGAATCTGAGGAGAGACTTCATCAAACTTTTCGCCGAGAAAATAGTCGGCCCAGGCCAGGTAGGTGGCCGTTTCGGCTACAAACAAGTCTACAAAGGGCTTGGAAACGTCCATGAGCCCGGAATATTCTTCGGTCTTCGGCAAATGGGCCGGGACTCCCCAAAAAGACTCCTCACAAATGGACCAGATGCCGTTAATGATGGGGTCAATGAAACGGCCTTCGTTTTCGGCAATTTCCGCCAGGATCATGCTTCCCAAAACCCGGCGTTTTTCGAAGGTGATGGCCTGGTATTCGTTCCGGTCACCGGTACGGTCGATCAGAAGCGATTTGGTAGCTGGAATGTAAGGCCATTCGTAGTCCAGGTTTTCATTGGCGAAATCCAGGTAATGCTGCAACAAGTCCCGATCGGCCTGCTCCCAGGCATCCCTGTCATCGAGTGAAGGAAAGGGTTGCCAGTTGGATAAGGGAGTCAATAAATTCGAAAGTTCTTCTTCTGTATAGGTACCACTAATCAGTTGCTGCGCATGGGTTCCGATGGCGAGTATCACAGCCAGTATCGTCAGACAGCATTTTTTACCAGTATTCATCGTGCTTTGGGTTTAGGTAAATTGGGTTTTTAATTCTTCCACGCAAATTCTAACACCAGGTGGGGTATTGGTATTTTAAATTTGAATATACAAATTTCTTTGTTTCAGGGAAGGTAATTATGTGATACAAATCACTTTTTAGGGTTTAGAGGAAAGGTAGTTTTGTGAAAGGTAAAAATCAGAAAACGTGAAAAAAACTGCTCCATCCATCGTACCCTTGATACGGGGCCTTTTCGGCTTATCATTCCTTGTATTTATGTTGACCCTTTTCGTAGGTGCCTTGGTGATCAGCCAGTGGAGCCTTTCCGAACCCTCAACAACTGATCCGGGGCCGCCAACAAGGGCTGCGAATATTGAGCTACCGGATACCCGTCTTATCAAAGAGGAAGGGATATGGATCGCACCGGATTGGAATACAGTGGCATTAGAACCCAATGCGGGTCAGATCGAATATGGAAAGGAACTGATCGCGCATACGGCCGAATACCTGGGCCCCGAGGGCAAGGTACTCCGAATTTCCAATGGAATGAATTGCCAGAATTGTCATTTGGAAGCGGGAACCCTGCCTTTAGGAAATAATTTTGGGGCGGTTGCCTCCACCTATCCGAAAATCAGGGGACGGTCCGGACTTTCCGAGGGTATTCCCAAACGGATCAACGACTGCTTCGAAAGAAGTTTGAACGGTCAGGGGCTAGACCCGGAAAGTGAGGAAATGCAGGCAATGGTAGCCTACATGCAATGGCTGGGAAAGGAGGTCCCTAAAGGTAGCAAACTACCAGGAGTGGGTATTTATGACATCCCCTTGCTGGACAGAGCGGCCGATCCGGTTCAGGGAAAGAGTGTCTACGAACGTCAATGTGCGAGTTGTCACGGAACAGAAGGTCTGGGCCTGAAAACTCCCGCTGGAACAGCTTACCTGTACCCCCCACTTTGGGGACCAGCCAGCTACAACCAAGGTGCCGGTCTGTACCGTTTGTCCCGCTTTGCCGGATACGTCAAAGCCAATATGCCTTTGGGTGCCACCTACAAACGGCCACTTCTTAGCGACGAAGAAGCCTGGGATCTGGCGGCGTATGTGAATTCCATGGAGCGGCCCTCCAAAGAGCTTTCCGGGGATTGGCCGGATATCTCTAAAAAACCTATGGACCACCCCTTCGGTCCCTATGCCGATCCATACTCAGAAAAACAACATAAATACGGCCCTTTTCAACCCATTCTGGCGGCAAAAAACGAAAACAAATGAAAAAGATATTTTTTTCCCTGATGGGCAGCTTTTTATGGTTATCCGGCTTCGGACAACAAGACTCAAGCCTGTGGAAACCGGAACTACGGCTCGGCCTTCGTTCCTACTTTATGAGCACCTCCTACCGGGAGGATTTCAAGGACGACTATGCCTGGGGACAAATGGCACGACTGTCCGCCCGATCCATGCTGCCGCATCGATTTCAGGTAACCGCCGAATACCTGGGGTTTCTTAGAATCTTAAGTTCCAACCTCCAGGCACTGGACCCCCGTGTGCCAAATCTAAACCGCTACGAAGTCGGTTTATTTGACGTAAACAACCTGGATAAGCGTGTTTTTGGCAAGATCGGAAACCTTCACTTGGATTACCTGCATACCAACTTCCAGGCCAGGCTGGGCCGAATGGAGGTTAATACACCCTTTATCAATGCTCAGGATGGCCGCTTAAGTCCCACCTTTGTGGAAGGGTTTCGCTGGGATTTTCAGCCGCTACCCGAAATAGCCATCACCCATCACCTGATCTGGGGAGTTTCTCCCCGATCCACCGGCAATTGGTTTTCTCTCGGAGAAAGTATCGGCATGTATCCGGTTGCCCGGGATGAATGGGGACAGCCCTCCTCCTATTTTGGACAAACCGAGGTGGATTTAGCGCATGTCCTGGATGTAAAAATCGACCTGGAACCAACCGCCAGCCTGCTGTTGAACCACACCCTGGTGCAAAACATTTATAGCACCTACCTGGCACAATGGGACAAAACCTGGGAGCTGCCAAAACGTTCTTTACAAGGTATCGCTGGACTACAAAGCATCGTTCAACATGGTATAGGCGATGGTGGCAATGAAGAAATCGCCCTGCGATATAAAAACCCGGAGGATTACAACTGGATTCTCAGTGGGAGAATCGGCCTTAAATCCAAAAAAAGCCTATGGCATATTAATTACACCAAAATGGGGGGAAATGGACGTTTTCTAAGCCCTCGGGAATGGGGAAAAGATCCTTTCTATACCTTTATTCCACGGGAAAGAAACGAAGGATTGGAAAATGTAGATGCGGTTAGTACGTATTTTCAACATGCTTTTCCAGAAAAATCGCTGCAAGTGTATAGCTACCTGGGCATCTATTTCCTGCCCGACCCGTCCGATGCCAGAAGAAATAAATACGCCCTTCCAAGCTACGCGCAGGCAAATATAGGACTTCGCTACACCCCCCAAAAATGGATAGAAGGACTGAATGTCCATTTGATACTTATGAGTAAAACGGCCCTGGATCAAACAGACCTCCAACCTGCCTGGGTATACAATAAAGTCAACCTGTTTCATGTCAATACCATACTTAATTATACCATCCCATGGAAATAAAGGAAACGCTACCATTGAAAAAGTACCTAGACGAGAACTCTGCCGTTCTGCTCTATTTTTTTGCGGAAGGATGTGGCGTGTGTCAGGCATTGTATCCGAAAATCAAAAAGTTAATAACGGATGAATTTCCGAAAATTGCCCTATTGAAGCTGGATGCCGGACACCACCTGAAAATGGCGGCACAGTTACGGATGCTATCGGTTCCAGGGATTTTGCTTTTCATGGAAGGAAAAGAAGTTTTTCGAAGTAACGGTTTGGTGAGTATTACCGATATACAAGCACAAATTGCCCGCCCCTATGGATTTTTATACGGAGAATAAGCAATAAAACTACAATCAGCTTTGCGGGATTTGTAATCCCAGGATGTGGCCGTAATCAGGATTGCAAATCCTGGTTATCTGTGGTTCGACATTACAAATATCAAACAGCGCAGCTCCGCGGAATTTGTAATTCCGTGGCACAGACCGGGGGATTTGGAATCCCCGGACGGGCACGTAAGCAGGATTGCAAATCCTGGTTATCTGGGTTCGACATGGCAAATGTCAAACAGCACGGCTCTGCAAAAAAAATGTAAAAAGAACATTGACTTTTAACTCTCTGAATAGTAAATTGTTAGGGCTAATATAACTACTCACTTCAAATTTTTTTATCAGTGGCGTTTTTATATACCATCAAAGACCAGCAAGCCCTTCATTTTGTGACTTTCACTGTTCACCAATGGGCAGATATTTTCACCAGAAATGTTTATGTTGAAATCATTACCGAAAGCATCAATTACTGCCAAAAAGCCAAAGGATTAAAGGTATATGCCTGGGTAATCATGAGTAATCATTGCCACTTTATACTGAGTAGCGATAAGACTCCGCTAACGGATATCATTAGGGATTTCAAGAAATATACTGCGAAAAAAATTGTTGAAGAGATTCGAGAAAATGAGAAAGAAAGTAGAAGAAAATGGCTTTTATGGTTGTTTCAAAGAAATGGACACATATGGTTTTGGGAAAAGGGATACCATGGAATCGAGATTTTTTCCCAGAAGTTCTTAGAGTCGAAAATAAATTACATTCACCTCAATCCTGTAAAAGCCGGAATAGTAGAAAAAGAAGAAGAGTACCTTAACAGCAGTTGTGGCGAACTTTATGGCATAAGAAAAAGTAAAATCATTCTGGCCGAGTATTGAGGATATTATTTTAGTAGAATGGACGTGCACGTAAGCAGGATTGCAAATCCTGGTTATCTGGGTTCGACATTGCAAATGTCGAACAGCTCCGCTCCGCGGAATTTGTAATTCCGTGGCACAGACCGGGGGATTTGTAATCCCGGAACGAGGCCGTAACCAGGATTACAAATCCTGGTTATCTGGGTTCGACATTGCAAATGTCGAACAGCAAGGCTCCGCGGAATTTGTAATTCCGTGGTACAGACCGGGGGATTTGGAATCCCCGGACGGATACGTAAGCAGGATTGCAAATCCTGCTTATCTGGGTTCGACATTGCAAATGTCGAACAGCACGGCTCCAGACAACAAATCAACTCAGCCTTACAAGGCCTCTAACTTCACTTTCAAGGTGGTTTCTTTTTCCAGCACCCAGGCAGGAATTCGGATTTCAATACGCTTCAATCCATCGATTTGCCTGTCCAATTTCAGCGGAGCGGGATCAAGGGAAACGACCGAAACCATTAGACCCGGATGGGATAAATTTTCCAATTTCACCTGCTTTCCATCCTGCCTCAGGATCGCTCCGCCCGGAACGATTTCCACATCCGCCTGGGTCATGAGCTGCCAGGTGATCATCTCGGTGTTTTCATTGGTGACCAGCTGATCCTCTATCAGCAGGGAATGATCATCCGGACGTACAAACTTCCGATGAGCCTTATCTAAATTACCCCCAAAGACCGATGTCAGGTCAAACAAGGCTTCGGGTTGAGGTCCCTTCGAGAAATTTTCCAGGCTGGCAAAACCATCGTTGACATGCAATTCATGGTTTACCGTCAAGGTGCTGTGACCGTAGTTGTTTTTGGTCAGCAGGGTCCAGCGTTCGCAATCCTGACAACTTCCCCAAAGGTTGAATCCTGTTGTTTCCAGTTCGTGGTAGGGCTGGTTCCCCGGATCAATAACCCACCTTACCCCATTCAATTCCCAAATAAAGGAACCGGCATCCATATTGCCATGGCTGATGGTGGCCTTGCCTCCTTTACCGCCAAAATAATACGCGTCGGAAGCGTCTGAATCATCCCGAAAAATGGCTATTGGGTTGGATCCATCTCCTTTCC
>JAWLFL010000362.1:0-3196 GCA_041685605.1 Cyclobacterium sp. | reverse complement strand
CCAAAGAAAACATTCCTATTATGAATCATACGTTTAATAATATCCTATTTCTTCTGGCAGCGGGCATACTGATGGCTGGCTGTATCGATGCGAATTACGAGGAGCCCGTGGCAGGGCGAACCGAAGACCAACTTCTCAGCAACCTGGTTGCGGCCCAATCAGAGTTGAGTATTTTCAATGAACTTCTGGACAGCGAAGGCTTACTGCCTTTGTTGGTGAGTCGGCAAACCCAGGACCAGCGGGCAGTCTTTGCTCCTACAGATGCTGCTATTGAGGCGTTTATGTCAGAAAATGGTTTTGAATCGGCAGGTGATATTGAAGGCTTGGAAAATGTCCTGACGTATCACATTGCAGAGCCGAATATCAGGCAATCTGATCTGAGCGATACCAATTATAATTTCATTCAAACCAATGCCGACCAGAATATCTTCGTCAACCGATCCGGAGGCGAGGTGAGATTTAACAACCAGACTGTCAATATCCTGCGTTCTGAAAGTGGAAATGGGACGGTTCACCTGATTGATGAAGTATTGCTCCCGAGGTCAAATGGCATGGCAACCTACCTGGATGAAAATCCGGAGTTAAGTGTTTTTAAGGAAGTTGTAGCACTTTTAGGGCTGAATTCACAACTATCGGCTAATTTCAGGACCTTTTTTATCCCCAATAATCAGGCCTTTGCAGATTTATTGGCGGCACTTGGAGCGGGGTCATTGGAAGAATTGGTGGAGATGGTTGGCGAAGAGGCATTGGAAGAGATTGTCAGGTACCATATCGTAGACGACCTGGTCTACTCTGCGAATGTTTCCGATAATCAGACCCTTACTCCTCAGTTTACCGGAGAGGTTATGCCCATGATTTCAATAGATGGAGGGAATGTCATGCTTACTTATGGGGAAGACCATGCATCTTCTACCCTGGTGACCGTGAATGATGATATTTTCCAAACCGGCTTTGTTCACATTATCGATAAGGTGATGCTGCCTGTTAGGGAAATTGACTAAAATAGAATTCCTTAATTTCAACTGAGAATACAACATGATAATCGGGTCACCTTGATTGAAGCAGGGTGGCCTGATTTTCTGCTTCCAGGTAGAACCTCCGATATCGACTCGATTACCGGGCATTTATTACCTGCCATTGGTGTTCTTGATTTGCCTCTCGTGTTTATTTATTTCCTTATAATAAAAATATCAGTTAGTTTAGTAGTTCGTTGGAATGTTTTCAGAAGTAATCTGTTGCTTTTTAATATAGAGAGGCAGGTGAAAAAAATTTTAATTTCCAAAACGTTAAACAAAAGCAAGAAAATTTGATTCTTGTGTAGTAAGAACCTAGCCACTAAGACTAATTTTATACCAGCGCCCGTAATGAAAAAACAGACCAAAATTATTTTGATAATTATCATCGTTTTGGTGATAAGCATCTTATTTTTTTATCCCAGATTGGATATTTTAAGCGGCGGGGAGGAAAAAGCGGCCACTTCGCAGAACGGTGGAAATCAATCCAGTTTGCCAGTAAACGTTGTAGAACTTAAGGAGGAAAAGCTGGAAAATAACCTGAATATCACAGGATCATTAATTCCCAATGAAATTGTCACCTTGAGGCCGGAAGTAGCCGGGCTGGTAGAAAGGGTAGCCTTCAATGAGGGGCAGTTTGTAAGAAAGGGAACCCCCTTACTTTACCTGAATGACGAGGAGCTGGATGCCCAGCGGGAACGGCTAAGCTATACCAAGAAATTGTATGAAAGCCAGGAGAACAGGCAAAAGGAATTGCTGTCCCGGGAAGCCATCAGCCAGGAAGAATATGACATCGTCCTAAATCAGTACAATACCAATCTGGCCGATTTAAGGCTTATCGAGGCGCAGTTAAGCAAGATGGTTATTCGCGCCCCATTTGATGGAGAACTGGGGTTTCGGCAGGTTTCCGAGGGAAGCGTGATTGGAACTACGGATGTGATTTCCAATATTGTCAATGTGGATCCGATTAAGATTGAATTTTCTATCCCGGAGCGGTATGTGAATGAAATCAAACTGGGTTCGGTCGTTTACTTTAGGGCAAACAACAGCAGTGAGGAAGCCGAGGGGAAAGTATATGCCATAGAGCCCAATGTAGATCCGGCCACCAGAACCCTTAAAATCAGGGCGAGGAGTCCCAATAAGGAAAAGAAATTTTTGCCCGGGATGTTTGTAAGGGTAAGGTTGGTATTAAATGAAATAGACAATGCGATCTTGATACCTTCTGAATCCCTGATACCCGAATTGGAGGGGTATAAGGTATTCATAGCCAATGAAGGAAAAATTGAATCCAGAAAGGTGACAATTGGTCAACGGACGGATACCAGGGTTCAAGTTTTAGATGGTCTGGCTCCGGGTGAGCTGGTGTTAACTACCGGTGTATTACAAGCCCGTGAAGGGATGCCTGTCAACGTCAACCAAATTAATTGATCATCATGTCCAGTTTATCCACTATCAGTATCCGAAGGCCGGTATTGTCCATCGTCATGTCCTTAACCATCATCATTTTTGGTATTATAGGGATATCCTATCTGGGCGTCAGGGAATTTCCAAGTGTGGACCCTCCGGTGGTTAATGTCAGGACTACCTATGTAGGAGCCAATGCCGATGTGATTGAGGCCCAGATAACAGAGCCCCTGGAAGAAGGGATTAATGGGATATCCGGAATCAAAAGCCTGACGTCCATCTCCAACGATGGAGGAAGCAGCATCACGGTGGAATTTGAAGTCGGGGCCGACATGGAGGCGGCGGCCAATGATGTCAGGGACCGGGTTTCCAGGGCTCGGCGTAACCTACCTATCGATGCCGAACCCCCTATCGTTACCAAGCAGGATGCAGACACCCAGCCTATTGTGTTTCTGAATATCCAAAGCAATCAACGGAGCTTACTGGAATTATCAGACATTGCTGCCAATATTTTTAAAGAGCGGCTTCAGACCATCGACGGAGTAAGTGAGATACGGATCTGGGGAGAAAAGGAATATGCGATCAGGTTGAGGATGGATCCGCTGAGGATGGCATCCTATGGTATTACTCCCCTGGACGTGCTTAGCAAGGTACAAAGCGAGAATGTGGAGCTTCCTACGGGAAGTATTGAAGGGCAGTCGATAGAGCTTTCGGTCAGGACCAGGAGCCGAATGAGTACTCCTGAGGAATTCAACCGGCTGATTATCAAAGAAGAGGAA
>JAWLFL010000361.1:0-3199 GCA_041685605.1 Cyclobacterium sp. | reverse complement strand
CGGCATCAGCAAGGTGGATGAGATCAAATCCTGCACCGGAGCGGGCACGGGTTGTGGCGGCTGCTTGCCGATGGTCAACGACCTGTTGAAACAGCAGCTTAAAGCAATGGGAAAGCAGGTAAAAAACGTCCTCTGCGAGCATTTTGAGTATTCCCGGCAGGAGCTTTTGGATCTGGTGAAGGTGAAAAAAATCAAAACTTATGATGAACTTTTAAATCGGGTTGGAAAAGGAGATGGCTGTGAGGTATGCAAACCGGCGGTAGCATCCATACTTGCCAGCACCTGGAACGAACTGATAGTCAAACAAGACAGCATTCAGGATACGAACGACCGGTACTTAGCCAACATCCAAAAAGGGGGGACTTACTCGGTCGTTCCGCGGATTCCGGGAGGAGAAATTACACCGGAAAAGCTGATCGTTATCGGAGAGGTAGCCAAAAAATACAAGTTGTACACCAAGGTTACCGGAGGGCAACGCATCGACTTATTTGGGGCAAGAGTGGATCAACTTCCTGATATTTGGGAAGAATTAATCCATGCCGGATTTGAAAGTGGCCATGCCTATGGCAAATCCCTCCGAACGGTAAAAAGCTGTGTGGGCTCCACCTGGTGCCGCTATGGCGTTCAGGATGCAGTTTCTTTTGCCATTCAGGTAGAGGAAAGGTACCGGGGACTACGCTCTCCTCATAAGTTAAAGGGAGCAGTATCCGGATGCATCCGGGAATGCGCCGAAGCGCAAAGCAAAGATTTTGGCATCATTGCTACCGAAAAAGGTTGGAACCTCTATGTCTGCGGTAACGGTGGATCGAAGCCACAACACGCAAAGCTGTTGGTCACCGATGTGGATAGTGCCACCTGCCTGAAGTACATCGATCGATTTCTGATGTTCTATATCCGGACGGCAGAACCCCTTACCCGAACGGCCACCTGGCTCAATAAACTGGAAGGCGGCCTGGATTACCTGCGGGATGTCGTCGTAAACGATTCCCTTGGAATTGGAGAAGAACTGGAAAGGGAAATGGCCTTTATGATTCAAACCTATGCCTGCGAATGGAAAGAAGTGGTCAATAACCCTGAACTACGGGCAAAATTCAGGCATTTTGTCAATGATACAAGTGGCGACCCAACCGTTTCTTTTCAAGAAATGAGAGGCCAAAAAGTCCCCGCTTCCTGAAGCTAAATGCAATCCATTTCTTTAACAAATCGAATATTACCAAACGCAACTAAGATGACAACCAAACTGGAAATGTATAAAACAGCCGACAATTCCAAAATCACCACCTGGTTTAAGGCCGCACCCGTCAGTGCCCTTCCCGAAAATGGTGGTGCCTGCATCAAATATAAAGACCTGCAAATTGCCATTTATAAATTCTCCAGAAGAAACGAATGGTATGCTTGTCAGAACCTGTGTCCGCACAAAATGCAAATGGCTTTGTCGCGGGGCATGATCGGTTCGGAAGGAGATGAACCCAAAGTTGCCTGTCCATTCCATAAAAAAACGTTTTCGCTCAAGTCCGGCCAAAACCTTAACGGAGATTGTGCTGCGATTGCTACCTATCCCGTGAAAGTAGAAGAAGGGTATGTGTATGTAGGCTTTGAAGATTAAGCCGGCGCATTCGTTTCTTATTGGATGGCATTTAACGGAAAGCAAGGTCTGCATGTAGGCCTTGCTTTTTTGCTTTGCGTTTACCTAATGGGAATATTAAGTGTTTTTACGTATTTTTAGGCTAAGAAATCGCAAATGGATAATCAGACATTAACCGAAAAACCCACTTTTGAAAAACTCGGCAGGTATTACCTGATCGCACTGTGTGCCATTGCGGCAAGCATCATTATCAGTCAAGTCCTGATTCAAAAATTTATCAGGGAGCAGGAAAACGATTCGCTGGTGGTTAACCTATCAGGACGGCAGCGGATGCTTAGTCAGAAGATAAGTAAAAGTGCCCTGTTGCTGGGAGAAACATCGGTCCCAACCGATAAAACAGCAGTGCTGGAGGAATTGGAATTGGCCTTAAAGGAATGGCAGGAGGCACACCAGGCCTTGCAAACCGGGGATGATTCCCTGGGAATTACTGGAAAAAACAGTGAAAAAATAGCCAGCCTCTTTACCCAAATTGAGCCCAATTACCGAATGATGGCAAGTGCTGCTTCCCGCATCGTTGACACGCTGAACCAGGATATCCAAACGCCAACCGAAAACGTCCAAAAGGATATCGAATCCATTATCCGGCAGGAGCCCGTCTTTCTGGAGGGCATGGACCGCATCGTTTTTCAATACGACCGGGAGGCTAAAACGAAGGTGACGAATCTGGGCAATATCTCCCTGTTTTTGATGGTGATTTCCTTGGGGGTTATCTTATTCGAACTGCTTTTCGTTTTTATCCCTTCTGCCAAAACCATCCGGCAGACATTTGTCAAGCTGGTGCAATCCCAGAAGAAATCCAACAAAATGACCCTGGAGCTTAGCGCCTTATACAGTTCCCTGGAACAGGCCTATCAAGACCTGCTGGAGGTAGATGTTACGCTGGATGACTTCACCCTTTATGCCAAATGCAGCGCAGATGGGAGTTTCGAGCAATTTTCAGATCAGTTCGTCTCGCTGATGGAATTTGAGGAAGAGCGGCCTGAAAACCTTTTTCAATGGCTGCAGGAGCAGGGATACGATCGGAATCACTTGCAAAACATCCGGGAAATGATTCGCAATGGCCATCCCTGGAATGGAGAAATCAAAGTGGTAAACCTGGCAGGGGATTTTGTCTGGCTAAAGGTAAACCTGATTCCTACGCAAAATGAGCTGGAACGGATTGATAGCATGCTTTTGATCTGTACGGACGAAACAGAAAAAAAAGAGGCGGAGGCCATTTCTCAGGAAATCAACCGGGAAAGAATCGAGAAAAAAGTAAAGGAACAGCAATTTCGCTCCGCCTTGATTCTGGAAGGGCAGGAAGAGGAACGAAAGCGAATTTCCCGGGACATGCACGATGGCATTGGCCAATTGCTGTCTGCTATGAAGTTTAACCTGGAAGGCATTCATTCGGTCGACACTGCTTTCGAAAAGGAAAAACTAAAAAGCTCCAAAGAATTACTCAAAGATGTAATTCGGGAGGTCCGGCGGATTTCCTTTAACCTTACCCCGAGTGCCCTTTCGGATTATGGTATCGTTCCGGTCTTGAACAAATTTGCCCGGGAAATTTCAAAA
>JAWLFL010000109.1:8819-13316 GCA_041685605.1 Cyclobacterium sp. | reverse complement strand
ATGAAGGAACTGCATGGCTTCCCTTACATTATTATAGGCCCTGTTGGTCAACCCCACCTGCACCGTCAACCCAGTCTTTTGGGCAGCTTCCACCATCTTCCTACCTTCCCATAGGTTATGGGATGCAGGCTTTTCCACATAGACATGCTTTCCTGCCTGACAGGCCCAAACCGTGGCCAGGGCATGCCAGTGATTGGGTGTAGCCATGGATACCGCATCGATTTCTTTGTTTTCCAACACCTTCCTTATATCCCATTCCAGCTCAGGCCTGGTACCGGTCTTATCGGCAACTATCCTGGATTTGGAATCAAAGAGTGCTTCATCAGTATCGCAAAGCACCTTTAAAACCACATTGTGACTGTCCTTCAGGCTGCAATAATTATTAATGTGTACGGTACCCTGGTTTCGGATTCCAATTTGGCCAAGGTTAATGCGCTCATTGGAACCCATAATGGAGGCATAACTTTTTGCACTGAATCCCAACCCCCCAATGGAAATTCCTGCGGAACTTATGGCGGATTTCTTTAAAAATTCTCTGCGTTTTGTCATGAGGTATGCTAATTAGTCCTGTATAATCAGGATAATAATCATTTATTTCAATTTTTTAAAATGAAAACAACTATTTTAGGATTTCTCTTTTTCCACGGATAGCATGTTCCTGTAAATTTTCTTACGCACTTTTATTCTTTCCTATGGCTTTCCAACGCATTTAATGATGCAATCATAACTTATTTTGTCCCTCAGGCGACCCCTCCAATCCTTTTTAACGTGATGTAGTTACATATGAACCTGCACGATTCCCCTAAACTAAAAAAAAATCATCGACCAATGCTGCCAGGGCCAATCCAAAGCACAGTATGAGCTATTCAAACATACCTATCCCTACGCCATGGGTATTTGCGCTCGCTTTTCATCCGGTCCTTAAGAAGCCAAAGAAATTCTCAACGACGGGTTCCTGAAAGTTTTTACGCAGATCAAGCGGTATTCACCTGACCTATCTTTTGCTGGCTGGTTAAGAAAAATCTTAATTAATACGGCTATTGATCATTATCGGAAAAATAAAAAATACAATGACCGACATGTGGAAATCGTGCAGGATATAGACCGGCCGGATGCTGAAAAGACCTTATCCCAATTGCATGCTGAAGATATCCTTAAATTGGTGCAATGCCTCCCTCCGGCCTACCGGATGGTCTTTACCCTACATGTGGTTGAAGCTTTCAGCCACAAGGAAATCGCTGAAAAACTTGGAATTTCCATCGGTATCACCTGATGGGCATCTCTTTCGGGCTCAATTACCATTTGTTTCCGAAAGAATGAAAATCGTGATGACCTGAAAAAACAATACTTTCCTTTGATTTCATTTTTTATTACTTTTAAAGCTAATTGTAAACTAATCATGTTATAAACGCCCTCCATTGGCCAATTAAAATTCACCCAACATGCCTAATAAGTTGCTTATTTCAAGCCCGACAATCTTCCAAAAAGCCCTTTATGGAATGACCATTCTGGTCCTTTCGCTGTTCACTTTCAGCTGTAAAAAAGAGGAACCGGAAACTCCTTTTTCACTGAGTAAAAAATATTATTCAGACAGTACCCAATTGTATTTACCGGATGATTTGGAAGCGACCTTATGGGCTGAATCCCCTCAGTTTTTTAATCCAACCAATATGGATGTGGATACCAGGGGCAGGATTTGGGTGACCGAAGCGTTAAATTACCGGTTGTTCCGAAATGATCCGGAAAAGTTCAAAAACCATGAAGCAGGGGATCGGGTGATGATTCTGGAAGATAAAGACGGAGATGGAAAAGCGGAAACTTCCAAAGTATTCGTGCAGGACAGTGACCTGACCGCCCCATTGGGCATCTCGGTTATTGGCAACAAGGTCATCGTTTCCAGTGGTCCCTCCATTATCATTTATACTGACGAAAACGGGGATGATAAACCGGATAATAAAGAAGTGTTTTTAACAGGTTTTGGGGGATTGGACCATGACCATGGACTGCATGCAGTGGTGGCCGGACCCGACGGTAACTATTATTTCAATGCCGGCAATGCCGGGCCACATATCGTGACGGATAAAAGTGGCTGGACCTTACGATCCGGAAGTTTATATAATGGCGGTTCCCCGCATATGAAGGATAATAAGCCGGGCATGGTCAGCGACGATGGGAAAATGTGGGTAGGCGGCATTGCCTTGCGGGTCAATCCGGACGGCACCGGTATGAAAGTGTTGGGCCATAATTTTCGAAACTCCTATGAGTTAGCCCTGGATTCCTACGGGAATATGTGGCAAAATGACAACGACGATGATGGCAATAAAGGCGTGCGTGTTTCCTGGCTGATGGAAGGGGGCAATATGGGCTATTTCAATGCGGATGGTTCACGGCGATGGCAGGCAGACCGCCGACCAGGTCAGTCCACCGTAACCGCTCACTGGCACCAGGATGATCCGGGAGTCATCCCAATGGGAGACAGTACGGGTGCCGGATCGCCCACCGGTGTTACCTTTTACGAAAGTGATTTATTGGGAGAAAAATATCGCGGAACCTTACTTGCAGGTGAGGCTGGCCGTAATGTGATTTTAGCCTACAAACCTGAACCAACGGGAGCCGGATTTAAACTAAAACGCCATAATCTGATCACCTCCCTCAGGGAAGAAGAAGTGGAAGATGCTGAAAGCCGAACCACTGGCGAAGATAAAACCAAATGGTTTCGCCCCAGTGATGTAGTGGTGGGAACAGATGGAGCCCTATACATCGCCGACTGGTACGATGGAATGGTGGGAGGCCATCGCATGATCGACAGCACCGGCTATGGAAGAATTTACCGCATTACCCCCAAGGGTAAAAACCTACCCAAACCTGAAATTGACTTGAGCAGCACCCAGGGGCAAATAGCCGCACTATTGAATCCTGCCGTTAATGTGCGAAATGCGGGTTTTGCGCTGTTGGCTGAAAAAGGAGACGCAGCTGTGGAAGCGGTAAAGGAAATCTTGAATGATGAAAACCCCTACCATCGGGCGCGTGCCATCTGGCTGTTGGCAACGATGGGTGAGGCAGGAATAACGGCCGTTGAAAATCAGTTGGATGCCGACAATCCGGACCTCAGGCTAACCGCTTTCCGTGCTTTGCGTCAGGCGAAGGAAGATTTTTTACCCCATGCCCGTCAATTGAGCAAAGACTCCTCTCCGGCAGTTCGTCGTGAAGTGGCGGTGGCCCTTCGGGATATGCCTCAGGACGAAGTAGAAGAGACCCTGGTGGAGTTGGCATCCCGGCATGAAGGCAACGACCGGTACTACGTAGAAGCGTTGGGATTGGCCATGGATGGAAAGGTAGAAACTATTTTCCCGTTATTGCAGCAAGAATTGGGAGGAGATGCTCTTAACTGGAAACCCGGATATGCCGACCTGATATGGCGCTTGCACCCAAGCCAGGCGATCGAAAGTTTGAAAGAAAGGGCACTCTCACCTGAACTATCCGCTGCCGAGCGGCAGCAGTCGGTCGCTGCGCTGGGTTTTATTTCGGACCAGAAAGCCGTCAACGCCATGCAGGAAATAGCCGCCTCGGAAATGTTGGGAGTAAACGAACGGGCACTCTGGTGGCTGCGGTACCGCAGAAACAATGAATGGAATGCTTTTGCCATGGAAATACCGGAGCTGGAAGCCAATCTCAGCCCGGAAATTCAGCAGGAAATGTTGGAATTAAAATCCATCCTGGAAAGTGCTACTGCTTCCAAAGCCGAAAAAATCAAGGCGGGAAAAGCCATGGCGGGGGACCGTATCGGGGGCATGATGCTGCTAGCCCTGGCAGAGAAAAAAGCCCTTTCGCAAGACCTGATGGGGGAAATAAGCCCGGATATCTTTCAAAATCCGGAGCAAGCCACACGGGTACTGGCGGGAGATTATTTCACCCATGACTCCAAACCTGATGCGCTATCCGTATCGGAAATTACCGCCCTGGAAGGCGACCCTGCCAAAGGAAAGCTGGTTTATCAGGGCAAGTGTGCCACCTGTCACCGCATTGGTGAGGAAGGCCGGAACATTGGTCCTGACCTGAGTATGATTGGTGCCAAACTGGACCAGGAGGGCTTATTGGATGCCATCATCCATCCCAGTGCAGGAGTAGCTTTTGGCTATGAAATGTGGCTGATTACCTTAAAAGATGGAACGGTAGCCGCCGGTTTCCTCCAGGCAGATGGGCCCATCGTGGTACTGGAAGGCATGCAAAATGAAGCCTACAATATACCTTCCGAAGATATTGCTTCCCGAAAACGGTTTGCTCGCAGCATCATGCCGGAACCTGCTGAATTGGACATGAATGAAAGCGATGTGGCACATCTTACGGCTTATTTGGAGGGGTTGAATTCGGTGGGGGATTGAATGAGATTGAGAGGAGATTGATGGGAGATGGGAGGAGATTGGCCTTCGGCAGCCTCAGGCACCAGGTTAAATAAGATTGAGGGGAGGAGATTGAAGGAGATTGAAGGAGATTGAA
>JAWLFL010000109.1:0-8719 GCA_041685605.1 Cyclobacterium sp. | reverse complement strand
GAGATTGAAAAAGATTGATGGGCTGGGGAAAGAGAATAGTTGCTTTGGTAATCAGACTTTAAATAACCGGAAAGTTTCTGTTTAAAAGATATATCCCTTGTCTTTTCCGAAATGAAAAATCCATTTAGATGGCTTTTTTTCTTGTCTTTTATCCCTGACCATGCTAACTTTTCCCTTTTCTTACCCTAAATCCATATAAAATTGAGAATCGTACAATTTAAGAATAAGGACAACACCACCCAGACAGGCCTGGTGGACGGGGATCATCTTCGTGTTTTAAAGGATATTAAAAGCACCTATGCCTTAACCCAAAAAACATTTGAGACGGGCAAGTCCCTCGTTGAACTGGTTGAAGAATTGGTAGGTAAGGAAAAAGCACCCTATGAGCCCCTGATCGCCAATAACCAAATCCTGCTGCCCCTGGCGCATCCGGACCCTTATCGATCGTGGATTACAGGAACAGGGCTAACCCACCTGGGATCTGCTGCCTCCCGGGACAAGATGCACCAGAAACTGGAAAGTGCAGCACCTGATGAACTGACCGATTCCATGAAGATGTTTCGGATGGGATTGGAAGGAGGCAAAATGAACAACGGCGAACCCGGGGTACAGCCCGAGTGGTTTTACAAGGGCAACGGCTTATGTGTGGTGCCCTCAGGTCATCCCCTGGTCTCCCCTTCTTTCGCCCTGGATGGCGGAGAAGAACCCGAACTCGCAGGACTCTACGTTATCGATCCTGATGGCAACCCATTTCGGGTAGGATTTGCCCTGGGTAATGAGTTTTCAGACCACAAAATGGAGAAAATCAATTACCTCTACCTGGCCCATTCCAAACTGCGGGCCAGTGCATACGGTCCTGAGATGCTGATTAGCGAACTTCCGGATCACCTGCAAGGGGTCAGTGCCATAAAAAGGGGAAATGCGGTGGTCTGGGAAAAGGAATTTCTGACCGGAAATGCTAACATGAGCCACAACATAGCCAACCTGGAACACCACCATTTCAAATACGAGCTATTTCGGCAGCCAGGCGATGTACATGTCCATTTCTTTGGTACCGCAGTGGCCAGCTTTGCCGATGGCATTGAAGTACAGGACGAGGATCGGTTTGAAATATCCATTCCGGAATTGGGGAAGCCTTTGGTGAATCCGGTGAAGCAGTTGTAGGGCCGTCGACAAGCTCAGGCACCGGACTTCGACAGGCTCAGCCACCTGATTGACGAGAAGTTTGTAAAAAAAAGAGATTCGGTTTGGGGTGCTGCTGGCGCAGGTAAGAAAAGGAATCGTTCGAACAAATACGGGAACCGGCCTGGAAAACAAGCCTTTCCTGGGTTGCCCCCTGGTGGGCTTGTGTCGAGGTTTTGGCTGGCCGATAACTGCGCTACTTGTTCCAGCTATTACGAATAAACCAATAACTTAGGGTAGTCAGAAATAGCAGTTAACTTATCCCAATTCCCCAGGAATAAAATGGGTGTCCGTGTAGCACTTTTAATGCCGCAAATCCAGTCACTCTTAGTGCCAGGATGGCCAATAAGGTACGCATTTTTTTTCCTTTTGTTGGTTCGTTTTTAGCTTACCTACGAACATTCCCTTGGACCTCATCCAGGTCATTTCGTAGGCTGTCCAAAACGGCGGAGTGGCTGGCACTCCCGACCAAATTGTTCCATTCTTCGGGATCGGTGGCATGGTCGTAAAGTTCTTCGTTGCTTCCGTCGGTGCTGTTTCCCCAGCGGGTGTACCGCCACCGACTCGTGCGCAAACTCGATCCCCCATTGGCAATGGTGTAGGCGTACTGCTGCTCCGAACTTTCGGCCGATCCCTTTAATTGCGGTTCCAAACTCTTTCCTTGAAGGATGGAGGGCGTTTCGGCCGAATACCCCGCCAACCCCACCAGGGTTGGATACAGGTCCAGTAACTCTGTTATCGTTTCGGAAATGCTTCCATAGGTCTTCACATAGGCCTTGCCCGGAACGGAAACGATTAGCGGCACCCGGACGCTCCCTTCCCACAAACTACTTTTTGACCAACAATCGTGCTCACCCAGGTTGTATCCATGATCCGAAAGGAATACCACAATGGTTTCGTTTCGTAGGTCCAGTCTATCCAGGGCATTCAACAACCTACCCACTTGTTGATCCATAAACCGCACGCTGGCCAGGTAAGCCCGAATGGCCTTTCGTTGCTGCAAGGCATCCATACCCCAGATTTTTTCGTTTTGCCTGCGAAGGGCCATCTCGGGTACGTTTTCGCCAATTTTGACCGGAGGTAACGCCACCTCTTCCAGCGAATACGGGGAAAAACTGCTTTCCGGTGCGATCAGCGGCACATGGGGGCGCACAAAGCCGACCGCAAGAAAAAAGGGGGCTTCTTTCTTTATCCGCTGCTTGTTGGTGCCATTGGTAGGTAATTTTCCAGCCCTGTTTTCCAACACCGCAATGGCCTGACTGGCGGCCAGGTAATCGGTCTGCGTTCCTTCCAGGCTATCGGCAATTACCATCTGGGCAAAATTGGACCCATAATGGTTGTTTTTGGGAGAAAGCAGTTCCAGATTGCCCGGACTCAAGGTCTCTGGACCCATTACATTGTAGGCGTAGTCCCAGGAATCCGGATCATCCCCTCCCGGCTCCCCCCGCTCGATGCCACCCGGAACACCCATGTGAAAGATCTTTGAAATCCTAGCGGTGAAATACCCTTGCTCCCGAAAAAACCCAGCCAGAGAAGGGTGGTTTGCCAATGCCGGCGTTTCCTTACGGTAGCCGCCCAATTGATCGTTGTTTCGCATCACCCCGTTGGTTTCGGGATACAGGCCGCTCATCAGGGAAGCCCGCGAAGGACCACATAACGGAAACTGGCTGTAAGCCCGGGTAAATCGGACTCCGGCTACCGCCAGTCGGTCCAGGTTTGGGGTATGGTCTGCCACATCCATATAGGGACCGATCCGGGTATTCAGGTCATCCGAAATAATGAGCAAAATATTGGGCTGTTGGGCAAGGATTGCCGATGGAGGTCCCCAAAAAATAACCAGCGCAGCGAACCGAAAAACCAACCCCGGAAGACTGCTAAGATCCATTTTCAACCTATACATGCTACGTTTCATTGCTTTCAATTTACTTATATTGGTGAAAAAATGGTTGACCCTAACCGGTCTCCCCATTTAGTATTCCAGTTCCGGACAACGATGCCCTGTCTATGACAAAAAACCGGCAGCGTGTCCGCATCATAAAATTCAATTGCCAGAAAAACTTCCTGCGGAATTTACGAGTATCCTACTATCAATCCAACCGTTACCTCTGATAACCGGACCCCTTTACCACCCTACCGGGAAGGGCACCGGTATGCTCCCCATCCTTGAGAACCTGCTTTCCGTTAACAAATACATGAACCATACCGGTCGCATAGCGCATGGGATCATCGTAGGTCGCCCGGTCTTGGATTTCACCCGGGTCAAACAAGACCACATCCGCAAAGGAGCCCTCCTCCAGGGTACCTCGTTTTTTAATTCTCAAATTGGTAGCCGGCAGGCTGGTAAGCTTGTAAATGGCCTCTTCCAGGGGAATTACGTTTTCGTCGCGGACGTATTTACCCAAAAGCCGGGCAAAATTCCCAAAGGCACGGGGATGGGTACTGGATTTAAGAAAAACGCCTTCCGGTGCCAGGGATCGGGCATCCGATCCAAAACTCATGTAGGGCAGCCGCAATTGCTTTTTCACATTTTCTTCCGACATCAAAAAGTAGACGGCTCCCACCCTGCTTCCGTCCTGAACGACCAGGTCCATGGCGGTTTCCACCGGAGAGGTCCTGCGCATTGCCGCTACTTCTGAAAGGGATTTGCCAGTCAGGTATTTCAAGCTATCGTTCTTAAAACCAATCAGCAGGATGTCCCCGTAGGTCTCCACCCCCATCATTAAACTCTCCCATTCCGTCGTGGGAGTAACCATTTCTTTCATCAGGCGTTCTCGCACGATCGGATCTTGCAGGCGCTCCGCCCACTGCTGGTACCCGCCCTCCTGCACCCAGGGCGGCATGGAGGCATCGAGTCCCGTAGATCCGGCGGTATAGGTGTACATGTTTGCGGTGACGGCCAATCCGGCTGCGCGTGCCGAATCAATTTTGTTTACCACCGCATCAAACTTGTCCCAATTTTCATTGCCGGCCATTTTCAAATGGTATACTTCCGCCCGAATACCGGCTTCGTCTGCTATCCGAATCAGCTCGTCCAGGCTTTCCAGCAGTTGGTTTCCTTCGCTACGCAAATGGGAGATGTACATGCCTCCGTAGCTGGCTGCCACCTTGCTGAGTTCGATCAACTCCTCGGTACTGGAATAAAAGGCAGGAGCATAGATCAGGGAAGAGCCGATACCCAGGGCACCCTCTTCCATGGCCTGCCCAACGAGTACCTTCATAGAGTCCAATTCTTCTACTGTCGGCGCACGGTTTTCGAAACCCACCGTATGGATGCGAAGGGTCGTCGCCCCCACAAAGGAGGCCACATTTGGAGACACGCCCTTTTTCGTAATAAAATCCAGGTACTCGCCCAGTGAGGTCCAGGAAATCGGGAAGGTGACATCCCCCTGCTGCCTCAGCATATCCGCTTTCATTTGCTCACTCAGCGGTCCCATCGACGTACCTTCTCCAAAAACCTCCAGAGTAACTCCCTGGCGGATGTCACTTTGCGACCTTCCGTCTTCGATCAGGGATTCGGTCGCCCAGCTGAGCATGTTGATAAAGCCGGGAGCTACCACCAGTCCCGTTGCGTCAATTTCTATTTTCCCCTTGGCTTCAGAGAGGGCACCGATGGCGGCTATCGTATCTTCCCGGATACCAACATCCGCGGTAATTGCCGGACTGCCCGATCCATCGATCAATTGCCCGTTTCGGATCAATACATCGTAGGGCTCCGGAGCGGTGCAGCCGTATACCAGGATGAGGGTTACGAATAAGGGAAGTAGTGGTCTCATATACGTGTTGATTAAAAGATACGTCCAATCGCCCCGGCCCATTTCACAACTAAAACTAGTAAAAATTAGCCAAGGCTCCGCATCGATCCCAACTGGCATCGAAATGGTTAGTAAGAATAAGCAAAATGGTTCGGTTCCCTTCAGCTGTAGCTAGTCGCTGACTTCCCGTAGTAACGCATCAAAATACAGAAAAAGGGTTTTTTCGCGATACCGAAAGGTGAGCGTCTGATCTTTACGATCGGCCTGTACGTAGGGGGAATCGTACCTGCGGTAGTTCGTATCCACCACTTTCCCGTCCACCACAAAGTCTTTCCCAAAGGCCAATTCGTAGCACTTACCGTTTGACCGATAGGTCAATGTTAGCGCTTCCCGGTCAAACGCAACGGGGTTGGCCTTGACCCGCTGCACAAAATTCCCAAACGAACCATCCGTCCCTGCAGCACCGGCCTCGGTAATCCAATAGGTTCGTTTGCCATGTTGGACCAGGTTATCGGTGGTACCCTCCCGAAGCTCAAAAGGTTCCGCACCGATCATGGCGCAATAGGTTTCGCCTTTTTTGCCAAAGGCGTACCTGCCGTCCAGCAGGGCCGAATCAAATTCGCTTGTGGGGAAATAGGCATGCGTATACCCCAGCAAGTCCATCTCCATCCACCCCTTTTTCTCCGGGAGGGCATACAGGGAGAGGTTGACGTTTTGGTCTTGCGCGGTATGGGGAACGCGCCCGTAGCCTACCCAATAGTTGGGTGATTGGTGGAGAACCCCTTTTTCCAGGGCGGGATGGGTATGAAAAATGCCAAAGTGATCGCGAATATTCATCCCAAAGACATGCTGTTGGTCCCCATAGGTCCCGGGGTGGTAGCCCTGGGCTGTGTATAGGGTGTAATCGTTGGTCCGGTAGGTGTAGGTATTGCCTTTCTGAATGGCCACCCCATCCGATTGAGGCTTAAGCAGGCGACTAACGAGGGGCTCCAACCGCAGCCACTGTAGCAGCGATAAATCCATCATTTTAAAATCCGCCAGAAAATCGTTTGAAAACATCCGGTATTTGCGAATGTGGTGCAGGGAATTTCGTATCACTTCGGGATTGGTAAATGCCTCCATTCCCCATTGCATCATCATGCTGCGGTTATCAGTCCCACCAAACCCTTCGGCATGCAATTCCGAAATATCCAATCCATTGCTTTGCTTGATGACCTGAACGGAGGAATCTTTCGCAATTTCAGAAAAAACAGCAGGGATCGTATAATTCGGGCTTTTGAGCAATCCATAGGTCATCCCTGGTCCCGGGTCCTGTCCCTCCCCCCAAAAATAATGGATCAGTCTTCCCAGCGTGGACTGACGACCCCCTTTTCGGTTGCCTTCGTAGGCCCGACCGCTGGCACTGACAAATAGTGTATGGGCACTCTGGGACGCCATGTCGTAAAACAACAAATCCAGGATCATTTTACTTTTCACCACAACCGCTTCGTCCCGGGCAAAGTCAATCAGATTGATCAGGGCAGCGATATCTTCTACGTAATACGTTCCCGAATAGAACTCCGTAAACCCGTAATTCCACCGCATTTCCAACCAATCCAGGATCCGTTTCCTTGCCTTTTCTACGTGCTGTCTACCGGTCAGTCCACTGTTGGAGAAAACACGATCCGGGTATTTTTGCCCAATCAAATATTCCGCGGATGCAAAGAGGATTTGGTGGTTTTCACTCCAGTAGCACATGGAATTTTCCCCGGGCTCGTCCCACCAATACCGGAAATCAAACAGCACCTCCTGGGTTTGTTTCTGGTAGTATTCGGGCATGCGATCCCCGGATTCATACAAAATCCGGATAAGATTCACCAGCCTAAAATCCGCACAATCGTATTCATTCTGTATGTATTCCAACCCTCCCTCCAATTGAGCCCAATCCACCGCTTCTTTGCCGTTTGCCAACTGGTAATACAATTCATTGATTTGCAAATTGATTTCTTTTTCCGGACGCACCGGTAAAATCTCGTACCCGGAGATCCGTATGTAATCCAACAGAAAGGTGATTGCAAGAAAAACTACCAGCAACAACAACACTAATTTACCTTTGCGGTAGTTTACAGAAAGATCATTTTTTTGCATTTCTTATATTTTTGCAGCAACCTGTCCGATCAACCAACCGGTCCCTGAAGCCGATGACTGTTTGGAAGGCTACCCTTGCTTTTTTTTACTGGCTATCCCTGATTTTCTGGTTTCGAAAATAGTCATTATTATCGTAGCGTGAGGCTTCGGCCCATTTTACATTCGTTTTCGGTAGCAATTTTCTCAATTCCGCTTTGACAGGGGCGTATGTGTCCTCGGAAGCCTGGTTGTACCATTCGTCGGGGTCTTGCATGAGGTCGTACAATTCTTCGGTGCCGTCCTCGTAACGAATGTACCGGTATTCGTTAGTCACGATGGCGTGGTTGTTTCGAGCCCATGTGGTGATGGCAGGAGGTTCCCATTTACCTTTGGGGTATTTTAAGAGAGGATAGATGCTTTTGGTTTCCATATGTTGGGGATTGGGGAGTTTGGCCAGGTCTGTAAGGATGGGATAAATGGAAAACAACGCCACCGGCGCATCCACCAGCTGGTTTTTTGGGGTACCGGGGCCGGCAAAGATCAAGGGGGAAAGGGTGGCCCTGTTCCAGAGTGCCACTTTGGCAAAGGTATCGTTTCCTTGATTTGGTTGTCCCCAATAAACCCATAAATACCGGTGGTAGAAGGCCTTAAACCGGTCATAATGGCCGTTCTGGACGGGCTGCACATGGGAGTCTGGCATTGGGCGTTGGCAAATAACAGGCCGTTAGCAATCAACCGGTCCAGGTGGGGGGTAATGGCATCCGGATGGCCCATCCCGCCGAAAAAATCGTTCAGGTCGTCCACGGAGATCACCAAAATATTGGGTGGTGAAGATTGTTGGGCCTGTATCCAACCCATGCTTAACACAAGTTGAAAAATAAAACAGGAAAAAAAAGGATAGGGATTTTTCATCACAGGCAGCATTCAGATGAATTCCATATGGTAAAGCACCAAAAATAAGAGCACCAGGTTTATAACTGTCCTTAAAATAGCAAAGAACCAATTTCTGCGCAGGTTTTTTTCTTCTTCCTTGTTCAAGATCTGGTAAAAAAGTATGCCAATCAGGATCATATTCACGGTCAAAATAAATAATGACAGGTACCCCACCCAATGGGGCCAGTTCAAATATACCATCAAACCATTGAGCACATAGGCAGCCATGGCCAGGACACTCGTATTGCTATGCAGTTCCCTGGGATGAAAAAAGGATATTGGATTGGCTTCCATGATTTTAAATTGAGTGAAAAATTCGGAAAAATCAAGTAAGGAGCTTTCTATTATGACTTAAGGATTTTCTTTTGGGGGTAAATGACCGGTTAGCGCAGGAGAATAATTCGTAAAACCTGGTGAACGGATAAGATTGAAGGGAGATTGAGGGAAGATTGAGGGAGATTGATGGGAGATTGATGGGAGATTGAGGGAGATTGGACTTCGATAGGCTCAGGCATCAAATGTAAGTGGATTGAAGGAGATTGAAGGAGATAAGCCTTATTCAATCCAGATGGAAGTATCGAACACAACACCTCTCATTCGCGATTCAAGTCCCGTATTTCCTTCGTAGCGTACCTAAACGCCAATGGTTCATTCAAAACCGTGGCTCCCAATTGCTTGATTTTTTGGGTTCTGATGTAAGCAATTAAAGCGATTTTTACCGTTTCTGTGATTGTATCTGCCTTGGA
>JAWLFL010000108.1:0-13358 GCA_041685605.1 Cyclobacterium sp. | reverse complement strand
CCCAACGCTAGCAGGTAATCTTGTACGGTATTGTTCCAAAATTCCTGACTTAAGTATTCTTGTATCATTTTCGATTATTTTTTGGTTGGTAACTGATGTTTAAAAAAACAAAACCGGATTTTGAGTTAAAAAGGTTCATCTTACCCGTGCAATCAGGTAAATGGCTTTATTCAACGACCATCACAGCTATTTCAGGACCAGAATGTGCTCTCTTTAGGCGGTGGGTAGAAAACTCATATCGGTTTTACCAGGAATACCCTTAATTTTCCCGGAGTCAGTAAATTGCCACATGGTAATTTCAGGAAGTGAAACGCTGTCTGGCTCCATCTTAAATTCAGTTGGAGGCTTGGAGGAAAAGCGAGCCAACCAATAGGGGTAGTTGTCAAAATGCCCCTTTAAATGCGTTTGATAAAACGCCTTTAGCATACTGAAAGGAACGTTCCGGTTGACTATAAGCCAATTCATTGGACCGGTCCAATAGGGTACGCAGACTATCCGGATTTACTTTCTGATCGGAAAGGGAGTACCCCATAAGCCTGCCTGAAGCAAGAAAAAACACCAATAAAAAATAGATTGTTTTATCCACCGTTGTTCGTATTAAATTATCCAAAATGGTTGTTTACTAGCCGATTAATTGGTTATTAAATTTAACTGAAAAAACTAATTGATGCCATCGTGCGGATTTAAAATTCAAGCCGGACAGTAAAAGGCATATTTTGGTATTTGAAACACAAAAAATCAGAGGTTTGGGCTACACCTTCATACCTGAGATAAAAAAAGAGCCAGCTTCCGAAGATGCTCGCTCTTTTTTAACCTGATCGCTAACCCAGTCCTTACACAGGGCTAACCATTTCTGTCTTTTTGATATTCCTTTGCCAGAAGAAGAAAATGGTAAACAAGACAATTAACACTACGGGAAACAGTGCCATGTTTTGAAGCGTAGCTTGTCCTGCCATCAGTTCCAGTTCATCACCGGAAAATCCTTCGGCACGCATTTCCTCTCTGGAGCTATCGATCCATCCTCCGATAATAGGTTGCCAAATAGCCGTAGAAAACATACCTACACCTCCAATAATGGACATCCCTAACGCACCACTTAAAGGTACTCGTTGAGCTACTGAACCCACCATTACAGGCCAGAAGTAAGCGACTCCTAAAGCAAATATGATAGCAACAAAGTAAGCGATTCCACCAGTAACCATACTGAAAAGGTAGATTCCTATCGCTGCAAGGATAGAACCGGCCAATAATACACCCGTTTGACCTAGTTTTTCAACTACCGGACCGGCGAAGAACCGGGCCACCGCCATTACTCCGGTGGTCAGTGCCAGAATAATCATGGCATTTGCGCCGCTGTTTGCCAGAACGATATTTACCCATTGTTGCGGACCAAATTCGGAAATGGCCGTGAGGGACATGCAAACAAAAAGGAAAAGAAAAACCGGACTGAATAGGGCTTTGAAGTTATTGCCGAGTGAGGTGGCACCTTCCACTTTTGCCTTTGGAAATGCTTTTCCATAAAATAGGACCGCATAGATCACGGTTGGAACCATCGTAATCCACATTTGTGCTTCCCATCCCAGATTCATGGTGGTCATCACATTTGAAATGATGGCACCCAGCATGATGCCCCCGGGAAACCACATGTGGAACCGGTTGAGCATCTTGTTCATCTTTACACCGGAATACATGTCTGCAATCATGGGGTTACAGGCAGCTTCCGTACAACCGTTACCAAAACCGATAAAGAGCGTGGAGATCAGCAGGGTGGTGTAGCCTCCGGCATAAATGGTAAGCAAGATACCCAGTGTGTGGGCTACAAAAGCTACCCGCATAATGTTTTTTGCACCAAAAGAATGGTATACAATTCCTCCAATGATCATGGAAATGGGGAATCCCAGAAACCACATGGAGTTGATAAACCCAAGTTGGGCGGCACTCAGCCCAAATTCGTCTCCAAGCTGTGGTAGGATCCCAGCCCGGATGCTAAAGGTAAAGGCGGTGGTGATCAGCGCAAAACAGCTCCCGTTAAAGAGTGCGCTTTTGTTAATGTTTTCGTTCATTGAGATTGGGTTTAGAAGTTTTTAAATGTTGTTTTCGGTTGATTGTTCAAAATATTCGGACAATATAAAAAAAATTGATTTTACCTTTTGCCTTTTTTTTAGAATTATCTCCAATTTTTTGATAAGGGCAGGTATTATTATTTGGGGTATGAAGCCCATGAGCCCTTCGGTATCAATCTCCTGCCCAGGCTCTTTTTCGATATTTCAGGGATCCGATAGGCATCCATTGACACATTTATTCGCACTTGCAGGAACCTATTTATATGGACCTTAGCACGGTAGGATATACATCGAGGCCTGACCGATGGCAATTTACCCCTACCTTTCTGTACCTACGCTCCTTACCGGGAAAAAGAAACCCCACCGATGAAGTACAATTTTTTTGGCCGTCTACGACTTTTTTTGAAAAAAAATAAGTCTGACTAAACAAATTTTAAGAGTAATTCGTATATTGAAATGATATCATTTTAATACTATACTAATATGGAAAAAACAATCAAACCTCTCTCTGGCTACTTAATGGTTCTGGTGGCCTTCGGTATTTTAGTGCTGGCCATTTTTGGCTTTTCTGCGAAGGCTTTTCTTTTGGCCCTACCGGCGGCCCTGGCTTTTTTTCTGGTCCTTCCCGGGTTTTTTATTGTAGAACCCAACAAGGCCATGGTATTACTGCTTTTCGGTTCCTATAAGGGTACGGTGAAGGCAGATGGTTTCTTTTGGGTGAATCCGTTCATGACCAAAAAGAAAATTTCGTTGCGGGTCAGGAATTTTGAGAATAAGCCCCTGAAGGTAAATGACAAGATTGGTAACCCGGTTATGGTCGGCACCATCGTGGTTTGGCAAGTGGAAGATACCTTTAAGGCTTCTTTTGACGTGGATGATTATGAAAATTTCGTACACTTGCAGGCCGATGCAGCTGTTCGTAAGATGGCCGGTACGTATCCCTATGACAATTTTGAGGACGAGCATGCGGAGGTGACCCTGCGCTCCGGGGTGGAAGATGTAAATAAATCCCTGGAAGACGAAATCAGTGACCGCCTGCAACATGCAGGGATAAAAGTCATTGAGGCCCGGATTTCCCATTTGGCCTATTCTTCGGAAATCGCCTCAGCCATGCTTCAGCGGCAGCAGGCCACGGCCATTGTCGCTGCCAGAAGGATGATCGTGGATGGAGCCGTGGGAATGGTGGAAATGGCCCTGGAAGATCTGAAAATCAAAGGCATCATTGATTTCGAAGATGAGAAAAAAGCAGCCATGGTGAGCAACCTGATGGTGGTGCTTTGTTCGGACAAGAACGCCAGCCCGGTCGTAAATGTGGGTACACTAAATCCGTAAGTATGGTATACAAGGAAAGTCAGCCCTTAAAAAAAACATGGCTGATCCCATTTGTTTTGGTAGTGCAGCTGCTTGTGGGTGTGTTGGGATTGGCAGGAGGTTATTCCACGGAGCAGCCCATGCAAGGCTGGATAAGTTTTGGGATCGTTCTCCTGGTGACAGTGGGCTTGTTGGTATTGTTTTTAAGCATGCGGCTGGAGATAAGAATGGATGCTTCTGGATTCCGTTTTAGGAGTCCTCCCTTTGTAAATTCCTGGAAAAAGTATCACTGGGAGGAAGTAAAATACATCCAATTGCTTACTCCCCACTCATCCGGGTGGTTTGGGGGCTTCGGATTACACCTGGGCTGGAGCATCGGAATACGGAGAGGCTGGAATGGAGAATGGCGCTATGTATTTAGCTCCGGGAATGCGGTGCGGATTTTCCTGAAGAACAGCCGGTTTGTACTAAGCACGCGCAAGCCAAAAGAATTGATGGCTGCATGGGAAGAATGGAAAGTAGGAACGTAAGATTATGGCGCAGAAGAAACCCTTTGCCCTGAGGATAGATGAACGGCTGATGAAAGCCGTTGAAAAGTGGGCATCCGATGAATTCAGAAGTACCAACGGTCAATTGGAATGGTTAATCCACGATGCCTTGAAAAAGGCGGGCAGGCTACCCGGAAAAAAATCAACGGAGGATAATAATGGTAGCGAATGATTTCAGGGACCTGTAGGAGTTCTCCTTTTCCAATAGTTGCTTGCTACTATTATTTTTAAGTACATTTGAAAGGAACCATTTCCGGGCAGGGACCGGAAGGCAGACGAAAAAGACGATGAATACTACGGAAGAAGAAAAAATAAACGCCTTGATGGCCAAACTTTTGGAGGAGACGGAAGAAGAACCCCTTCGCTATGCGGAACATTTGGCTCGCATGGGCGGCCCCGAAGTGCATCGTCAATTGGTCGGTGTATTGAACCAGGGAAACATGGAGGAGGCGTTTTTAGCTGCCAAAACGCTGGGTATGATGGAGGAAGATAGAGATAAGTCGTTGGATGCCCTCCTGGATGTGATCCATAAACCTTCGAATTCCAGCCAAAATGGTGCACTCGTGTCGCTGCTGGAGCAATTTGATTTGACTGAGAAGTTTGTTGATTTATTTCGAATTTTTCTCTTCGGCAACTTTAAAGCATCTGCATTGGCAAAAGTACATCTGGACTACGAGGAATTTGCGATCAGTCCCCGTACCTTGAAGAAAGCAGAAAAGCACTGGCAGCATTTCCTGAACAACCCCCGAAAAGAGGATGATGCTTACGAATTGAAGAAAGAAGAAGCCCAAACCATTTTGAAGGAATTGCATGAATTGTTTGAAGAGGAATAGATTACCTTTCAGGTAAATGAATAGTCCTAATTGAAAAAGTAACCCAATATAACTAAATAAATATCCCGTACCATGAGCCGCTATGTATTAAGAATTTGTTTGAGTCTGATTGTTTTTGTTTTTCAAGTGGGCATTAGCACTGCCCAGAAAGACTGGAAAGAGCTGGTTACAGTAGAAGATCTCCATCAAGCCTATCCCGAGACGGTAGAAGGGCTTTTTGCGCACCTGGACCTGGATATCCCTGAGCTTGCTAAGGTAAAACAAGCCTGCGAAAGGGAAAATTGGGTAGCGGCTGCAGAGGAACTGCTTGAATATTATCAATCCACCGGCCAGGCAGCATCTTTCCGAAAGCCGGTGCCCATGGTCACCGGGAAAACCATTGCTGAAGCGGACACCATTTTGAAAAATGTTTTTACCATTCAGAACGTAAAAGGAAAGGTACCCATTCTTCCGGACGGTCATCGGGACTGGTATTACAAGGGTCCCAACAACGACCGGGAGTGGGCCTGGCTATCCAACAGGCATAGCCAGTTGATGGTAGTTATGAACGCTTATTTTGAAACCGGTAACCCAACATATGCCAAATACCTGGACTTATTTTTACGTGATTTTATATTGAAAAGCATGCCTTACCCGGCAGAGAAAGGTTCGGAGTCCATTTGGCGCGGGCTGGAAGTGGCCGCCAGGGCCAAAGTCTGGACCAGGGTTTTTTATGGCATGTTGGAGAACGAATACCTCTCTCCAGCCACCCGTTTGTTGATGCTTAGTAGTTTGCCGGATCACGCACATTACAGCCGAAATTTTCATGGAGGTAACAACTGGTTGACCATGGAAATATCCGCATTGGCCACTATTGCTGCTTATTTTCCTGAATTCCGGGAATCCGATGCCTGGCTGGATTATGCGATAGCAGCCATGACCGAGAGTATGCGGGACCAGGTTTATCCCGATGGGGTACAGACAGAGCTTGCCTCCCACTATCACAATGTGTCCTTACACAATTTTGAATTGTTCCAAACCATCTGTGAGGAAGCGGACAGAGCCTTACCCTCCTTTTTTACCCAGACGATTGAAAGCATGTACGGGTACATTGCCCGGGCGGTAAGACCGGATGGACACCGGATCTTAAATAATGATGGGGATCGTGGCAGTGACCGTAGCCTGATTCTGGAAGGAGCAGAAAAATTCAACAAGCCCGAATGGGCATTTATTGCCAGTAATGGGAGGGAAGGAAGTACGCCAACGGATGGTCCCTCGTATTTCTTCCCCTGGGCGGGACAGCTGATCAGCCGAAGCGGATTTGATTCGCTGGCTCATTGGTCATTCTTTGATATGGGTCCTTGGGGTAGTGGACACCAGCACAACGATAAATTGCATCTTTCGGTAGCTGCTTTCGGAAAGGATTTCCTGGTCGATGCGGGCAGGTTTGCCTACACGGGAGCTGTAGCGGAAAAATTCCGACCCTATGCCCGAAGTAGCCGGGGACACAACATCCTATTGATCGATGGAAAAGGCCAGGCAGCAGGACCTACCCATGCTACCGAAGCCTTGGGCGAAAAATATGTGACGGTTACCGAGGCGTATGATTTTGCCTCACAGTCTTTTGATCGTTTTGAAGATTTGGATGGAGCGGCCAGTCATATTCGTAGTTTATTGTATGTTCGAGGTCGTTTTTGGATCGTGGCAGACAGGGTCCTCACAGACCGGCCCAGAGAAATACAAGCTTTATGGCACTGGCATCCCGATGTGAAGGTATCGGTAAACGAACAGCAGGTAACCGGAATGCTGCCGGAGGGAAGTTTATCCCTTTCCTTGGCTAGTCCCGCTGTTTTTGACGTATCCGTTATCCAGGGCCAGGAGGCTCCGGAAATACAAGGATGGTACAGCCCCGAGTACAACTTATACGAACCCAATGCAGCGACCCTATTTAAAGGCCCGCTGGAGCACAATCAGACGATGGTTTGGCTACTGCTTCCAGCGGAAAACGATTTAGTGGGGGGGGATCAGGTTAAAATTTTATCCGAAAACGACCAACAAATTGAACTAGAAGTTCAGCTTGAAGAGGAGAGCTGGCATGTGATTATTCCTTTTTTGGACGGCAGCAATGTAACGCTTACCCAAATCCAATAAAAAAAGCCTCTTCTTGGACATTAAGAAGAGGCTTTCTAATTTTTTTTAACTCGGTTGGTTGGCAACCGGCGTGTTTTCCTTATCAATGTTAATGATTTCCACGGAAATGTTTCTTTCTTTGGCATTGATTCGGAAATCCCTGATGACTTCGATCACATCGTAATCGATGATTTTTGAATTTGTCCCATCAATAATCACCCTTTTATTGTCCCCTACATGCTTGAGCGTCTTGATAAGGGAGCCTTTATTCAGAAAACTCACCTCTTCCGCAAGAATAATGTGAACGATGTCCTCGTCGTCTTGTCGGGAATCTTTGAAGAAGTGGGAGTTTTTATAATTTCTCATCAGGATATAGACAATACCGACGATCATTCCCATTCCGATTCCTTTGAGGAGATCGAAGAAAATGATACCAAAAACAGTGATGAAAAAAGGTAAAAACTGATCCCAGCCCAACTTGTACATGGATTTGAAAAGGGAAATTTTCGCTAGTTTGTACCCAATCACTAATAAAATAGCTGCCAAACTCGCCAGGGGGATCAAATTCAATAGGTTAGGAATTAAAAAGACACTGAGAAGTAGCAATACTCCGTGAAAAATGGCCGACATTTTAGACTTTCCTCCGGAATTGATATTAGCGGAACTTCTTACAATGACGGCGGTGATTGGCATTCCCCCCACCAGTCCGTTGACCATGTTTCCAGCTCCCTGGGCTAATAGTTCCCGGTTTGGAGGCGATACTCGTTTCTGAGGATCAATTTTATCCGCTGCTTCCAGACTCAATAGTGTTTCCAAACTGGCAATAATAGCAATGGTTATGGCCACAACCCAAACATCTGGGTTTAATACCCCAGAAAAGTCGGGGAAGAACAAATGATCGCCCAGACTGGAAAAACCGGTAAT
Source organism: Cyclobacterium sp. (assembly GCA_041685605.1). Classification (GTDB taxonomy): domain Bacteria; phylum Bacteroidota; class Bacteroidia; order Cytophagales; family Cyclobacteriaceae; genus Cyclobacterium. The sequence goes on along the minus strand of JAWLFL010000108.1, from coordinate 5,570 downwards.
TTCGGGTAAGGTTACTTTATTTTCTGTCCCTATGTACAAATCAGGAATTACAAATTTGAAAAACTTATTAATTCCAATACTTAATAAAACGGCTAGTAAAGGACCCGGAATAAATTGTAAAAAACGATGGTTTTTTACTACAGGCTTTTCCCAAAAAATCAAAATAACCAACGAAAACACAGCGATAATAATCGCCCCCATTTCAAGTGTACTCATTAGAGATTGCAACGCGAGGACAGCTTCAAAATCGTTTACCAGCGGTATAAAATCTTCCACCAATTCACTGGAGTTGGTGCCAAAAACAAAAGGTAATTGTTTTATAATCAATATGATGCCGATACCGGCAAGCATTCCTTTGATCACCGAAGTGGGGAAATAATAGCCAATCACCCCTGCCTTGATAAATCCGAGAACCAACTGGATGATCCCAGCAATTACCAGGGCGGTAAGAAAGAGTTCGTATGCCTGCAAATCCTCAATGGCGTTCAATACAATCACTGTCAATCCGGCAGCAGGTCCGGAAACGGCCGTATGCGAACCCGATAGCGCACCTACCACAATTCCACCAACGATTCCGGCGATTACTCCGGAAAACAGCGGAGCTCCGGAAGAGAGGGCAATACCCAGACAAAGCGGTAAAGCCACCAAAAAAACGACGAGACCCGCCGGTAAATCCGAACTTAGATTTGAAAAAATTCCGTTTTTATTCGACATTGTGGTTAGTTTTTTAGTTTTAATGGGTTAGTTTTAATCGAGTTCTTTTTAAAGTAAACATTTCGGTTCCAACAGGAGAACTAAATTTAATCGATTTAAAGAAAATTTTTATTATGATTTACATAAGCAAATTTAATACAAAAGGGTTCAATTAGCATTGTAATTAAGAAAGAAACCTCCGGTTTTCGCTGAAAAGCCTACTGGATTTAAACTTAACATCCTTATTAAACTGCGGCACTTATAGCCTTTTTCTTGCCGTGTAAATAAAATTCCATGTTTAAAAAATTAAAGTCAAGTTTTAGAGGATGAAATTCATCGGTTTTAGGATGATTCATATCCCGGTATAGGTGAACGGACTGATCCTTTTCAATTCATTTTTAATTTCAGGGGATACCTCCAGGGTATTGATAAATTCACTTATGGCCTGTTGCGTAATGGCCTGGTTGGTGCGCGTTAACGATTTGAGTGCCTCGTAAGGTTTGGGATACCCTTCTCTTCTTAAAATTGTCTGGATGGCTTCGGCGACCACTGCCCAGTTATCTTCCAGGTCTTTGTTAATGGCGGACTGATTCAATTCCAGCTTATCTATCCCTTTTTCCAGGGAAACATAAGAAATCAGCATGTGCGCCAGGGGTACACCAAGCACTCGGAGCACGGTACTATCGGTCAGGTCACGTTGCAAGCGGCTGACGGGTAATTTGGCAGCCAGGTGCTCCAACAGGGCATTGGCAATTCCCAGATTACCTTCGGCATTTTCAAAATCGATAGGGTTTACCTTATGAGGCATGGCGGAAGAGCCCACTTCACCTGCTTTGATTTTTTGCTTGAAATAGTTCATCGCTACGTACTGCCAGATATCCCGGCTAAAATCAAGCAAAATAGTATTCATTCGTTTCAATCCATCCATATGAGCTGCCAGATGGTCATAGTGCTCGATTTGAGTCGTGGGGAAGCTTCTTTTCAATCCTAATTTTTCGATAACAAATGCATCGGCAAATTCTTTCCAGTCAATCTGCGGGTAGGCAACGAAATGCGCGTTCATGTTTCCGGTAGCTCCCCCAAACTTTCCAGCGAATGGGACTTTCTGAAGTAATCCAAGCTGCTCATTCAACCGGCTGACAAAAACCTGCAATTCTTTACCAAGCCGGGTAGGCGAAGCCGGTTGCCCATGGGTTTTCGCCAGCATGGGAACGGCTTCCCATTCCTCCGATCGGCTGATCAACCGTTTAATGACCTGATCCAATGCGGGAAGCAGTACCTCTTGGATGCCATCCCGGTACATCATGGGGATAGCGGTGTTATTAATGTCCTGCGAGGTAAGACCAAAATGAATAAATTCCGAAACCCGCTCAAGCCCCAGGGACTGAAACCGGTTTTTCAGGAAATACTCGACTGCCTTGACATCATGATTGGTCGTTTTTTCGATGTCTTTGATTACTTCAGCATCCTTCTCATCAAAATTCCTTTCGATTTCACGGATGGCATTGACTTTATTTTTGTTCACACTTTCCAGTTGGGGTAGCGGCAGCTCGCACAGGGCAATAAAGTATTCGATTTCCACTTTTACCCGATACCGAATCAGGGCAAATTCGGAAAAATAGGTAATTAAAGGGCTGGTTTTTGAGGCATACCGCCCGTCAATCGAAGATATTGCAGTAAGTGGGGAAAGTTTCATGGGTATCCTTTTCGGTCTATCAAGGTGCAAAATTAATTCCTTTTATTTAAAAGGAGCACTTCTGTTCCATATTATTGGCATAAAAAAAGCCCCCTGAATCAGGGAGCTTTTTTGAATCCACTAAAATAGGGTAGTTAATAATTGGGATAATTGCGGATAAGTTGTAGCCGAAGGCCGTCTTCGGAAGTGTTTTCAGCTTGGTTTTTTCCTCTGATTACAAGGGTGTAAACCCTGCCTTCTCTCAGGTTCACATCGTTCAGCCGGGCCCACTCTTCGGTTCCATCCGCTGACATAATAATAAGGTCTGTTTCACCCTGCGTTACATTTATAAAGTCTGTAATCTCCATGAATTCATTTCCTTGAAATAGCGGGTCGGATGCATCTCTCTGGTAAATGCTTACTTCCGGACTATCCGGGGAAAGATGAACCAGGCGTACCAGGGCATTACCCGTTGCAGGAAAGCCAAGGCTGTCCTCTATAAATAGCGTTTGTAACTCGCCTTGGTCCTCCGTCATGAAGAAAGAGTAGGCTTTTTCCACTTCCAGCGTCACCGCCGTATCCAGGAGAGATTGATCCGAAGCAGGGTCTTTGAAGGAAAAACTCCTTTCGCCAGTGTAAAAGTACCAGTATTCAATGAACTGCCCGTAGTCAAAATGCTTCCGGTCATAGACGCGCTCATCTACTTCAATCTTTATTTCATTACCGGCTGTGGTTCCATTGTAAAAAGATACATAGGCCCTTGGCGTATTTCCTATGGACTCACTATCCAGATCCATACAGGAAAGGGTAAGCGGTAGGACGAAAAGCAGTGCGAGTCCCTGCCATTTAAACTTCATCTTTCTCGCGTAGTGCAATAATTGGGTTGTCATACAATAGTTTGGTTTAGTCATTTAATGTCCTTACGAAAAATGCATGCAAAGTGCGACTATGCATGGCAAAAATTTTTCTCGTTAGATGAGAACCATCTGCTTAAAGCCCGGGTTAGGATAGTGAAAGTACCCGCTGTTTTCAGGTAAATAAAGCGGGTCCATTAATTATAAATGCGAAAGCCATTCAAATTCATATCCCACATACATATGCGGTTTAATTTATTTAAGAAAAATAAAACAGTATCTGAAAAGAAGGAAGAAAATTATTTGACATTAAGGATACGGGAAACCGTCCGGGAAACCCCAGATACCGTGACGGTATATTTCGAGCAACCGGAGCCATTTCTGGATTACAAACCGGGGCAGTTCCTGACACTCCTTTTGGAAATTGATGGAAAGCAGGAAAGACGTTCCTATAGCTTGTGCACCTCGCCATTTGTAGATCCTTTTCCCGGTATTACGGTGAAACGGTTACAAGGTGGACTGGTATCTAACTACATTAACGAGCATTTTCATCCGGGAAAGCGGGTAACGGTCATGAAACCCTTAGGTAATTTTGTTTCGGATTACCATTCCCAAAATAAGCGGCTGTATGGAATGGTAGCCGGGGGTAGTGGTATTACGCCGATCATGGGTATCCTTAAATCCGTATTGGTGAATGAGCCCCAGTCGGAAACGCATCTGCTGTATTGTAGTCGTTCTGAGGAAACGATCATTTTTAAAGAGGCGATCGAAACGTTACACGAAGCCTACCCGGGTAGGCTTCGTGTATGGCATCAATTGTCTCAGCCCGGCCCTGCCTGGGGAGGGGCATGCGGCAGGATGGACAAAGAAACGATTAAATCATTCTTTTCAAACCTTATCGAGTCCCAGGATCAGGAAACCCGATTTTTCGTTTGCGGACCGGAGGGGATGATGGCCACGGCCAAAACGACTTTACGCGAGCTGGGGGCATCAGAGGAAACCATTTTATCAGAGAGTTTTTACTTGGAAAAGGAGGTCAGCGAAACCAATGAGGAGCTGGCAGGGCTAGTGAGCCGGCCGGTAACAATCGTTCTGGAAGGGGAAGAACATGCTTTCGATGTGGAGCCGGGCAAAACCATTCTGGAAGCAGGTTTGGAAGAGGGGCTGGACATGCCTTATTCCTGCCAAAGTGGACTTTGCACGGCCTGCCGGGGTAAATTGCTTTCAGGAGAGGTGTCCATGACAGAAGATGCCGGCTTAAGTGAAAAAGAGATTGCAGAGGGATTCATACTTTGTTGTTCTTCTAAGCCCGCAAATTCTGAAGTGAAAGTAAACATCGAATGATAGAGAATACCGAACGACTAAAAGGCCTGAAAAAAGATTTTAGGTTATTGGAACGAAACGTCCTGCTATTGATCGCTGTTCCGTTGCCTCTCTTTTCCTTTGCCTACCTGTATGCTACCAGTAGTACCCTTTCGCTGGATCTTCCTGAGCTACCCGAATTCCTTAAGTATGTTACGTTGAGTCTGGTAACCGTCTTGCTGGTGATGCAACAGGTGGCTTTCCAAAAACGCATTAACAAAGTCAAAAAAAGCGAGGCCAATCTGGAAAGCCGCATAAAAAGTTACGCAACGGCCACCTTTTTAAGGTATTGGCAGTTATTTTTGGTGGGTATTCTGACGGCTTTTGGGTTGTTTTTTTACGATAATCAAGGGTTTACGATTATGTATGGGGTAAATTTAATGTTTATTTCCCTGGGAAAGCCGACCCCCCACCGAATCGTAACCTCCTTACGTTTAAAAAAAGAAGAAAAAGACCTGGTGTATGAAATCAACAAAAGAGAGGATTAATTACACCAGGTTCAAAGAATAGGATTTGATTTTAAAGGGGAAGAATGGCAATGTTCCCGGAACTGATTTTTCCTTTTATAGTGGGGAAATTCCCATTTTGGATGGAAAGTGACTTGGATCGCGAACGATCTGCTACCCGGATGTTGCCACTTCCCGCTTGAAGTTCGTAGTTAAAAGACTGGAGATTACTGGGCGTATGAATCTGTATGTTACCCGATGATCCGTGAAAGTAGGAGTAGCTCCCCAATCCGGCCCGATCGGCTTTGATGTTTCCGGAGGTGATTTCCAGTTTCCCTAATTCTCTGATTTGGTCCAGCCGCATATTACCTGAAGTCAGTTGGGCATTGAGAATACCATTCACGGAAAAGGCTTTAAATTGGCCGCTGGTCGCTTTAAAATCCACATTGCCATTGATTTGTTCTAAGAAGGCATTTCCTGAAGTAATCTGGCAATCCACATGGCCATCGATGTTTTCCATACGAATGTTTCCCGAGCTTC
>JAWLFL010000360.1:0-3213 GCA_041685605.1 Cyclobacterium sp. | reverse complement strand
AGTGGCTTTCCGGATTACGTGATCATCCGGGCAGATCTGCCGGTGGTAGGTTTGGAATCAATTTTGGCCAGTGGCTATTACCAAAACGACTGGAGCTTAACGAAGGCAAAATAATACCTTTCCAATAGAAATAAAATGTCGGATTCATTCCCTGTCTATCGATATACGCAAAGGACAAAATGCCCCTCGCTGACAGCAGCCTTGTGTTTGAAATATTGTGGACTTTTAATTGGCGTAATATTTTTCATCTTAATTGGAGGCTGTAAGCAAGAACCCACATCTGTTCCAAGCCTGGAAAGGATATCCGTGGATCTCTCGCAGGCGCGTACCGGAAAATTATCGGAGTTTTTCGAACCCCATATTGAATATATCTGGCTGGAGGATGATTCGGAAGAGGCGCAGTTGACTGTGGGATTGCAAAAGGTCCTTTTTTATCAAGATAGGATTTACACCCTGGATATTTTCGGGTGCAAGTGTATCCATATTTTCAATAAATCAGGTAAGTATTTGTCAAAGATCGACGCCTATGGAGAAGGGCCGGGCGAATACCTGGACTTTGACGCCGCGGAGGTTGTAGACGGAGAACTAGTCCTCCTCGGAGTATATCCACGTAAGATTATGTGGTTTAGTCTGGAGGGTAAATTTCTACGAGAGTTGTCGTTTCGTGACCGAATAGGACCAGGCGTTTTTTCAGAATTTGACGATCGCTATTACCTGTACAATTACACACGAGAACCGGGGGACTATTTTGTCAGAAGCTTCGACAAATCCCTTCAGGATACGGTAACCTATCTCCCCTATGATCCGGCAAAACTTTACGGAGAGGATTCCGGAAGAAGCTATCTTCAAAAAAGCAGCGAATATCTTTATTACGGAATGACCTATTCGGATACAGTTTATCAAGTTGACAATGGAAATTTTATTCCAAAGCTCGTATTGGACTTTGGGAAATATGCACAGGATCTGGATGAGATGAAGCGCCTAGACGATCCAAGGGAACGACTGGACTTTATCTCATCCAGAGCCAAGCTATATTTTAGAGGCCAGTACCTTATTTCTGAGAAACAGCTATATACCATACTTGTTTATGAAAAAAAGGTAATCAACGTATTCTTTGATCGGGAACAACAGCAAACCCATGTAATAAAGGACAGGATAATTGATGATATTGACGGGGGATACGATTCCCCTATGATCATTTATAGTTTCGAGCCTGGAAAGGTGGGACTAAAAGTTCCCGGCAGTGATTTATATAAAACACTAATGGAGAAAAAAGAAAGCATGAGCCAGTCTGACTATAAAAAATGGATTACTACCAATGGTAGAAAATTTTCGGAAATAGCTACTGCAGCACGGGAGTCAGAAAACCCGGTACTGATTGTGTACAGGTTAAAGTAGCACATCAAAAAGTAGGGGTTTCAGCGCAATCGTAGACCACCCAAACGGACTTGTTTTTAGGAGCCTGTGCTATTGGTTTTTGCGTTTTTACAATGGTCGTTTTCGAAGTGAGGTTCAAAAAAGTTCTTCCTATTTAAGAGTATTAGGGTTACTGTGGTGCTATTCCGTCAGCGGGCAACGGTTCTATCCCCAGGTCCAGTGACAATCTGGCGAAGCCCATCTCGTCTTCTACATTTACAAACATCCAAAGCTTGCCATCCTTTACGAAATGCTTTTGAGGTGGCATGCTGAGGTCCTGTATTTTGGACTCTGCCAGCATGTCCAGCTTTTCATCAAAAATAGTCAGGAATACTTCCGCATTGGCAGCCGTAGGCCATTCAAAGCTCTCCGTATTTTGTTCTTCGAAAACCTCCTTGTGTGAAAACCGATAATATACCCTGTTATTTTCATCCCATACAGGAGGCGAAAAACTGATTTCTTCCCTTACCTGAACAATGGCTTCGATAAAGGCTTGCTGACTGTCAAATTCAGTGGCAGGGACTTCTGTTTTTGCATTTTCGGTAAGCTGGCTTTGATAGGACCTTACCAGCAGGCTATCCTGTTCAGGAAGGTATTGGTAAATCTCGTTGGTCAGGTTACTTCCCAACAATATTTTACCTCCCTCCCAGACCATAAAGGTTTGAGGACCGGACACCATATAGCTTTTACCATCTGTAAACTGCAACTCAAATTGCTTTAGCCTGTCATAGTGGGGCAGTGAGATTCGTTTAGTCCAACCTTCCTTTAGGTCAACCCGCATGAGTTCGGTGGATTTCTCTTCGATGTCTCTTACATAACCAAGGTATTGGTCGTTCTCCTCCGGAAGATGCATGGAAACCCGAAAAGGCTGCTCCTCACCGATTTTGTCGGCACCCGTGCCCACTCCCTGAAATTTCAGTTCCTGCAGCTTTTGGCCATTCAAGTCAAAAATCGCAGGACTTGGAAAACTGATGATCATCAGGTGGTCATTGTCCAGGAGGAAAAACGAACGGAAAAAATCGCCGGTACCGTTTGGACCCTCTTTTTCAAAGGGATATTTCCGGACCAATCTCATTTCATCCAGATCAATTTTTTCAAGGGCATGATCATGATGGTTGAAGTTGTAGAGAAACCGATGATCCGGTGAAAGGTCCGATTGATACAACCGTCCGGACACAAACAACAATTCCTCGCCCGGGTCTATGAGCACCGTGTCCAGGGAATAATCCAACGAAGTCCTGCCACCGATATTCTCCAACCGTTCTTCACTGGAACAGCCCAGGTGAACTGCGAGAAGTAGAATAATGGAAATAATGTTTTTCATGCCTATTAAATTTTAAACTATAAAGTTAAAATTTAAATACTAAAAACCTATTATTCCCGAATAAAAATCAGGAGCTATTTTTTTTAAAAAACGAATATTTTAATTAAATTACTTTGCACCATTCATTTTAAGACCCTAAAATGGCGGATTCATTACCTACCCTTCGAAACGTGAAATTGAAAATACGGCCCATGCGTTTGGTGGGAGTTTGTCTAAGATATCGTCTCGCTTTAATGGTTGGATTATTATTCATTCTGCTTGGAGGCTGTAAGCAAGAACCCACATCTGTCCCGGGCCTGGAAAGGATATCCGTGGATCTTTCGCAGGCGCGTACCGGAAAATTATCAGAGTTTTTCGAACCACATATCGATTACATCTGGCTGGAGGATAATTCGGAGGAGGCGCAACTCAATGCCGGATTACAAAAAGTCCTTTTTCATGAAGACAGGATATATACCTTGGATATATACGGC
>JAWLFL010000008.1:0-46485 GCA_041685605.1 Cyclobacterium sp. | reverse complement strand
TAAATATCTAATTCATTTTCAAAGGATTACAAGAATATTTCATGTGAATTGTATGTGGGCGATTCCTTTTTAATACGGCAAACCGGTTACTAACTTTTATTCGGATTACTTACCCACATATCCACTCCATAATAATAGAGACTATTTTTTTATAAATTAATTTTTCTTAAGATTATAACGTTATGGATAGCCTTTTTCGAACACCAACGACTTGTCCTCGTCCGTTTTTGAGAAAAGTGAAGCATTCCGAAAAAATGCAGTTTGTTATGCATGCATAATTATTTTTTGTAAATTGATGGGAGTAAGAAGTAAATGAGGAAAGAAGAGACAATAGATTATTATATCAAATCCTGTTGGCATTCGATTTCGAGAATTTATAATCAAAAAGCACAAATCGAAGGGATAACCGGCTCAATGGGCTTTGTATTGATTAATATAAACTCTTCAGAAGGTACAGCTGCTACTAAAATTGCGCCGATGATGGGGTTGGAATCGCGTAGCTTGACCAGGATATTAAAAGCAATGGAGCAAAAGCAGTTGATCGAAAAGCATCCTGACACCAAGGATGGGCGCTCGGTAAGAATATTCCTGACACCAGCCGGAAGGGAAAAGAAAATGGTAGCGGTAAAAACCATTAAGGAATTCAACGAAAAGATTCGAGATGCGTTAACAGATGAGGAGATCAACAGTTTCTTTAAACTGTTTGAAAAAATACATTCCGTCATAGGGAAAATCGAAAAATAATTTAACCGGAAAAAAGGTAGCCAGCTGAAATCAAAACTTTCCATGAAACGAACGATAAAGAAAATAGCCGTTTTAGGATCCGGAATAATGGGGTCTAGAATAGCCTGTCATTTTGCCAATATAGGTGTAGAGGTATTACTTCTAGATATTATACCTAAAAGTCCAACTGAAAAGGAAGCGCAAAAAGGCCTCACCCTAGAAGATAAGGTCGTTAGAAATCGTATCGTCAATGAGGCATTGGAAAGCGCACTTAAATCCAAGCCATCGCCCATTTATTCGGGCGATTTCGCAAAGCGAATTGCTACAGGAAATTTTGAGGATGATCTTCCAAAGATTGCGGACTGTGACTGGATCATTGAAGTAATTATAGAGAACCTGGAAATTAAACAGGGGCTTTTTGAAAAGGTAGAACAGTTCAGAAAGAAAGGCACGCTGATTACTTCCAACACATCTGGTATTCCAATACACCTGATGGCGGATTCCAGATCGGCTGATTTTCAGGAATGCTTTGCCGGAACTCATTTTTTCAATCCTCCCCGGTATTTACGTTTACTGGAGATCATTCCCGGGCCAAATACCTTGCCCGAACACGTGGATTTTTTGATGGAATACGGAGACCGGTTTTTAGGAAAAGAAACGGTCCTGTGTAAAGACACACCTGCATTCATTGCAAACCGCATAGGGGTTTATGCGATCATGGCGGCCATTCATACGATAGAGAAAATGGGACTGGGCGTATCTGAAGTGGATAAAATGACCGGAACGGTTATCGGCCGCGCCAAATCGGCCACTTTCAGGACCCTCGACGTGGTAGGATTAGATACTACGGTTCACGTAGCTAATAACCTGTACAAGGTATTGGAGCATGATGAATCCAGGGATACTTTCAAGCTTCCAAAAAGCGTACAGGTATTAAGTGAAAATGAATGGTATGGTGATAAAAGTGGAAAGGGTTTTTTCCACATGATCCGGCACGAAAATGGGAAAAAGGAATTAAAGGAAATCGATTTTGAGACCTACGAATACAAACCGGCTGAGAAGCCAAAGATCAAAGCCCTTGAAAATTCAAAAGGCATCGATAATCTAAAGGAACGGATTCGTTTTCTGGTAAATTTTGAAGATGCTGCCGGAGAATTTTACAGGGCTACGTTTTACGATCTTTTCCGCTATTGTTCTTTCCGAATTCCTGAAATTTCCGACGAGTTGTACCGGATTGATCAGGCAGTAAGTGCTGGCTTTGGTTGGGAATACGGACCATTTGAAAATTGGGACATCCTGGGAGTAAAGGAAACGGTTGCCAATATGGAAAAGGCAGGCGAGAAACCAGCATCTTGGGTTTATGAAATGCTTGAAGCCGGAATCGCTTCTTTTTATACTGTAAAAAATGGAAAGCGGCATTATTACGATATTTCGGATAAAGCCTATAAAGAAGTACCCGGTCTGGAATCGTTCATTTTACTTGACACCTTAAAAGCTGCTGAGCGAAAGGTTTGGTCGAATGAAGGAGCCAGTATTTACGATATTGGAAATGACGTTTTAGGACTGGAGTTTCACACAAAAATGAATTCGCTAGGCCAAGAGGTAGTGGAAGGAATTAATACTGCTATCTCTTTGGCTGAAAAATCCTATAAAGGTTTGGTGATCGGAAATGAAGGAGCGAATTTTTCCGCTGGAGCCAACCTGTCCATGTTATACATGTTTGCCGGGGATCGTGATTTTGATGAGATCGATGTGATGATTGCGCAATTTCAAAATACCATGATGCGGGCGAGGTACTCTTCCGTTCCGGTCGTGGTGGCTCCCCATAATATGGCTTTGGGAGGAGGTTGTGAACTTTCCTTACATGCGGACAAGGTGCAGGCTCATGCTGAGTTGTACATGGGGCTGGTAGAAGTAGGTGTCGGACTGATTCCTGCTGGCGGTGGTACCAAAGAAATGGTATTGAGATTTTCGAAAAATCTGGTTTCAGGAGATGTGGAATTAAATCGGCTTCAGGAATCATTTATGAATATTGCGATGGCCAAGGTTTCTACCTCAGCGGAGGAGGCCAAAGGATTGGGTTACCTGGAGCAAAAGGATGCTGTTTCCCTGAACCGAAAACGGCAATTGGCCGAAGCAAAGCAACAAGTCTTGATGCTATTTGATAGCGGGTATTCACAGCCCATAGAAAGAAAGGATATCCGCGTTCTTGGGAAGAGCTCCCTGGCACTTTTCGAAGCAGGAATCACCGGAATGCAATATGGGAGCTATATTTCCGATCACGATGCCAAAATTGCACGAAAATTAGCCTGGGTAATGAGTGGGGGAGATCTATCGGCACCAACTGAGGTCAGTGAACGATTTTTGCTGGAATTGGAAAGAGAGGCTTTTCTAAGTCTGACAGGTGAACAGAAAACCCTGGAAAGGATTCATAGCATATTATTCAAAGGCAAGCCGTTAAGAAATTAATCCGAATAATTAATTAGCTGTTGAGATGATTAATTTGGCAATCAACCCAATCGAAGGATCTGCCGAAAATTAGTTTATTCAGCAGCATACTTGAGTGTAAAGTGGTATACGCAAATTCGTAAAGGAAATAATAATGGATGCATACATAATAAATGGATACCGATCCGCAGTAGGAAAAGCAAAGAAAGGAAGTTTCCGTTTCTACCGTCCCGATGACCTGGCCGCAGATGTAATCAAATACCTGGTGGCGCATACACCCGGATTGGAAAATAAACGGGTAGATGATTTGATCGTAGGAAACGCCATACCAGAAGCTGAGCAAGGAATGCAAATGGGAAGGATGATTTCGCTTCTGGCCCTTGGACAGGAAAATCCTGGTTTTATTGTCAATCGCTACTGTGGTTCGGGATTGGAGGCCATTGCCCTGGCAACCGCAAAAATAAATATGGGGATGGCCGATTGCATTATTGCCGGAGGAACGGAGTCCATGTCCTTATTGCCGATGATGGGTCACAAGACGGCATTGAACTGGGATATTGCATCCAAGAACCCCGACTATTACCTGAGTATGGGATTAACGGCCGAAGAATTGGCTAAAGATTATAAAGTAAGCCGTGAGGATGCCGACCAATTTGCTGTCACGTCTCACGAAAAGGCATTAAATGCCATTAAGGAAGGCCGTTTCAAGGATGAGATTGTTCCGGTGGAAGTGGAAGAAACCTATTTGGACGAAAATCAAAAACGAAAAACCAGAAAAAATACGGTGGACACGGATGAGGGACCCCGTCCGGGCACCAGTATGGAAGTTCTATCTAAATTGAAACCTGTATTCAAACAGGGAGGGCAGGTGACAGCAGGCAATTCCTCGCAAACATCGGATGGTGCCGCTTTTGTAGTGGTTATGTCCGAGAGAATGATGAAGGAGCTAGGCTTGGAACCCATGGCCCGACTACTATCGTATGCTGTGGCTGGCGTTGAACCCAGAATAATGGGAATAGGTCCTAAATATGCCGTTCCCAAAGCATTAAAACAAGCGGGTCTATCCCTGAATGACATCGATCTGATAGAGTTAAACGAAGCTTTCGCTACCCAAGCGCTGGCTGTAATCCGTTCCCTGGATTTTAATCCCGATATCGTAAATGTAAATGGAGGTGCCGTGGCCTTGGGACATCCTCTTGGTTGCACTGGAGCCAAACTTTCCGTGCAAATCATCAATGAACTGAAAAAACGGCAAGGAAAATATGGGCTAGTAACTGCCTGCGTAGGAGGTGGGCAGGGAGTGGCTGGCGTAATTGAGCTGTTGCATTAGTGACCCGGATATTCTCAATGTATTCACCTTTTCGCAAACGAATGGTATATGGAAAAATTACGAAAAAAAAACAGCTTAAACGGAGGGGCGTTTCTAATTCAGGAAACAAACTTTTCGGATATTTTTATTCCTGAAGCCTTCAGTGAAGAACAAATGATGATGGCTCAGGCCTGCCAGGATTTTATGGACAAGGAAATCCTGTCCCGGATGGAAGAAATAGACAGCATGAAACATCCCGACTTGGTACCTTCCATACTGAAAAAAGCTGGTGATCTGGGATTGCTGGCCATTTCCGTCCCCGAATCTTATGGTGGGCTGGGAATGAGCTTCAATACCTCTATGTTGATAGCCGATATCATCGGTGCAGCAGGTTCATTTTCTACAACCTACGGTGCACACACCGGCATCGGAATCTTACCCGTATTGTATTACGGAAACAAAGAACAAAAAGAAAAATACTTGCCCAAACTATCCAATGCCGATTGGGCTGCCTGCTATTGCCTGACCGAACCCGATGCCGGCTCGGATGCAAATAGTGGCAAAACCAAAGCAACCTTGAATCCAGAAGGAACGCATTACCTCATTAACGGGCAAAAAATGTGGATTTCGAATGCCGGGTTTGCTGATTTTTTTATTGTTTTTGCGAAAATAGATGATGATGCGAACCTTTCGGCCTTTTTAGTGGAAAAAGGTTTTGGTGGCATTAGCATGAATGAGGAAGAACATAAGATGGGCATTAAGGGTAGTTCCACCCGGCAAGTTTTCTTCAACGATTGTCCGGTGCCAGTAGAAAACATGCTCTCCGAACGGGGTAATGGTTTTAAGATTGCGGTTAATATTTTGAATATCGGGCGGATCAAATTAGGGGCTGGTGTTTTGGGCGGATGTCGTCGGGTCTTGGGTCTTGCCATACAATATGCGGCTCAAAGAAAGCAATTTGGCGTTTCCATTAATACTTTTGGAGCCATGCAAGCCAAGCTTGCGGAAATGGCGATACGAACCTTTGCTTGCGAGTCCCTTTGCTATCGGGCAGGACAAGATGTGGAAGACCGAATCGAAGCACTGGAAGCCGAGGGAATGGAGGCAGCCAAGGCCAGGTTAAAGGGAGTAGAACAATTTGCCATCGAATGCGCGATTGCCAAAGTCCATGGTTCGGAAGTCTTGGACTATGTAGTAGACCAGGGGGTTCAAATTTACGGAGGTATGGGATATTCGGCTGATGCTCCCATGGAGCGGGCCTATCGGGACGCTCGAATATCCAGGATTTATGAAGGAACCAATGAGATCAACCGCATGCTAATGGTGGGCATGCTGCTCAAGCGAGCAATGAAAGGTGAGCTGGACATTGCTGGTGCCGCCAGGCAGGTGGCCGAAGAATTGAAGTCGGTGCCGGATTTTTCTGATAAAGACTACTCTCATCCACTTTCCGGCGAAAAATACGCTTTGAAGAACCTCAAGAAACTTTTTTTGATGATTGGTGGACAGGCGGCCAATGCGCTGGGAGAGAAACTGGAGGAAGAACAAGAAATCATGATGAACCTGGCCGATATCATGATAGAAATATATGCCGCTGAATCAACGTTATTGCGAGCAGAGAAGCTTTATGAAGAAAAAGGAGAGCAGGCTACGAAACAACAGCTTTCCATAAGCAAAGTCTACATGTATGAAGCCGAAGAAAAAATTCGTAGCGTGGGCAAAGAGGCCATACTTTCTTTTACCTCCGGCGAGGAGCAAAAATTTCTGCTAATGGGCCTAAAAAGGTTTACTCGTTATGGAGAAACCATCAATCCAAAAGAATTACGAAGGGAAATTGCGGCGGCATTAATCGAACAGGGAAAATACTTCTTTTTTCATGCCTAATTTGTAAAGCGGAGCCGTAAAGTGATATACCCCTTTCAGGCATCGGATTGCATTTGAGTAAGAAAGGACTAAGGCACAACGGTAAATTTTCAAGGAAGCCGGGAAAATACAAGAAGCCCTTGTGATCCCTTTTAGGCATCCGAAACTCGGAGCCAGAAGGTTAAATTATGGTTAAATGACGGAAAAAGCTCCGTCAGGAAAGGAATGAAAAACGGAAATCCGTTATCTTTATTCCCATGAAAAAAATAGCTTTTCTTCTGATCGCCATGGGGCTTTCTTACAATACGTTACAAGCCCAGAAAACAACCCAAACAGAGAATATTTTCCTCATCACCGTAGATGGCCTTCGATGGCAGGAATTATTCCAGGGGGCAGACTCTCTTTTTGTTGACGATACGGGTATGATGGAAAATCCAGGTTCGCTTTTGGAAACATTTTGGGATCCGAATCCCCTGAAGCGTCGTCAAATATTGATGCCCTTTACCTGGTCTACGCTTGCCAAACAGGGACAACTTCATGGAAACCGCGCCTTTGGCAACCATGTGGACATGCGAAACAACATGCTTTTTTCTTACCCCGGATACAACGAGATATTAACCGGAGTACCGGACGACGAACGGATCAATTCCAATTCAAAAACCAATAACCCTAACACTACCCTGCTGGAACATCTACAGGGTTTGCCCGATTACAAGGGAAAGGTTTTAGCCTTTGGCAGTTGGGATGTTTTTCCCTACATCGTTAACGAAGACCGAAGTGGCATTCCGGTGAATGCCGGATTTGATAGGGCAAAAGGGCCTAATCTGAGTGAATCGGAGCGGATCATCAATAGGTTACAACATGAAATCCGTGGTCCCTGGGAAGGGGTACGGTTGGATCCCTTTACCCATCATTACGCCCTGGAGGCGGTAAAAAGGCAAACTCCAAAAGTTGTTTTCATCGCTTATGGTGAACCCGACGATTGGGCGCACGATAATCGCTATGACGAATACCTTCATTCCATCAAACAGTTCGATGCCTACCTGAAGGAATTGTGGGATTACATTCAATCCACCCCTGCTTACCAGGATAAAACCACTATGATTGTTACCACCGATCATGGCCGGGGAATCAAAAAGGCCACCTGGACAGGTCACGGATCGGGAATTCCCCGGTCCAGGGAAGCCTGGATAGCTGCTATTGGTCCGGACAGCCGAGCATTGGGCGAGGTAAAAGAAACGGGGCAAATGTATCCGGCCATGATTGCACGGACCATTTTTCAATTGTTGGGTTTAACCTATCCCGATGAACATGCGGATACGGCTATAGCGCAAATACTGCCATGAGATTCCGGTACGGCTTAGCATGTACGGTTCTTATATTGTCAGCTTGCCAGTCAGACCCCGCTTTGCCCACTTATCGGGAGCCGTTTCTGGCGAATGAGCAAAAGGTAGCTGGCATGTTTCCAAACGAATTTCCGAAAGAACCGCTAAGGGAACTGGATTCCGGCTGGGTTTTTCTTGGTCGGGATTCCATTGCCGGAATTTACCGGGACTGGCCCGAACAGTTTCCCCAGGCCGAAAGCGTATCCTTGCCCCATCGCCTGCCGTTGCCGAATCATTCCCTGTGGTATTCCTGGAAAGGAATACTGGAACCGGGTATTTTGCTCGTAGGCGCAGATGACGGGGTGCAGTGTTGGGTAAACGAAAAGCGGATTCACAGATCCGTTGATGGGGATTTTTTTGAAGTGGAAGTGAGTGGAGAAACCGAACTGAACCTTCGCGTGGTTAATAATGCCATGGCCGGAGGTCTTCGCCGGGTACAGTTCCTCGCAAAGGAAGCTTATCAATTCTGGAAGGTCAGAAAGGACCAAATCATAGCGGGCATATTGGTGGACCGAAAGCTGGAATTACTGCAGGATCCCGACCTTGTAGCGGAATGGGAAGACCTGTCTTATCCCGAGTTGAGCGTATTGCTAGCGGAGTATCCGATTCTTTTTACGCCGCCGGTATTGATTTGGAGCACGGACGGCAGTCCCTTTGTCCGCTGGGTGAGCGAATCCGCGGGTACCGCCATCCTGCGCCAGGAACGGGGAGAAGAAGTCCGGATTGAATCCACCAATGGCGTTTTTACGCATAAAATGGAAAGGGGATCCAGTATTTCGTTTGATTTATATCAGGGAAAATCCTTTCAGGGTAGCTTTTTAGTAGAAGCCACCCCTGTTGCAGATAGCATTAAAATAGCACTTTGGGGAGACTCCCAGGGAGGCTGGGAAACCTTTCGAAAAGTTGCCGATGCAATTAGGGCTCAGCAGGCAGATCTTAGCATGGGAGCTGGCGATTTGGTAAACAACGGTTCGGAGGAATGGGCTTATCCGCGGTTTTTACAATTACTCTCTCGCATGCAGACTCCTCAACTTTTGGTTCCTGGAAACCATGATTATGATGGCTATTACGATGATTTGCATGCTACCCAGATGAATGACTATTTGTTTCAGCCGGAAAGGCCTACCTATGGACTGCAGCAATTTGGCCCGGCTACGATCCTTAGCCTGGATCCAAATCTGAATTTCCCGGTATCCGTACCAGAAGGTACGCAGCAGAGGGAATGGCTATCGGAGCAATTGGAATCCGATACCTGGAATAATGCGCCCTGGAAAATCATCGTTTTGCATCAGCCTCCCTATTCTCAGGGTTGGCCAGGGTATCAGGGAGAGTGGACGATCCGTCAACTCCTTGAACCTTACTTTCATCGTGGACAGGTAGATCTGGTGGTCGCCGGGCACACCCATGATTATGAGCGGCTCTCCCAAAATTTTTCGGGCCATTCCGTTCATTTTCTGGTTGTAGGCGGAGCTGGTGGCGGCTTGGAGGCCGAAGGGGCGCAATCGGATTTTCCTCAAATGGACCGGCTTATCAAAAAGCACCACTACGGAATCCTTGAGGCCGATGATAATCAGATGCGCTTTAAAGCGTACGACCTGGAAGGCAATACCATGGATGAATTAACGGTAAAAAAATAGCTAGCTGCTGACGAACGAAAAGTGAGTTTGGCGATGGATGATGCATGAAGGATAGGCGATGACTAAAATTCTTTCTAACTTGTTATGGAAATCGGGAACTGGCCTTGATTTGTGTCGTTATTTGATTTCTTATTAACCTAAAAATAATATAGCAATGTTTTTACGAGTATTGATTGTTTTCTTCTTTTCGTTTTCCGTGCTGCGGGCGCAAGTAGATCCCAATTTTGACTTGGAAGCGTATGAAGTACATCTGGATGCGGAAAAGGAAGGCCAAAGGGTATTTCGATATGCCATCAAAAATTCCGGATCCACCACTGCTCCGGCGGAAAGTTATCGGGTCTTCTTTAAGGTAAATGGAAAAATGATGAGTTTTGATAACAAAACAAATCCTATCAAACCTGGGCAAACCATTGTGTATACCTCACCCGAAAAAATCCCAGCCAATCAGCCGGGAAAAAAACTCAAGTACCACCTTATCATTCATACACGGGATGCGGACTCCTCCAACAATAAAAAGAAAGGTGAAATAACACTTTAATAAGAAAATGCGCTAGAATTTATTGGACTAAATCAGAAGGTATTTTTGCGGCATTTGCCAGAATTATATTCTTCTTTTATGAGATGATAGGTTAAACCAGGGTCATTTATTTATTCCCCAGATGCAGTACCAATGAAAACACCATTGGGTTTTGTTAACATTTGCTTCTATTTTTGGTTTAGGAAAGGCAAAAACAAAAACCAATGAGTCAAAATAAAGCCAAAATAGGCATACTACTCGTAAACTTAGGCACGCCCGACAGCACTGCTAACGGAGATGTCCGAAAATACCTGCGTGAATTTTTAATGGATGGCAGGGTGATTGACATTCCGCTGATACCCCGATGGTTGTTGGTAAACCTGATCATTGCGCCTTTCCGGGCACCCAAATCAGCAGGAGAATACCGGAAACTTTGGACGGATCGGGGTTCTCCTCTGCTTTTCCATACCATGGATCTGAAGGAAAAACTGTTGCCACTGATTGATCAGTCCCGTTTCCAGTTGGAAATTGCCATGCGATACCAATCTCCCAGCATCGAAGAAGGGCTGAAAGCACTTAACAAATCCAATGTAAAAGAAATCGTGGTATTGCCGCTATTTCCCCAGTACGCCTCGGCCACCAATGGTTCGGTGATCGAACGGGTTATGGAACTGGCTACCAAATGGCAAATCATTCCCAGTATTCGCTTCATTAACAATTTTATCGAACACCCTCTCTTTTTAGATGCCTGGGCAGAGTTGGGGCAGGAGATGATGGCAGGCCAGGAGTATGACCGCTACCTTTTTTCTTACCACGGTTTGCCGGAAAGGCAAATCCGGAAAGGATCTGTGGACGGGTACTGTTGCCTGAGCGACACCTGCTGTGCACGGTATACCAAAAAGAACCAGTTTTGCTACCGGGCCCAATGCTTTCACACCACCCGTTTGATTGCCGAAAAGCTCCAACTGCCCGAGGAAAAAGTAGTCACCTGTTTTCAGTCCCGACTCGGCAAGGATCCCTGGATCAAGCCTTACACGGAAGATTTGGTCCGGGAAATGGCGGGTAATGGGATCAAAAAAGTGCTGGTATTTTCTCCTGCCTTTGTCGCCGACTGCCTGGAAACTACGGTGGAAGTCGGTGAGGAATACAAGGAGCAGTTTTTGGAACAGGGGGGTGAACGTTGGGACCTGGTTCCCAGCCTGAACTCCAGGGATACCTGGGTGGATTGTGTGAAAGATCTGGTCACCTCTAATCCCTGAATGGAAAGGATGCCGGGGATTTAATCCAGCAGTTCTTTTGCCATCTTTTTGTACTTGTCAAGTGAGGGAACCGGTACCTGGGTTTCCTTGGCCTTTTCATCCCATTCCCGCATCTTTAATATCAGGGCGTGGTTTTCATCCGCTTCAAATGCACTTGCTTCCTCCGGGCTCATCACTCCACCCTGGTAGCGTAGGCTCTGCTTGCTGGCCTCAGATAAGCGGTTAAAATAATCCGGGTTTTTATAGGTCAGGTATCTCTTGGCTTCTACATGGCTTTCCACCAAGCGGGCAACCAGTTCCGGAAAACCTAATTTACGCAGGTAGTCGGCTCCCAGTTTTTCGTGGTCCATTACCCCAAACTCCCCCATCTGATCGACTGCTTCCCGTTGGGCAAAGAGGTGTCCCAGGTCATGGAAAAAAGCGGCCAAAATCACCTCAGGTGAATAACCTTCCGATTCAGCCAACTGAGCGGCCTGACTCATATGTTCCAACTGAGAAACAGGCTCGCCGATATAATCCGCATCGCCAAAAGAGGCGTAAAGGGCAAAAATTTCATCTACAATGTCCTGGGTAGTCCTTTTCATAACTATGTTATTTTGTTTTGAAAATACCGATATTCAGTAGAAAAGCCAAACCTTATTCATCTGTTTATAATTTTTTTTTAGCGGTCAGATGGAATCTCGCATGATTGATAATCATCCCACTGTGTGACGATCTCGTCATGCTCGATTTCACGATTAATTAACCGAAGGATGATTGGATTTGGTTTTCTTCTATTATTTTTTTTGCCTATTTTGATCCCGTATTTAATAGCATTTATCAGGATTCGCAAACGTATGAAAAACCCCATCAAATTGGCTGTTTTTGACATGGCCGGCACCACCATCAAAGATCAAAGCAATGTGGCAGAGGCTTTTGTCAGTGCTTTTTTAAGTAATGGTTACGCACAGGTAAGCTTGGCCGAAGCCAACGAAAAAATGGGCTATCCGAAACCACTTGCCATCCGGGAAATGCTTGAGGCCCATGCTGAAGAGGTGACCGATGAAGAAGTAACTAAAATCCACGCTAGTTTTGTGGAGGAAATGATGCGGTTTTACCGGGATAGTCCGGACATTGCTCCGATGGACGATGCGCTGGAAGTGTTTGAATCCTTGCAGCAGATGGGAATAAAAGTGGGATTGGACACGGGCTTTAGCAGGGATATCGCCGATGTCATCCTGGAACGAATTGGATGGAAAAATCATCCGCTGATAGATATCACCGTGTGTAGCGATGAAGTTAAAAAAGGCCGGCCACACCCGGACATGATTTTAAAAATGATGGCTGCGTTGGGCATCGGCAGTCCTTTGGAAGTAATCAAGATCGGAGACACCGAAGTAGATATCCATGAAGGGCTGAATGCGGGCTGTCTGATGAGTCTGGCCGTGACTACGGGTGCTTACACCGAAGCTGCACTAAGACCCCACCAACCGACCCACATCGTTCACCGGCTATTGGAAATTTTGCCTTTGGTAGCCAAAGAAATAGGTGAGCCCGTGCAGTAATGTTTGTTATTCCCTCCTTTACAAAAAAACTAGCTGCTGCTCCACCAGTGCTCATGAGCCTTTTTGCCGGGGTCATGGCATTTCTGGCCTACAGTTGCATGTATGCTTTTCGGAAGCCATTTGCTTCGGCCACGTTTGACGGGGAAGAATGGTGGGGGCTCGACCTGAAAGTCTGGCTGATTCTGATGCAGACCCTGGGCTACATGGCCAGTAAGTTTTACGGGATTAAAGTCATATCCGAACTGAAAGCTTCCGACAGGGCCCGACTTACACTGATTCTGATCGGCGTTTCCTGGTTGGGATTATTAGGCTTTGCCCTGCTACCTGCCCCTTGGAATATTTTATGCTTCCTGATCAATGGATTTCCACTTGGCTTGATTTGGGGATTGGTTTTCCATTACCTTGAAGGCAGGCGATTTACCGAAATGATGGGTAGCATTTTGGCGGTAAGCTTTGTGTTTTCGTCGGGATTTGTAAAGACAGTGGGCCGCTATCTATTGGTCGACCTGGGAGTGGATCCGTACTGGATGCCATTTTTGACGGGGGCCATTTTTATTCCGGTACTGTTGGCAAGCGTTTTTCTTTTGAACCATACACCTCCTCCGAGTACCGGAGACATTGCTCTGAAAACGGAACGAAAATCCATGCATCAGGCCGATCGTAGCGCTTTTTTCCGGCGGTTCCGCCCTGGCTTGATCATCCTGGTATTGGTCTATATGGTCCTCACAGCCTTTCGGGATATTCGCGATAATTTTGTGGTAGAAATATGGAAAGATTTGAGGGTGACCGTGCCTCCCGAACTGCTAACACAAACCGAGATCCCCATCACCCTTGTCCTGTTGCTAATGATGGGCCTGCTGGTATTGGTGAAAAACAATTTCAAAGCCTTGTTTATCTACCATTTGATTATCATCTCAGGGTTGCTACTGGCCCTAACGGCTACGCTGGCCATGCTGAATGGCTGGCTATCGCCTTTATATTGGATGGTGGCAACCGGTACAGGCACCTACATGGCGTATATTCCCTTCAATTGCCTACTTTTTGATCGTTTGCTCGCATCTTTTAAATATGCGGGTAATGTAGGTTTCCTGATGTACCTGGTCGATAGTTTTGGTTACCTGGGTTCTACCGGAATCCTCGTTTTTAAACAATTTGGAGACTATGAACAAATGAGTTGGCTGTCTTTTTATTCCCAGGGTTTGATTTTACTGATGGGTCTTAGTGTGCTCCTTATGGCGGTTAGTGGGGTTTATTTTTTCAGGAAACTTCAAGCCTATCAGCTGCTCTCTGACCGGAAGCATTTGCCTGGAATGATTCCCTAATCTGCTTTTCTCCCTTTGAAAATAAAAATCAGGAATCATCCTGTTGCCGTTTGTAACGAAACCAATAATAGGCTGGAAATACAAGTGCCTTCAGACGCCAATCATTTTTTTCATGAAAGGACAGCCGGGGATTGTTATTAATATGGCGGTAGAAAAGGCTGGCCATTAGCAGATGGACCAAAACCAGCAATAAAGCGACAGCGTACAGTATTAATTCAGTCATTTTCCAAATCGGGGTATGACGGCGGGAATCTCTTTTTGATACTTGGCGTAGCGGTCGCCGTATAGCTCCAGCAGCTTTTTTTCTTCAAAATAAATGCCTATCGGCAAGTATAATAAAAGAGCCGCTAAATGAAACAACGAAGAAAGATTGGGCACGTATACGAAATACCCCATAAAAATCAAGATTAAACCGGCATAAAGGGGATGCCGCATGTATCCATACCAACCGTCTGTAACCAGTGGTTCGGTCTCAGAAAGGTCATCTTGCGGGCGAAGGCCGAGGAAGCGGCTGACCGAAACATCCCGCATGCTTTTTACGCAAATGATGGTACCAAAGGTAGCGAGCATAAAGCCCAGGTAGGTGCTGCCCGGACCGGAAGCAAAAAGCCAGATGGGGGGAATACTGCCTGCATAGAGGAACAGGGCTAAAAAGAAAAGGCTTGAAAATAAGGTGTAGGCCAGCCGGTACCATTTATACTGTCCTTTAAGCAAGGACCTGATTTTTCTTTTTATATTGAGTGTGGCAAGGAACGTGTGGCTGCTGTAGAATAGTGCCCAACCAAGTCCCAAAATGAAGTATTCCATAAACACCCAAATATCCATATTTTGATTGATTATGAAAAATTTACACCACTATATTGAACACAGTGCCTTACATCCTACAGTGGATGATCAAGCGATTCGGTTGTTGATCAGCCAGGCTGTTACATACCATTTTCGTGCCGTCTGCGTTCCTCCGTTCTGGGTGAAAAAAGTCAAAAGAGAGTTGGCTGAGGAAGACATACAGGTCGTTACCGTAGTTGGTTTTCCCTTTGGCTACAACATGAGCCAGACCAAGCTTGCCGAATGCAATCAAGCGATGGAGGATGGAGCAGATGAACTGGATGTGGTCTGGTCCTTGTCCGCTTTCAAATCGAATATGAATTGGCCCAAAATAGAATTGGCTCAGCTAGCCAATCGAATCCACGATAAGGAAAAATTGTTGAAAGTGATCGTCGAAACGGCCTATCTTAACAATGAAGAATTAGAACAGGCCTGTGGTATTTGCAGGGATGCTGGTGCTGATTTTGTTAAAACGTCCACCGGATATGCGCCAAGGGGAGCAGAAGCCGGGACGATCCGGGAAATGCGCCGGATCCTTCCAAGCCAAATCGGGATAAAGGCCAGCGGAGGCATCAAAACCCTGGATCAAGCACTGGAAATGATCCATGCCGGGGCCGACCGGATCGGGACCAGTAGCGGGCCCCAAATTATGGATGCTTTTCTCCGGATCCAACCCTGATATCACCGACTTCCTCCGTCTTGGGAAGAGTAGGTGCTGTGTCGGTGGCGGACTCTCCATCAGACTGATTAAAATAAATCAGAAAAAAGGGGATGATAAAAAAGGTTAGGAGAATATACGCGAATCCAAGGAAACGGGTATTGGCCGTTTTTTTTCCAAAATTCCGCGCTAACCTTACGGGTACCTCACGTAATGCGGGAAAAGGAAGGAAAAGCAAGGCTCCGGTAAGGTTAAATAGGACATGAACGATCGCCACGCTAATGGCCGCTTCGGTTTTATACAGGGCGGCAATCACCGCTGTAATGGTGGTTCCCAGATTGGCTCCCATAATAAAAGGGAACACTTTTCGCAGCGCAACCTTGCCGGTGGCTACTGCGGTCACCATCAGGGAGGTAGTGACGGTGCTGGACTGAACGGCCGCTGTAAAAAACATTCCATAGCCAAAAGAGCGATAGGGAAAATTAAAAATATGTTTCCGGATTTTTTTAAAATTTGGGGTAATCAGGGAGCGGTAGGCCAGGGCAGAGAGAATCTTGATGGAACCTACCAGAAGGACAATTCCCACAAGCAGAGCAAAAAGCGGCCAATGGAGCCATTCTGCCAGGTAATAACTCAGGGGTCGGAGAAAAAACCCTTGATAGCTCAAATCGCCTTCGAAGATAGTGCTTCCGGCTCCAAGTCCCCGGGTAATCCAGGCAGCCATTTTGCTTAGGAGTCCAAAATATACCTCCAGGGGAAGCAGGAGAATGACCGAAATGATATTGAAAAGATCGTGTAAAACACCGGCGGAGAGTGCCTTGCGAAAGGATTTTTTTTTCATGATGTAGCCAAAAGCTACCAGCGTACTCGTAAGGGTCGTTCCAATGTTTGCCCCCATAATCAGGGGAACAGCCTGTGCCAGGCTCAGGTTACCGGAGGCGACCAGGACCACGACCATGGCCGATACCGTAGAGCTGGATTGGATAAGGGCAGTGGTCAGCAAGCCTATAAACAGTCCTACAAAAGGGTTGCTGGTGGCCATAAACAGCGTATTGGCTACCTCATTGTTTAATTTAGCCAGAGAATAGGTCAAAAAATCAATTGAAAACATGAAAAGCAGTAAACCAAAAATTACGGTAACTGCCAAAATCAGATTCTTTTTATAGGTTTTACCCGCAGAAGTAGTGGTCATTCAAAAATCAAATTAGAAATAGCTTCTTTCAAATTGCAAAATACGTATACACCCCATAGAAATACATACGTTTTGCATAAAACTTATGTTAAAATTAGTAATCCCCGTTTGTTGGGAAAGAGGTGATTAAAATCTCAAAAGGGGCTGTGAAGAAATAAAATCTTTCTACTTTTGAACAAAGGAGGGTGCCCTGCGCCCATTAATAATTCCCGGTTGTCGTCCTTTTGACAGGGACTTAACAATTTGGTAACATTATCCTTAATAATTCTTGTTTAATTTGCGTCCGTATTTCAAAGGCGAAACCAGCTTATGGCCAAACTGAAAGATCAAAACATTAACCAGGATGCGTTATCCAAGGCAGCCTATTCACTTTTTGATTTTACAAAAAAAGAAAAGTCTTTTCTTTTAATCATTTGCATCTTGATATCCGTTGCAGGTATTATTACTCCCTATACCTATGCTGCCATGTGGTTTGGGTTTATGCTCGCTGCTTATTCGGCTATTGCCAACGATAGTATCCAGACTATTGGGACCTTTATTGCCTCCAACAAGAACAGGAAATGGTATTATTTGTGGCTTTTTATGGGGCTGATTTTTGTCGGTACCGTTACCTACAGCTGGTTTACATATAATGGGGATGTTAGTTACCAGCGATTGCAGGTCGATGGCCTGGATCAGGCTCCGCAGAGTTTTGTCTTTTTGCAAATAGCGGCTCCGATCGTTTTGCTGGTAATGACCCGTCTACGGATGCCGGTTTCGACTACCTTTCTGTTACTAAATGTTTTTACCTACAAAGCGGGCACCATTTTGGGTGTCATGCAAAAAAGTTTTGTCGGATACTTTTTGGCTTTTTTTGCTGCCATTGTGGTTTGGTATATATTGGAAAAGTTTGTCACTAGCTATCTTAAGGGAAAACCCGGAAACTACTGGTATTTCCTTCAATGGATTACCTCGGGCAGTTTATGGGCGGTGTGGGTCATGCAAGATGCGGCCAATATTGCCGTTTTCCTTCCACGACAACTAAATGTCTGGGAATTTTCTGCGTTTACCGGCTTTGTCTTTTTCGGTCTAGGTGTGCTTTTTTACATGAAAGGAGATAAGATTCAGGGGATCGTGAATGAAAAGACCAGCGTCACGGATGTGCGGGCAGCGACTATTGTCGACTTGGTGTACGCTGTTATCCTGTTTTATTTCAAATCTTACAGCAACATGCCCATGAGTACCACCTGGGTTTTTATCGGACTTTTGGGAGGCAGGGAGTTGTCCATCGCTCTGGCGAAATCAAAGAAGCTGAAAAAACGTAAAGCCCGTCTGGTAAGGGCGTATCGATTGGCGAAAAATGATTTCGTCAAAGCAGGTATCGGCTTGATTGTGTCGCTTATCCTTGCACTGATCATCAACGAAGGGGTAAGAAAAGAAATTTTTGACTTGATTTTTTAAAGCTGGATTCTTGGAAATTTACTCGGATGAATATTGGATGAATGAAGCGCTGAAGCAGGCTGAAATCGCTTACGAAGAAGGGGAGATTCCCGTAGGAGCGGTGATTGTCGTCAGAAACAGGGTCATCGCCCGGGCCTATAACCAGACGGAAAAGCTTACCGATGTGACCGCTCATGCCGAAATCCTGGCCATAACGGCGGCTTCCCATGCCCTGGGCGCCAAGTACCTACCGGAATGCAAACTGTACGTGACGCTGGAGCCCTGTATCATGTGTGCCGGGGCTAGCTTTTGGGCACAACTGGGAGAAATACACTTTGCCAGCAGCGACCCACAAAGAGGGTATTCCCGTATACCTCAACCCCTTCTCCATTCCAAAACCAAAGTCTTCAGCGGCCTGATGGAGGATAAATCAAAGAATTTGTTGCAGGCATTTTTTAAAAATCTCAGAAATTAGAGATTCGACGGAATAAAAGAACCATTTTTCAAGTTACTTGGTTTGTACTAGTAGGTTTTTTAATACGAACCTGCACCATCAACTCAATTTTATGTTTCACTAAAAATAAAAAACGAATGGCTTTTGAACTTCCAAGTTTACCCTACGAAAAGAATGCATTGGAGCCTCATATTGATGCGAAAACCATGGAAATCCACCATGGTAAACACCACAATGCGTATGTGACCAAGTTAAACGGTGCTGTCGAAGGTACCGACCTGGCCTCGAAGAGCATTGAAGAAATAATGAAGGGGATTTCCTCCGCACCAACAGCCGTTAGAAATAACGGCGGTGGTCATTACAACCACTCCCTTTTCTGGACGATCTTATCTCCTAAAGGTGGTGGAGCTCCGAGCGGGGAACTGGCATCAGCCATCGAGAAAAAATTTGGTTCTTTCGATAAATTCAAGGAAGAATTTGCAAACGCCGCCGCTACCCGATTTGGTTCCGGATGGGCCTGGCTAAGTGTTCATAATGGTGAACTACAGGTAAGTTCTACCCCAAATCAGGATAATCCATTGATGGATATTGCCGAAACCAAAGGCACACCCATTTTGGGATTGGACGTTTGGGAGCATGCCTATTACCTCAATTACCAAAACAGGAGACCCGACTACATAGCCGCTTTCTGGAATGTGGTTAATTGGGACGAGGTGGCTAAAAAATACGCTGCTGCCAAATAATTCCAGCAAGATCATTTCATTGACGAATCCCTCCGGAAATTCCGGGGGGATTTTTTTGTCCGGTAACCGTACAACAAATGTGTACGATATTGAAACAGCTACTTTATTTCTAATTTTTTTAAAACACTGAAAAACAACAATTTAATAGTATTTTTTACGTTTGGCACTTTTTTCCCATGGCAAGGTATGAAACCATTAATTGTGTACAGCCATGAATTTTACCAGGTATATTTTTGCCACCGTATTCTTTTATTTATTGGGTCTAAGCCATCTGGCGGCCCAGGACCAACCGGCTCAGGTAGCTGGTACCGTTTTTGATGAAAAAGAAGCCCCTATGCCCTTTGCTAACGTGTTTTTACTCGACGCAGCCGATGGGGAGTTGGTAACGGGAGCCATTACCGATGAGGCAGGGAATTTTTACCTTCCTGCTGCCACTAAGCTACCCTTGACCCTTGGCGTTTCCACCATTGGATACAATACCTACACGAGCGAACCCTTTCAGTTGAAACCTGGGGAGCAAAAAAATGTGGGAACCATCCGATTAACCGTGCAGGTATCCGCCCTGGATGAAGTAACGGTCAAAGCGGCACGTCCGGATGTGCTGATTCAGGCTGATAAAACCGTGGTAAACGTGGAGGGTACGGTAATGGCAGAGGGAAATAGCGCATTGGATGTCATTGGCCGGTCGCCGGGTGTATTTGTAGACGCGGATGGAAATATCAATTTAAACGGCCGCACTGGCGTAATCGTCCTGGTCGATGACCGACAGACCTACATGAGTGCCGAGGACCTGGCCAATTTTCTACGGGCCATGCCGGCAGATAACGTTCGAAGTATTGAAGTAATCCAAAACCCTCCCGCAAAATACGATGCCGAAGGGGCTGCAGGTGTCATTAATCTGGTTTTGAAGAAAAACAACCTGAACGGTACCAATGGAAATATTCATGCCGGCAGCCAGTATAACGGCTTGCATACGCCATCGGCCGGCACCACTCTGAATGTTAAAAATAACAAATGGACCTCCAATATCAGCCTGAATTATAACCAATTCGGACGCTTCCTTGACCTGGATATTTTTCGCCGATTCCAATTGGATAACGGCCTCTCGGAGTTTGATCAGGAGGCACGCTTGAAATTGCTGAATAAGAATTTGTTTTTCTCAGGGGGAACCGACTATCAAATCAATGACCGTCATTCACTTGGAATCAACCTACAGGCATCTACCCGGAAAGGGACAGAGGATGGCAACTCGCTGACTGCCATTTCCAATCCGGAAAATACCGATCGGAATTACCTGAATGCGTTGAACGATGGCGAATCGGATAATCTCCGGATGTTTGGTAACTTCCACTATATCGGCAAACTAGATACATTGGGGACAAAGCTGTCGGCAGACATCGACTATACCCACATGGATGCCGGAAGCCTGAGTTTGCTGGATAACCAATATTGGCTTAATGAAAACCTGACGGACGGGACTTCGGACAAGATTCGGACAGGAAACGAGATGGCCTATTCTATTTTTACAGCAAAAGCAGATTTCACCAAGCCTCTTGGCAATGAAAAGGTCCTGGAAACCGGTATCAAAGGGAGTTGGGTGACTTCTGACAACCTATTGGAAATAACGAAAAGTGTGGAAGAGGGGCCTTTTACTCCCGACCCCAATAGCAACCACTTCCTCTATAAGGAAAATGTGTTGGCAGCTTATGCTTCCTACAAGGCACCAATAAGCGAAAAGCTGAGTTTTCAGGCCGGATTGCGGACTGAGTACGCCGCAATAGAGGGGAGTTCGCTTACCCGTTCGGAAATCAATTCCCAAGAGTACCTGAACCTTTTTCCCAGTGCCCACCTGCAGCATCAGGTGACGGAAAACTATCAAATCGTCTACAACCTTAATCGACGCATCACCCGACCGTATTACCGGCAATTAAACCCTTACGTTTTCTACATCGATCCCCTTACCACCGAAGAGGGCAATCCCAACCTCAGGCCTCAGTATGCCAACAATCTGGAGATGAATCATATTATCAAAAATGCCTATCAGTTTTCGCTGTCTTTTTCCCAGACCGAAAACGCCTTTGGACAAATAATGCTTCAGGATGATGAAACGAGAAAGACCCGCATTCAGATGCAAAACCTCGATCGCACTCAAAACTTAAGTCTGAGGGCAGTGGTACCGGTAGAATTTGCCAGTTGGTACAGTACCAGCAACATGCTTCAGTTCAATGGAAACACCTTTCAGTCCCAGCTGGGAGAGGAGTTATTGGATGAAAGACAGTTTTCCTTTATGGCCCGAACGCAGCATAACCTCATCCTACCGAAGGGATTCAAACTGGAATTGGTGGGCATCTACCGAAGTCCTTTCCGGGATGGTCAATTGGTCATAAACGCCATGGGCTGGGTGGATGCGGGGATCACCAAAACCTTCAAGGATGACAAATTAAGCCTTACCGTAAACGGATCGGATATTTTTCGAAGCATGAAATTCAAAGGCAATATAGATTTCAACCGTATTAATACCGACGTGCAGCAGTATAATAGCGTTCAAAGCGTGCGATTTACCTTGCGTTGGAAGTTTGCTCAGGGAGAACAGTTCAAGGTAAACCAACGAAGCGGAAGTACCGAAGAAAGAAATAGATTGGAATAAGTTTAGATTAGGTTTTTTAACAATGCTAAAAACAGCGTCCGGTGGATGCTGTTTTTGTTTTTTTACTCAGGAAAACAAACGAAGAGGAGGGTGTTATTTAAAATGGTAGAGAAAAATCAGGTGTGCAGACAAGGCAGGTTTTCGTTCTCCCTTGATTTCAAGTTTCACCTTCATTTCCGTTTTGATGGTACCCCGAAGATCGCTGATGTTCGCCAGGGTAGCAGCCATCCTGATTTCATCGTTCACTTTTACCGGATTGGCAAAGCGGAGATTTTCGATCCCATAATTAACCATCATTTTGAGGTTGTTTACCTGCACGATTTGATTCCAGAGATAGGGAACCAGGGAGAGGGTCAGGTAACCGTGTGCGATGGTGCCACCAAAGGCACCTTCAGCTTTGGCTTTTTCCGGATCGGTATGGATCCACTGATGATCCAAAGTGGCATCCGCAAATAAATTGATCTGTTGCTGGCTTACCTGGTGGTAATCCGATACCCCCAGTTCTTTTCCAATATATTGCTGGAAATCTTCAAAGCTATTTATAATCAGTTTGCTCATGATTGGCTTGGTTTTTATAAAAAAATAAAAGTATCAAAACCGCCTTGATTAAAAAACAATTTTCTAATTAAAAGCCTCCCAGCCTGCCTTTTGATTGGAATTCCTTATGCTTTTTTACGGAAATACAACCAGCCAAGTGTCAGACTACTAAGAAAAAACACCAATGTCGTCCATTCATAGGTCCTTTTCTTTTCTTTTTCCTGTAGAATGTCCCCATCCTTTTCCAGCAAGGCCCGCTTCAATTTGACAATATCTGCTTCCGCTTTCTGTGCGATGTATTTATAATCTTCCTTCTCATAGCTGATTTCAGTGGTTTGAATATCTTTCAGCATTTCCAGCTCCTGCATGATCTGATTGTCTTTTTGAATGATCCGACCCATCCATTCATTGGTTGCTTCCATGTCCTTTTTGGTACGGTTTCCAAAGAGGCCGGACTTTTTGCTTTCGGATGCCTGCCATTCCTGGTGGAGGGTTTCCCTTTCCTGAAGTAAGCGATTTAATTTTTCCTGAGCGACTGCCAGGAAAGGCAAGGTCATCAGCCATACCACAAGTCCTAAAAAATATACGGTTCTATTATTCATACTGCTTTCCTTTCTTAGCCTATCTTTTCCATCGAATCTAGCCCCTTTCAAAAAACATGCCTAAATCCAGCCGTCTGTAGGTTTCCCGGATCATGGAATGGTTAGTCTTTATTTCCCGGTAGAAACTCGTTGAGTACCTGGCGCAGGTAATCCCGGTCCAGGTGCGTATAGATTTCGGTAGTGGTGATACTTTCGTGTCCCAGCATCTCCTGAACCGCCCGCAAGTCTGCACCTCCCTCTACCAGGTGAGTGGCAAAGCTGTGCCTGAAGGTATGGGGGCTGACTTTTTTGGCAATGCCAGCACTTGCTGCCATTTTTTTGATCATGAGAAAAACCATGACCCGGGAAAGCTTCTTTCCCCGGTTATTTAGAAAAAGGTACTCCTCGTGTCCCTTGGCTATTGGTCCCTGTGTCCGGACCTCCTCCAGATAGATGCGCAAGTATTTGGCAGCTGATTTTCCGACAGGTACCAGGCGCTCTTTGTTACCTTTTCCCAACACGCGCAAAAATCCGATATCCTCAAAATAGTGTCCTTTTTTCAATTGGATCAATTCCGAAACCCGGAGCCCGCTGCCGTAGAGCATTTCCAACATGGCCCGGTTGCGGTGTCCGCCCGGCTGCCCCAGGGGCACGGCTTCCAGTATGCTTTCTATTTCATGATAACTGAGCGTATCTGGGAGCGTACGGGTAAGCTTCGGGGCCTCTATTAGGATAGCTGGGCTATCTGTGACTTTATCCTCGTATAGAAGGTACTTGTAAAACGCTTTGATACCTGATATGATCCGTGCCTGGGAAAATTCGGAAATGTTCTCACCGGCCAGTTTGTTGACAAAATGCCTTAAATGGTACAATTCGGTAGTTTCAGGCTGGCACTCAGGAAAATTTTCTTCCATAAACACGGCCAGTTTTTGCACATCTTGCCGATAGGCCAGCAAGGAATTTTCGCTCAGGGAGCGCTCGATTTTCAGGTAATACCCAAAGGCATTGATCTCCTTTTCCCAGCTCATCCGGTAAATTTAATAGGTACTGCCGGCATTATCCCGATCAAAACAAAAACAATGGAATAAATCCCCTAATTAAGGGCCGATTGTTTACCTTTGTCGCTTGCATCCGTACCATATAAAACGCCAGAAAACGTGAAAATAGCGATTATTAATGGACCCAACCTGAACCTGTTGGGCAAACGGGAACCGGATATTTACGGGAACCGTTCGTTTGAAGATTATTTTGAGACCCTGGTCAAAAAATACCCCGAGCTGGAGCTCTCCTATTTCCAGAGCAATGGGGAAGGGGAACTGGTCAATCAGCTTCATGCCATCGGGTTTGAAGTAGATGGCATCCTGATCAATGCCGGAGCATATACGCATACTTCGGTCGCAATTGGCGATGCCCTGGCCGCCATCAGCAGCCCCGCCCTGGAAATCCACATTTCCAATATCTACAAGCGGGAGGAATTTCGACACAAAAGTTTTTTGTCCCGACAATGTGTGGGCATGATCGCCGGGCTGGGATTGCTGGGATACGAATTGGGACTGCAGTACTTTATAAAAAATGAAAATTCTTGATGTCTATGTTAACATTTGCCCCGGGGCCTTCCAAAGTATTCGATAAGCTTCCCGATTATTTTCAGGATGCTTACCGGCAGGGAATTTTAAGTGCCAACCACCGAAGTGCCGCTTTTATGGACCTGTATCGGGATACGGAGAAGCTGATAAAGGAAAAGCTTGATGTTCCTTCGGATTACCGCTTACTGTTTACCTCCAGTGCGACCGAAAACTGGGAAATCATCACCCAGTCCATGGTGGAACAGGCTTCTTTTCATGTATTTTCCGGTTCTTTTGGTAAAAAATGGTTTGGCTTTGCCCAGCATATCATTCCTGAAACGGATTCACTGGTATTGGACAAAAATAAGGCGTTTTCTGTAGAAGACCTGGAGATCGGTAAAGCATTTGATATGCTGGCCATCACCCAAAACGAAACCTCCAATGCCACCCAGGTATCCAATGAGAAACTGTCGGCATTGGGAAAGAAATTTCCGGATAAAATGCTGGCGGTAGACACCACTTCCTCTATGGGAGGCATTTACCTGGATTTTGGGTTGGCGGATATCTGGTTTGCCTCGGTACAGAAATGCTTTGGCCTTCCTGCCGGTTTGGGCATATTGCTGCTCTCCCCCAAAGCCATCGAAAAGGCAAAACGTATGGGAGAGTACGGGCGCTACAATAGCCTGAATTTTATGCTGGAAAATGCGGACAACTATCAGACCCATTACACGCCGAATGTATTGGGTATTTACCTGTTAAACCGGGTATTGGGCGACATGCCGGGCATCAGAGCCCTACAGGAGCAAACCGAAAGCAGAATGAGGCAATTGGAGCAACTGGTGGAAAATTCACCTTCTTTGGCATTCCTGGTAACAGAGGCCTCTAACAGAAGCCGTACGGTATTGGGAGTAGGGGGAGAAGAAGCCTTTATCCAGTCGATAAAGAAAGCAGCGGAGGGGCAGGGCATGCAAATGGGCAGTGGTTACGGCTCCTTGAAACCTACCAGTTTCCGTATAGCGAACTTTCCTGCCATCACCGATGCTGAATTTACCAAACTGATCCGTTTTCTGGAGGGTTATTGACGCAACCAGCAGACACATGTTTGATTTCAGGGAAATACTTTCGGTTACGTTGATACTCTTTTCGGTAATTGATATTTTGGGCTCCATTCCCATTGTCATCAATCTTCGCAAGAAGGTAGGCCATATCCAAAGCGGGAAGGCCACCATAGCTGCAGGGATATTGATGGTGTTATTTTTGGTGTTGGGCAAGTCCATATTACAGCTATTTGGTATAGGGGTGGAGGACTTCGCCATCGCCGGGGCACTGATTATTTTTGCTTTGGGTGCGGAAATGATCCTGGGAATAGAGATTTTCAAACCCGATCCGGCGGCAGGTTCCACAAGTACCTCCATCGTTCCCATTGCCTTCCCGCTGATCGCCGGAGCAGGAACCCTGACCACCATCCTGACACTGAAATCCGAGTATTCCCAGGCCAACCTGGCGGTCGGAATTGTGTTGAACCTGATCATTATCTTTGTGGTGCTTAAGAGTACCAATTGGCTGGAGCGGAAATTGGGGCAGACCGGTTTGGATGTACTGAGAAGGATCTTTGGCATTATCTTGCTTTCCATTGCCATCAAGATCTTCAAAAGCAACGTGTTTCCGGAACTCTGAAGCCTGTCAGGTCGAAAATCCGGCAGGGCGGCTTAAATTATTAGATAAATTATTTTTATCATTTTTGATTTGCAAAAAAAAGAACTACTTTTGTCATCGCTTTGGGAGCAAAACCAGAAGCACGGGGTGTAGCGTAGCCCGGTCATCGCGCCTCGTTTGGGACGAGGAGGTCGCAGGTTCGAATCCTGCCACCCCGACGAATGCAAACAAAACCTGCCTTTTTAAGGTGGGTTTTTTTGTGTTTAGCACTTTCAATTAGCATCGTTTATTTTGAGAGATCGCCCAATACCTCAGGAGGGGTTTGGGGACAAGATAAGGAAAGGCAGGGATCGAACCCTTTTAGCCTGCCAGCTTTTTTCCGGTTACCGTTTTTGGAAAGGACAGTGATTTTCATTATACTGTAAGATGAAATCAGTCCGAAAAGATGAGCTATTTACTAATTAACACCTTTATTTCTTTACAATTCCTTTTGATCTACAATTCTTTGGAGCTAACCAACAAAAAAGAAACGTTAACTGAGTCATACACCACAGTGGAATCAGACTTGGAACGCTTCTCCGAAAACAAAACCATTCCGGACGAAATCCGGGAAGTAACCCTGGAGGCCTTGTCTTACTTTCCGGATCTTAGGAAAACAGAAATTGATTTTCAATTTAAGAAAGCCATTCACGGTTCTGTCATGCAGGCCCAACCTAAGATTTCATCCCTATTTTTTTCTTCCAAAAACACCAGGGGATATCGAATAAAAATCAGTCGTGAATTAGTCCTGGAAGATGACTCCATCCCTATTGAGGACCTACCAAAAGACGTATTGTTAGGTTGGATTGGACACGAACTGGGTCATATCAAAGACTACCTGGACCGGAGCGCATTGAATTTACTGGGATTTGGCGTCAAGTATTACCTATCAAATACGTTTATTACCGAGGCCGAAATTGCCGCGGACAGCTATGCGGTAGCATTTGGACTGGGTGAAAAAATTATTGCTACCAAAAATTTTGTCCTGAATCACGAAAAAATCCCGTTGGATTATAAAAAGAAGATTGAAAAGCTCTACCTCTCTCCGGGAGAAATTCTCTCTATGGTAGATAACGATCCTGAGAGTAACCAGGAGGAAAATTAATCTGTCCTATGGAATCTAACTAGGTTACTTTGGTCCGGATAAAATCAAAACCATCGCCTCACTTTTGAGTTTTTAAAGGGATAAGACACCCGAATTGGATGGTTTAAACCGGTAGAGTATGACACAGGAATTGGCATTTTTCCCATTAAAATTAGTTGCATTTCCCCAAGAGGACCTTCATTTACATATATTTGAGCCCAGGTATAAGCAGCTGATACATGATTGTTTACAAAGTGGACAGCCTTTTGGCATCTGCACCTACCTGGATAAGCTAATGCCTGTGGGAACGGAGGTATCTCTGGTGGAGATCAGCAACGAATACGATGATGGAAGGATGGACATTAAAACGAAGGGAGTTCAAGCCTTTAAAATTCTTGATTTTCAAAATCCCATCAATGATAAGTTATATGCCGGAGGGAAGGTAGCCTATTTACCGTTGTTATGGGAGGCTCCTGCCGAAAAACAAGTAGTCTTCGAGAAGCTGTTGGAAAAGCTCTTTGAATGCATGGACCAAACGGTCGATCTAAAAAAGGCACCCATCAACTCCTTTACCTATGCCCACAAAATTGGCCTGAAAGCAGATCAGGAATATCAGTTGCTGGCCTTACATACGGAGGAAGAGCGGCTAGATTTTTTAACGAATCATTTGCAGAAAGTCATCCCTATTCTGAAGGAAATTGAGGCTTCCAAGCACAAGATTAAAATGAACGGGCATTTCAAGTACTTGGATCCCCTAAATTTCTGAGACATCCGATTTTTTAATGTAAGCTGCCCGATCTTGCCATACGATCTTGTACCAGATATCCTGACTGGAAGAAATGGTCACTCGATGACCCGCCTCAACCCGTCGAATCAAATTCCCCGCTGAGGAAGGGCTGTCCATAATCAACACGGGACTGCCGGTGATAATTGCGGTTTCCGGAGTTTGGATAAAATTGTTGCTGACAAAGGCCAGCATCAGGAAAACCGATGCAGGTAACAGGAACAACGATTTCTTGCCGGGAAGTATAAAGACCATGATGAAGCAAAAGACGAGCAAAAAAGAAAAAACGGCGGTAATCTCCATTTTGTATTCCACCAGTACAGACAGAAAGCGATCCTGGTCTGAGAGTTCGTAGCCCTCCAGACGGGTTTGATTTGTAAGGGACTTGATTTTATCGATTACCGAGGGATTGGGATTGTGCTCATAATAGCGGGATAAAAACAAGGAAGCTTGTCCAAATTCCCCCATCCCCTCGGTGATGAAACTCATTTTCAACAGCATGGCAGGGGAGTACGTGTTTTCCTCATAAAGGATACCCTCGTAAATTTCCAGCGCCTCCTTGTATTTCTTTTCAGAAAAAAGGCTATCTGCTTTTTGAAGCGAGGCAAGGTTGTCTGCCTGACAATCAGCCTGATGGGGATACAGCCAGGAAATAGCTGATAAAAAAACAATAAAGATCCATTTAAGATTTGGCATTATCAATCCAGTGCTTTAAATTTGCAGTCCAATTACGGAAAACTAGTACGCAAAACCAAGTTTTCTTTTGAAATAATCCTGTAGTAAAATACAGGCACATATCAGGTAATGATTCCGTAGCTCAGCTGGTAGAGCAATACACTTTTAATGTATGGGTCCTGGGTTCGAGCCCCAGCGGGATCACAAATAGTATAAAACTTGTTCTTTTGGGCAAGTTTTTCTCTTTTAGGTACTTATCGACCGGGGCGAGAAGTTTATCCCGAAGCAGGGTTGGCCTTCGGGCTGATTCGGGAAGCCCCAGCGGGAGGACAAGCCGTGTAGAAAATGTCCCTTTGGACATTTTTAGGCTTGGGCCAGGCTGCAGGGCGGGTCTTGTATCATATAATCCCTCATTATTCGGAGCAAGTTTTTTTTGTTTATACAGCTCCTATAGGGCGAGAAGACTCTGGGTACGACAGCCTTTAAAACTATTTTTTGGAATGCGTTTTGCAGCTATTCTAGAAGGAAAAGTTTGGCAAACTATTCTCCAAACATTAAATCAGCCTTTTAGTCTACTTAGAAAATTTAAAAAATAGGTAACCATATGTCAAGTCCAGAACACAAAAAGTTAATTTGGAACTTAATAAAAGATATTAAGGTGGGAATGCTCGTCACCAAAGCAACAAAAGACGACGGAAGTATGCGAGCTCGCCCCATGAGCCTCGTTCAGGATGCCTACGACGGCACCTTGTATTTTTACACCTCCAAAAGCGATGCCAAAGCATTTGAAATCGCGCAGGACACCGATACCTGCCTGACCTTTAGTAATCCGAAAGATAATGTGTACGTTTCCTTAACAGGTAAGGCCATGATTTCCGAAGATCAGGAGTTAATCGACAAATATTGGAACCCCTGGGTGGCAGCCTGGTTTGAAAACGGGAAAGATGACCCCGACCTGGCCATGCTTAAGGTTAAAATCAACAAAGGAGAACATTGGGATTCTACCAACAATAAACTAGTTCAGATTTTTGAGTTGGCTAAATCCAATTTGAAGGAATCGGCTACACCCGACCTGGGGGAAAATGAAAAATTTGGTACTGACTAACGGTAAGTATTCTTACTAAAACCCTAGAAAGCCTCAGGATTTGAAACCTGAGGCTTTTTCATACAGGGATGGGTAGCGGCTTGCCGCACCGTATGAATAGATAAATGCCAAATCCTTTAAAAGGTAATCATTGAAATATATTTTTTTAACGCGTTGATTTTGTTATTGTTAGCTAAGCTGTTATTTTTAAAGTCAGACAGGCCTCACCACCTGAAACCTTCATTTGTATTTCGTTTCATACCCAATGGATTGAAAAAATGGCTACCTCATTTCCCCTTGAATTTTCTATGATTATAGGGTCATTGGGTAAATAATCAGTTATTTTTATCTTTGTATTAAAATTAATCCGTATAATAATCATGTTCCTTCGTTGCCTCTTAGCATTTATGCTTCTACAGACCTTTGGTTGCGCTCCGGACCTTCCGGAAGGTGTGGAATTGGCCATGGACGAGCTGCCGGAGCAACTGGATTTCAATATCCATGTAAAGCCCATTCTTTCGGACAATTGCTTTTCCTGTCATGGTCCGGATAAGGCAGCCCGTCAGGCGGGGCTCCGACTGGATCTGGCAGAAGGGGCTTTTGCGGTTTCAGAAGAAAGCGGGCAAACACCGATCAAGCCCGGAAAACCCGGTAAAAGTGAATTGGTAAGACGTATCTTATCCACCGATGATGCCTACCAGATGCCTACCCCGGAGTCCCACCTTAGCCTTAGCGACCGGGAAAAGGCCATTCTGATCGAATGGATTGCCTCCGGTGCGGAATACAAAAAGCACTGGGCATTCATTACACCGGAAAAGCCAAATTTGCCGGGGGCTAAGATAGCAGGCTGGTCCGAACAGCCGATTGATCTTTTTGTAGGCCGGAAGCTGGATGAAAACGGATTGAAACCGAGTCCGAGGGCTTCCAAAGAACTGCTTCTGAGAAGGCTTAGCCTGGACCTGACCGGCTTGCCGCCAACCCTGAAGGAGTTGGATGCCTTCTTAGCCGACGAATCCGAAGATGCCTATGCCAAACAAGTGGACCGCTTGCTGGAATCTCCTCATTACGGAGAACAAATGGCCATGCACTGGATGGATCTGGCGCGGTTTGCAGATACGCATGGCTATACGGTGGATCGGTATCGGGACATGTCTCCCTGGAGGGATTGGGTGATTGAGGCATACAATCAAAACATGAGATACGATCAGTTCATCACCGAGCAACTTGCCGGTGACCTACTGCCCAACCCAACTAAAAAACAACTGCTGGCTACGGCGTTTAATCGCATTCATCCCCAAAACATGGAGGGCGGTATTGTACAAGAGGAGTTTCGGGTAGAATACGTCGCCGACCGTACCAATACCTTGGGAAAAGCCATCATGGCCCTAAGTCTGGAATGCGCCCGATGCCATGACCACAAGTACGATCCGATCAGCCAGAAAGAGTATTTTCAATTAAGCAGTTTTTTCAATCAAGTCGACGAGGCAGGACAGATCTCCTGGGACAATGCCATGCCCGTGCCCACCATGCTCTGGACGGATGAAGAAAAGGATGCGCTCCTGAAAATGCTTAAATCGGAGATAAAGGAGGCGGAAGAGGCATTAACCTTCATTAAAAATACCGAAAAGGCAAATCTGGATATCTGGATAAAGGGTAAACGATACAAAGATACGCGCTTTTACCGTCCTGCTACTTCGTTGATGGCACACTTTGACTTTAATAGTGTTCCTTTACGGGATAAGGTAAATCCCTCCCTTACAGGCAGTATGGAAAGTATAGGGGAGAAAAGCAAACAACCGCCTTTGGTAGAGGGATTTCAGGGAAAAGCGGCGGCTTTAAATGGGGATGCCTGGCTGAAAATGGGAGGAGTAGGGAGTTTTTCTAAAGACCAACCTTTTAGTGTGGGCCTTTGGGTCACCATTCCGGAGAATCTGGAAAACGGGGCCATCTTTCATACAGGAGAGGGAGCGGTACTGTACAATCGAAGGGGATACCATTTGTACCTGAAAGATAATAAATTGGAAATGATTCTAGCCCACACGGCACCATACAACGTCATCAGCAATATAACGCTGGAGGGTATTCCGAGAGACGAATGGGTACACCTGCTGATGACCTATGACGGCTCCTCCAAAGCGGCGGGAATAAAAACCTACCTGAATGGAAACCCAATGGCCAGCAAAATGGTCAAGGATAACCTCTATAAAGACATTTTATTTGGTCGTGAAAACCAACCCGGTATTCAAATTGGTGCCGTTTGGAGAGGAAAGGGACTGAAAGGAGCCGCCGTTGACGAGCTGATGGTATTTGATAAGGAATTGTCTCCGATGGAAATCATGCAGTGGCTGCAACCGGATCTCCTGGCAGCAATGCTTGAAAAAGCTCCGGAAGCGTTGCGTTCGGAGGAAAGAAAGGCGCTGGAAACATTTTACTGGCACAACCTTTCTCCTGCCTACCAAAGTCAGGTTAAAAAGTTAACGGCTGCGCGGAAGGAACATTCTGAAACAGTAGAACCCATCCAGGAGGTCATGATCATGGATGAAATGGATCCTAAGCGGCCTACGTACCTATTGGAGAGGGGCGAATACCATGCGCATGGAGAGGAAGTTCAGCCGGGAACTCCGGAGACCATCCTGCCCATGGCAGAAACCTATGAGAAAAACAGGTTGGGACTGGCCAGGTGGCTTCTGGACGAGCGGCATCCCTTGACGGCCCGGGTGGCCGTAAATCGCCTTTGGCAACAGTTTTTTGGACGTGGTCTGGTAGCAACGGCCTCTGATTTTGGTAATCAGGGAGAAATGCCCAGCCACCCGGAATTGCTGGATTGGCTGGCGGTGACCTTTCGGGAATCCGGATGGGATGTCAAGGAATTGCAAAAAAAGATCTTACTCTCCGAAACGTATAAACAAGCCTCGCTAAGTAGCCCGGAATTGCAGGAAAAAGACCCGGAGAATACCTTGCTGGCCCGTGGTCCATCGGGTCGTATGCCTGGAGAAATGATCCGGGACAATGCCCTGCTGGCCAGTGGCATGCTGGGCAAAACCATCGGCGGACCCAGCGTCAAACCCTACCAGCCCGATGGCTTGTGGTCGGTGAATGGCGGCCAATACACCGAGGATACGGGCGAAAACCTGTTCCGACGCAGTATTTATACCTTGTGGAAACGCTCGGTTCCACATCCCACCCTGCATATCTTTGATTCGCCAGAGCGATCCGAATCCACCATCCGGAGGCAGGAAACCAATACCCCGTTACAGGCACTGGTATTGATGAACGATCCCATCTACGTGGAAATTGCCAAGGTGCTGGGCGCCACTATTTCTCAGCATCAGGATACCGGGCAGGGCATTCAGGAAGCTTTCCGAAAACTCACTGGAAGAACTGCCCAAGACCGGGAAATAGAAGTGCTATTGGCTTTAAGAGAAAATGAGCTCGACAAATTCAGAAGCTCACCCGAAAAAATGGAAGGCTGGCTAAGTGCAGGCTCCTACCCGGTTCAGGAAAAACCCGACCGGCTTGATTGGGCGGCCAATACGGTAGTAGCCAGTGCCATTCTCAATTCGGACGCTACCATAACCAAAAGATAACATGTGTCATCACCATAAACAACATCGCTTTCAAGGTATCTCAGAACTCCATGAACTGGAAAAAAAGATGGACCGTAGGGATTTTCTCTCCCGAACAGCCATGGGCATGGGAGCTTTGGCTTTGGGTTCTCTTTTTTCCCAGGAAGGATTGATGGCGAAAAGCCTGTCTCCGGCAGGAGGGCTTCCCGGACTTCCTCATCACCCGCCAAAAGCCAAGCGCGTTATTTACCTGTTTCAAAGTGGAGGTCCCTCCCAACTGGATCTGTACGATTACAAACCCAAGTTGCAAAGCATGCAGGGACAGGACTTGCCTGCCTCCATTCGTGGTGAGCAGCGACTGACAGGGATGAGTGCCAACCAGAGCATTTTTCCCGTGGCACAATCAGCCTTTGAATTCAAGCAATACGGAAAGAGCAGGGCCTGGGTAAGCGAACTCATGCCCTATACAGCAGAAGTGGTGGATGAACTCTGCTTTATCAAATCCATGATCACCGAACAGATCAATCACGACCCGGCGATTACCTTTATGCAGTCCGGACATCAATTACCCGGCCGGCCTTCCATGGGGGCCTGGATGTCCTACGGCCTGGGTTCGGAAAATCAAAATTTGCCCGGTTTCGTTGTGCTGGTGTCCAAAAATGCCGTCCGGGACCAACCCCTGTATGCGCGGCTTTGGGGCAATGGCTTTCTACCCTCCCAGCATCAGGGCGTGCAATTTCGCTCCGGAAAAGATCCGGTTTTGTATTTGAGTAATCCTGAAAATTACGAAGGCCAGGACCGAAAAGAAATGCTGGATTATCTCAAGGAGCTCAATGGCCTGCAATACGACACCTATGGCGATCCGGAAATCAATGCGCGCATCTCTCAATATGAAATGGCCTTTCGCATGCAAAGTTCTGTGCCCGAGGTAAGTGACATGTCTGACGAGCCGGATTGGGTTTTTGACCTGTACGGAGAGGACAGCCGGGATCCCGGTACCTATGCGGCCAACTGCCTGCTCGCCCGAAAGCTTATTGAAAAAGACGTACGATTTGTCCAACTATACCATCAGGGTTGGGATCAGCACGGAAATTTGCCCGGCGGAATCCGCAACCAGTGCGCAAAGACCGATCAGGCCACCGCTGCATTGATTAAGGATTTAAAGCAGCGGGGACTACTGGAGGATACGCTGGTCGTTTGGGGCGGAGAGTTTGGAAGAACGGTTTACAGTCAGGGAACGCTTACCGAGGACAATTACGGCAGGGATCACCACCCCCGCTGTTTTACCATGTGGATGGCAGGAGCAGGAGTGAAACCCGGCTTTTCCTATGGCGTTACGGATGATTTTGGCTACAACGTGGTTCAGGACCCGGTGCATGTGCATGACTTTCATGCCAGTCTCATGCACCTGTTTGGCATAGACCACGAGCAATTGATCTTTAAACACCAGGGAAGGCGCTTCCGACTCACGGATGTGGCCGGAAACGTGATTCATGACTTATTTACCTGATTTACTTCTTCAAAAAGGCGGAATACATCCAAACTAGTTTTTCCTGTTCACGAATATAATCGCTCATCAGGGCATTGGTACCTTCATCTCCTATTTCACCGGACAGGTCCAATAATTCCCGCTGAAGGGTAAGGATACTTTTCAAGGAAGAAAGGATATTGTCAACTGCTTTCATGCCATCATTTACTTCCTGGCTTTCCTTGATGGCTGAGCTTTCCTGATATTTCGAATACTGGTGTTGTGGGGCATGTCCCAGCGTCAGAATCCGTTCGGCGATATCGTCAATCTTTACCTGCAGGTCCGTGTACAACTCCTCGAATTTTAGGTGCAGTTCAAAGAACTTATCTCCTTTGATGTTCCAGTGGTAGCCCCGGGTATTTTGGTAGAAGATAGAATAATTAGCTAATAATACATTTAATTTTTGAGCTAGCTCTTCTGAGCGCTGTA
Source organism: Cyclobacterium sp. (assembly GCA_041685605.1). Classification (GTDB taxonomy): domain Bacteria; phylum Bacteroidota; class Bacteroidia; order Cytophagales; family Cyclobacteriaceae; genus Cyclobacterium. Next base: position 11,015 of record JAWLFL010000008.1, on the reverse strand, counting down.
CGTCCAGGCCGATAGCGTTTAAATTTTCCATTTTTATGATCGAATTTACGTGGATAATTCTTCTCTTTTTATTGGTCTATAAATTTAACTTATTTCGACCAGACTATTGAGCCCAAGGAAAATAATAACTCGAAACTGTGCCATTATCAAGCTCTTCATTTGGGCTATCGGGCAGTCAAGGGCTATATCCATTCAAGGGGAAATGGTAAGGCCTTCCATCAAAAGCCACTGATTAAACCATAGCAGATATAAATGGTTCGAATACTTTTGAAAAAACAATACCTGTCAGGTTTCATCCAGCCGACGTTTGTTGTTAGTTGCCTATCAACAAAACCTCACATGTTTGTGGATTAAAATCGATAACTCAGTTCAGGTCCCCAAACGCTGCTGCGAATGCGCAACTGCCGATCAAAAAAAGACCGGCCTCCAGGCCGAGGTGCCAGCGACTACCCAAGGCCTTGCGCACCGCGATTTGACCGGGAAAAATCAGTCCTACCTGGTATTGTTCTACCAGGTTAAATCCTAGGATATTTTATGATAGCGTTTTTCCAAGTCTTTGAGGTCCCTTTCTTCGTCAAAATACTTTTTGCCCTGATTCCAGATCATCTCCGCATGTTTTTTTATGGGCTGCTTTTGCTCTGGTGTCTCCGCAAACTTACTGAGGGTTATCATGGCCTCCATTAGCCGGATGATGACTGCGGGACTGTCTTTGGCATACTGCCGAATGGCATTGAAGGCAGCATCCACCATGCCTTCGAAGGTAAGGATGTCGGCTTGAATTCTCAAGGTTCCTTCTTTGTCCAAGCGATACGCAGTGGGAAACTTGACCCGTGTCAAGTAGGCCAGGCTGCTAATGAGATTATCGATACAGGAGATGGCGGTATAGGGATCGTTTATGCCGGGGGAGAGTGCTCTTGCTGCAATCTCGACCATTTGGTGAATGGCATGTTCGGCATCCTGCTGCGGGGTTCTTGTTTTTCCACCCAAAAAATGCTGACGCAGCCGGCTCATTGCCTCTTTATCCAGGTTTTTATTTGAGTATATTTTAGCCAGTTCGAGACCTTTTACCAAATAACTCCCGGGGCGGTGAAATAGCTCTATGAAAACCTTCTGCTTACTGGCTTCCTCCATCAGTTTATCACTGTCAATGTATTGCAGGTACCCATCAAAGCCACATTCCAGCACCTGAGAAGTGGCATAGTTACTTTTTTCCTTTTCAGGGTTGAGTAAATTGTGATCCGGCTCATTACCCATTTCCTGAGGAAACAAGTGCGTCAGGTTACGAAAGAGTTTTGTGGAGATGTTTCCGATGATATAATCTGCCTGTATGCTGGTCGCCACATGGTGAATAAATACAATAAGTAAAACGATATTGGCGATCGCCATCATCAAGGCAAACGCAACTGAAAACAGTGGGATAAACTGCATGTCTCCGGTATCTTTAACCGTGTTCAAAACAATCAAACAGTAAATAAACAGCGAAACGTAGGTTCCCAGGACGGTTTGATTAATCCGATCATACATGAAATTTTTCACCAGTCCGGGGCCAAACTGGCTACTGGCCAGGGTAAGGGCCACCAGGGTGATCGAAAAAACGGTTCCCGCCACGCCAATCATAGCCGTAGCAACCGTGGTTAATATGCCTTTGGCGGCATCAGGGCTACCCGGAAAGAAAAATTTCACGGTACCACTAGGATCAAATCCCGAATAGCTGTCCCAGTAAACCAGGCCTATGGCCAGGGCGATTCCCAGGAGAATAATAAAAACGGGGATAAACCAAAAAGTAGATTTAAGTTCGGACCACCAAAACAATAATTTTTTCATGCGTTTTTTAAGAAATATCCTTTTCTAAGGTATTCAATAAAAGGATCAATTCCTACCGAGATCTTTGCTTGCGGAATGAGGCATGGGTTCGTTTTTACTTTTCCGGGTAAACAATGCCACGATCGCACTGGTCAAAATACCCATAATAGGGGCACCAAGGAGGCTTTGAATCATATAATTTCCTTGCGTAAAGTAGGCCTCTGCCTCTTCCCGCGCCATGTTGCCGGATTCAATGGCGAAATCTTTCGCATTGCCCAAAAAATCAGGGGTGATGACCGTAAGGGTAAGCCAAAGCGTCAGTGGGGTTAACAAGGTGACGACCAATGTGATGATAAGCCCGGCTTTGAACCCTTGCCCGTAGCTCATCTTTCCTCCGTGATCCTTTTTTCTTTTTTCCAGGAGCCCCACTACATAAATGGCGATCGCTGGAATAGCAATAAAATTGGTATAGATGGGATGTTTGTCCAGGTGCGCGTCGTGCAAGCCTGTCATTCTTTCCAGAACCATCCATAGGAGACTCATTAGTGCAAAAATGATTCCCCACTTTATTTCAATGCTGTATTTTTTCATTGGGGTTGGGTTAATTCGTAGAGTGAAGGCCAAATGCATTGCCCTCCGTATCCATGCAGATGGAGCAGAACCCATGTTCTCCTATGCGAAATTTGGCTTGCAGCACCTTGCCCCCTGCCCCGGGAACTCTTTTTTCTTCTGTGGAGCAATCCTCACAGGTAAAATACACCAGGGTACCGCCAGCTCCAGGCTGCATATCGGATGATTTTACCAGGGCTCCGCTGGCGTTTGTCGTTCCCTCTACCCAGGGAAAGGCCACCATTTGTATGTCGCCAGCTTCCGTTCCTTCCGGCATCGGCAGTTCGGATAAGGTTTCACCCAGAACGGTAGCATAAAATTTCTTGGCTCGCTCCATGTTTTCCACATAGATCTCAAACCAGTTTACGGGATTCGTATTTCTAGCCATGGCTGTTATAATTTTAGTTTCAAGAAAAGTAAGGTATTGCAGGTAAAAAGTACTTGCCCTATGTCAAGAAATCAATTACCCCTGGCAATTTCTTTTCGAATTCGGCTTAGGGAGGTGTCGGTAATTCCCAAAAAAGAAGCGATGTACTTAAGCGGAACCTGTTGAAGGAGTTCGGGCTGCTCCTGCTGCAGGCTTAGGTAGCGGTCTTTGGCCGTTTCGGTGATCATCCGCAGTGCCCGTAATTTATACATCAACAAGGCTTGTGACATCCATTCCCTGCCCCAGGAGGCAAAGGCGGGAATTTGATTGAATAATTTATGAAAGCTGATAAGCGGAATTTTCCATACCTGGCAATCGGTGAGGGTTTGGAAATTTTCTTTGGTGGGTACGCCTAGAAAAAGGGAGGCAACCTCGATGGCAATTTGGCCCCGGCAGGTAAATCCAGTAGTAATATCTTTACCTGAAGGATTAGTAGCAAAAGAGCGTACCATTCCGGAGCCGATGCAATAATAGGCATTGGCATGCTGCCCCTCCTGCAAGAGCATCGTCCCCTTGGATAGCTGCTGGTATTCATGGGCCCGGGCAATTTGCTCCAGGTCGCTCGGAGCCAATTCGGGGTGGTGGTAAAAATCCTCCACTGAGCGTACCGGGCTTTGCACATTAGAATGGTAGGTTCCGGCCTTTTCTGAAGGAAGTTGAGCACTTGTTCCCATTCCTAATCGATGTTTTCACCCGAAGGAAACAAACCCATTTTCAGTGCCCGCTCCTTCCACTGATTTCTGGCAAGTTCCTGCATGTCCATGACACCATCCGTTTCATCTTGAATCTCCAATCCCAGAAGCGTTTCCAGGATATCCTCCATGGTCACAATCCCTGCCAGCCCCCCATACTGGTCGGTGACCATGGCCAGGTGATCTCTGGTTTGCATCAGCATTTCCAATACCTCCGGAATCGGATCGCTTATATGTACCACCGGAATTTTTCTTTTCAAGTCTTTAAGTACGTAACCAAATTGGTCCTGAGCCAATTTTTCCAGCACATCATACTTCAGGATGTAGCCGGTGACCTGATCGATCGTATTATCATAAATGGGAATCCGGGAAAATTTTTTAATGTTGGAATGCAGCAAAAAATCTTTCAAGCTCATGTTTTCTTCCAGCGCTACCGTTACTGTCCTTGGTGTCATCACATGATCCACCAAAATGGATTGGAATCGGATCAGGTTGTAGATGATTTTGGACTCATTTTCTTCAAGTACTCCATCCCGGGTGGCCATGTTGGTCAAGGCGGTCACTTCTTCACGGGTGGTTTTGTGGGAACCTTCATTCTTAAAAAACCGGGTCAACCACTCCGAAACCTTTACCAGTGGGTAAACAGACAAAATCATAAAATTCAGGACTTTACCCATTACAGGAGCCAGTTGTTTCCAGTAGGTAGCCCCCAATGATTTAGGGAAAATTTCGGAAAACACCAGGATTGCCAGTGTTAATACAGCGGAAATAATTCCAAAGTATGCTTCCCCAAAAATTTTAGTTGCCTGAGCCCCTACTCCGGCAGCCCCCACGGTGTGTGCGATGGTGTTGTAGCTCAAGATGGCAGAAAGCGGCCGATCTACATTCACTTTTAATTTTTCCAATTCCTTTCCATACCGCTTACCGGACTGTTTCAGGGATTCGATGTAGGTGGGCGTAATACTCAAAAGGGCCGCTTCCAGGGCAGAACACACAAATGATACCCCGATGGCCAGAAATAAATAAATAAATAATAGTAACATCTATATAAATTGGTTCTTGTCTATTTTTAAAGTCCACTGAACTGGCAAAACCGGATGCCAGGAATGGAGGGGATAAAGGTATCGATTTTACCAATAGACATACACCTTTCCCGTGCTTTCCCCCGATTCAAGCAACTGATGAGCTGCTGCAATATCTTTTGCCGGAAAAGTAGCTCCTACCTGCGGCCGGATTTTCTTTTTCTCCCATAAGGAGACCAGCGCATGTAAACAGTGCCCAATGACATCTACCTGATGATCGGCTACTCGTAGCATGTTGACACCGATGAGACCTTGTGCTTTCATCATCATAAATAGTGGGCTTACAAAACCGGTTTTCATTAAAAAGGCAATGTCGTTTAGCAAATGACTTTTTTGGCCACTTCTAGCCGAACCCCCAAAACAAAATATGCGGCCGCCATGAGCCAGAAGCTTCAGGTCTCTTTTAAAGCTTTTTCCCGCTACCGTATTGAAAATGAGGTTCATCTTACGCTTACCAAATTCTTTTTCGATTGCTTCCGTATAATTCACTTCCCGATAGTTAATAGGAAAATCTACTCCCATTTTTCTCAGATAGTCCACTTTACGCGAAGAACTGCACAATCCTACCACTTTAACGCCCTGGAGCTGGCATAGTTGGGTAAGTGCCGTTCCAACACCTCCTGCACAGGCATGAACGAGGGCAATTTCTCCTTGATGCAAGCGACTCAGGTAATCGGTCATATAATACGCCGTACTGTACTGGGTCGCCAGGGCACAGGCTTCGCCTCCTGGCATTTCCTCCGGAATCTGAGCAAGCGCCCGATAATCCGCTAGCGCAAAATCAGCATAGCCGCCAAAACGGGTAAAGGCAACCACCCGTTTACCCTTAATTTCTTCCGGCACACGGGAACCCGTATCCACTACCTGGCCCACTACTTCGTATCCCGGCACAAAGGGAATTTTGGGAGCCTCCTTATAAAGGCCGTTTCGCGCCATCACATCTGCATAATTCAGGCCAAAACCTTCCACTTTCACTACTACCTGAAATTCCTGGGGTTTGAGTTCCGGACCGTCCTGAAGGCAAAAAGCCTCTCCGGCCGCTCCGTATTGAATAATGGCTAGCTGTTGCATAAAAAAAAAGAGTAAAATCAACCTCAATATAGCGTATTTTTAAACAAGAGTAAATAGTAAGCGTGGCTAGCTACGAAATGGCAGCTACCAAACCTCCCGGATTGGTTCTTTTAGGCTACAGTCTCCTTAACGAGAAATCGGAATTTAAGGTGTACCATTCGGCAATATTCCGTATTTTTAGAAAACTCTTAAACCACTGATACCATGCATCGATTTAACCGCAGAAAATTTCTACACCTTACCGGGATGGCAGGCACAAGCTTGTTTTTGCCTTGGGAAAGTATTGCCAACCCTTCACTTTCCATGGAATCCGATGAAATCGGCCTTTCCAAATGGGAATTGGAGACCCCGTCTTTATGTCTGGAATTGGAGGTAATGGAATCCAACTTAAAAAAAGTCCATCAAAAGCTTCTGGGCACGGGGATCGGCGTGCGGCCGCATATAAAGACCCACAAAACCCCCGCTCTGGCCCGTATGCAAATGGAAGCGGGGGCTGTAGGAGTCTGTGCAGCGAAGTTGTCAGAATCGGAAGCCATGTTGGAAAATGGTATCCCGGAAGTACTGATGACAGGGGTAAACGTGAGCCTGGGTAAAATAAAAAAAGCCATGCAACTGAGGAAAAAGCACCCTGGATTTATACAGGCAGTAGACAATCCTCAAAATGCTGCTGACCTTCAGGAGGCCGCCCGGGCAGCAGGCATTATCGCCGAAGTGGTTGTAGACCTGGACGTGATCAACCGGTCGGGGGTACCCACCGGCAAACCTGCCCTGGCCCTGGCTCAGCAGGTAGATCGTTCTCCTAACCTCCGTTTTATGGGAATCCTGGCATATGATGGCGGTGCCCAGCATGTCAAAGGGTATGCTCCCCGAAAAGCCCGGACGGACCGCACTTTTGAGCCGGTGGTGGAAACCTACGAGAGCCTGGTGAAATCAGGCCTAAATGTGGAGATCTTCAGCGGTGCTGGCACAGGTACATACAACATGATGGGGGATGTGCCGGGATTTACGGACGTGCAGGTCGGCAGTTATTTATTTATGGATGCCCAGTATATGGCGATTGGAAGTGACCAAAATGATGAGTTATACGATGATTTTGATCCCTCGCTGACGGTCATGACCACTGTCATCAATACCAACCATCCCAATCGCTTAGTCACCGATTCGGGTGCCAAAGCGTTCACCATCAATAAGCCCAGCGGGATCGTGATCGGAGAGCCGGATTTTACCTACAATGCCGGTTCAGATGAATACGGTACCGTTACGTATTCCCGGGCCAACCGGGAATATCGGGTAGGGGATAGGCTAGAGGTGATCGTCCCTCATTGCGACCCGGTCGTCAATCTCTATGATCGGATTTATGGAATTCGTAGAGGGAAAGTGGAAGTCATCCTACCGGTATTGGCCAGAGGAATGTCCCGGTAGCGGCTGCGGTTCCTATTTTATCCGATCGTTTCTTATTTTGAAATGATAGTGCTTTTGTTTTAGCCTACCAGAGACTCTATTCAGGCGGTTTTTTGTTTCACTTCTTCGTCTTTGGGCTTCGAGGCGGTCCACATACCCAGCATCATGGCCAGAGACGTAAGAATGATCACCTGAATGATCAGGGAATCATTGGCAACGCTCAGACCAAGGCTTGCCGGTATACTCAGGTAGAGCAAAATGGTTACCAGTCCTCTGGGAGCGATGAAAACCAGCGGAAGCAGGTTTATCTTAAACAAGCGCAATACCACTGCCCGAATTAAGAACAAGGCCACCGTGATGGATATGGACCAGATCAGGGTTTCGGTATTGATCAATTCCCTGGTATTAATCAGAAAGCCAAATACAAGAAAAAACAAGGTCCGTATCAGAAAGGTAAGCTCCAGAGTGAGCTCCTTGAATTTCTTAATTTCCTTTTTAAAACTTTTGGTATGCAGGTTTTTTATCACTGACTGGTGCCGTAGTTGGTCCAGATTGCCGATAAACAAGCCAAATAACAAGATAAATATCAGTGCTGGCAGGTGGTAGAGTTCGGAAATGGCAAAAATCAGAACAATTACCAGAATAATGGGCGCAAATTTGACAGGGTGTTTGATCTTGCTGAGCAAAAAAGCCAGGATAATGCTGGCGAAGAAGGTAATGATCAGGATCATTACGATTTCTCCCAGAAAGTATCCAACGGAGGCAGCGCCAATCTTTTCATTTTCCAATAGAAAATTAAAAAAAATAACTCCAAAAATATCAGAAAGGCTGCTTTCATAGGTAACGAATTCCTTGTTTTTTGACAGGAGGTTACTGACAGAAGGGATGGCAATGGCACTGCTGATAATACCGAAAGGAATGGCATTGAGCAGGGCCGTCTTGAAGTTGACATCTGCGAATTGGACGAAGGCAAATGCCAGAAGAAAGCTAAAGACTAATACGGGAATAATGGCGATAAGCACCGTACGACCTACAAAAGAGACCTTCGACTGGTCGAAATCCAGTTCCAGGGCTCCTTCCAAAACGATCAGTATCAGCCCCAGGGTACCTAAAAAAGGCAAGACAGTAGAAAGGTCTGGAATCTCGAGCCAAAAGATCTCGGCTAGCTGATTCACTGCCCATCCCAGCGCAAATAGCAAAATAACCGGCGGTATTTTTGTTTTTGACGAGGTGATGTCAAAAAAATAGGCCGAAAGCATTAACACACACAAGGCAATAATAATGGGTAGGGTCATGGATCCTTAATTTGTTTCAATAAAGCGGTTGTATTGCTAAACTCACAAAAGTACGGAAAGATTTCCGGCCTTGTATTTCTAAAAATACGATAAACTATGCCAAACAAAAAACCGGGCTTTTTCACATGGTAGATTTTTGGTTACTTTGGAGGACGATAAACTCCCTGTTTCCCATGAAACGTTTGCTAGGCCTTTGCCTGATTGGCTATTTTCTGTGCATGCCCTTCCTGGTGCCCGCTCAGGACATGCTGCCGCGGGGCAGCCATCCCCCGGCCCTCACTTTTGATCATTTTCCCAGTCGGCTTTTTGCCTTTGTTTGGCGAAATTGGAACCTGATTGGGATCGAAAAAATGGCCTCCTTGCTAGCATGCGAGCCCTGGCAGGTTCGGGACATGGCCCAGGCCATGGGATTGGAGGAGACCAGTCCGCTGTTTCCTGATTACCCGAAACAACTCTACATTACACTGCTACGCCGGAATTGGCATTTGCTGCCTTACGATCAGCTAATGAAGCTGACCGGGATGTCTGAAAAGGAAATGGAGTTTGCCTTGAAGGAAGATGATTTCCTGTTTCATAAGTTTGGAAGGCTAAAGCCCAGGGTAGATCGGTTGAGGTATTCCTTACCCTCAGCTTCCGAATGGGAAAAAGCGGCTTCCATTTATGCCACTGTGGATGCCCACCTTACCGAGCCCCTTCCCCAAGATCCCCGCTTTTCTTTTATAGATCAGCTGGCCAAAATGGACCATAGCGATTCACCGGAAAACAAAATAAATCCTGAAACGAAAGGTCTGAGATTTATTTACTCTTATTTCGGGGTATTTGGTGATCCCTTACTGGACCCGGAAAGCGACCCTTTTCCGGATGGCCTGCTGCAAAAGCTGGCAGAAAGGGGCGTTAACGGAGTCTGGATGCACGTGGTCTTAAATCAACTGGCACCTAAAGGAAAGCTTTTTCCGGAATTTGGGGATCAGTCCGCTACCCGTCTGAAGAATCTTCGGAGGATTGCCGAGCGTGCCCAAGAATATGGTATTTCCATCTATCTCTATATCAACGAGCCCAGGGCCATGCCTGCCCGGTTTTTTGCCTCCCGGCCCGAAATGGCGGGGATAAGCAAACAGGGACTGACCACCCTTTGTACCAGCAGCGAGCAAGTCCGGGATTGGATCAGTCATTCTTTAACCCATGTGTTTGAGCAGGTTCCAGAATTAGGAGGTGTATTTACCATCACCGCCTCGGAGAACCTCACCAATTGCGCCTCACATGGGGGAAGGGCTACCTGTCCGCGCTGTAGCAAGCGGCCCTATGCTGACATCATTGCGGAGGTAAACCAGATCATCGCCGAAGGTGTACATCGCGCCAAACCGGAGGCCCGTGTAATAGCCTGGGACTGGGGCTGGCATGGCCATGGACCTGCTCTGGATGTGATTGAAAAACTACCGGCGGAAGTGGCGCTTATGTCTGTCAGCGAATGGGGGCTTCCCATCGATAGAGGTGGCATTTCCACGCAGGTTTCGGAATATTCCATTTCTGCTGTAGGACCCGGGCCCCGGGCGAGAAGCCATTGGGCGGCAGCAAAAAAGCGAGGGCTAGAAACGGTGGCCAAAGTGCAGTTTAACAATACCTGGGAATTGTCTGCCTTGCCCTGGTTGCCGGTCATGGACCTGGTGGCCAGACATGCCGCTAATCTGACCCGTACCAGGTTGGATGGGTATATGTTGAGTTGGACCTTGGGTTCTTATCCCTCACCGAACCTGGAAATCGCCCATAAATTTTCATTAAATGCCCATGCCACGGTAGAGCAGGTTTTGGACGAACTGGCCTGGGAAAGGTATGGCCGGCAGGCGGTTCCCCTTATCCGGCAGGCGTGGACGGCATTTAGCGAAGCCTTTCAGGAATTCCCTTATCACCAGCAGGTGGTCTATTCAGCCCCCCAGCAATATGGCCCCTCCAATTTATTGTACCTGAAACCCACCGGGTATGCTGCCAGTATGGTGGGCTTTCCCTACGATGACCTGGCGGGCTGGTCCGGACCTTACCCGGAGGAGGTATTCGTTAGCCAGTTTGAGAAAGTGGCTCTGGGATGGAAAAAGGGCCTGAATCTATTTCAAAAAGCCCTGCAAATACCTGGAGTCGGAACGCAGCACGCCCAGATTGCCGAGGATTTGATCCTTGCCAAGGCGGCCTACCTGCATTTTCTTTCGGTGGCCCAACAGGGCCGTTTTATCCTTCTCAGAGAGCAGTGGCTCCAAAATCCCGACCCTTTTGTGTACAGGCAACTTCGTAGATTGTTGGAGATGGAAATCCACAGTGCGGTGCAACTGCATGCCCTGGCCCTGGCGGATTCCAGAATAGGGTTTGAGGCATCCAATCAATACTACTACCTGCCCCAGGACCTTTTGGAAAAAATCATCAACTGTGAACACCTGCTAGGAGAACTGGCCCATCAGGCGGTAGAAAAGTTGGGTGAAAGTACATTAAAGCCGTAATAGGGCAGTACTGAAATAAACACGAATCCTTTGGTTTTATAAGAGGTTATTAAAGAGAGATTAATTTCAAAGTAAACGATGACTTTATTAAAAGATCGATTAATAAAATGCTAATTTTGACAGTCAATAAAAATACTTCAGAATTTGTT
>JAWLFL010000107.1:0-13392 GCA_041685605.1 Cyclobacterium sp. | reverse complement strand
ACCACCTACGAGAACATAGGAAATGAAAGAGCGTATGGCCTGAGCGTGTTCTCCAACATCAACATTTCAGGTAAGTTTTCGCTAAATGGATCCATAGACAGTTATTTTGCCCAATTGGATAATGGCTTAGACGACCCTGCTTTCGCTGCACAAAACGAAGGGTTGGTGTTGAGCGGAAGGCTGTTCGGAAACTACAGCCTGCCTAATGACTGGCAAATCCAGGCCTTCAGCTTCTACCGGGGCCGAAGGGTTCAATTACAAGGTTCATCCGGGGGCTTTGGTATCTACAGCTTAAGCATAAACAAGCAATTTGCTGAAAAAAGAGGAAGTATCGGATTCGGAGCAGAAAACTTTTTCACCCCTGAATTTAAAATCCGAAATGAGTTGGTGACTCCTACCATCATGCAGGAAAGCGTCACTAGTATGCGTTATATGAACTTCAAAATTAACTTCTCTTACCGGATTGGAAAACTAAGTGTCGATGGAGGCAGAAGGAAGAAAAGAGGCGTGACCAATGAAGATTTAAAAGAGGGCGATGGTGGTGCCGGTGGTGCCGTCATGGGAGGCGGTGGACCAAACTAATCCGGCCCTCTTAAAGACTGTTAATTCTCTCAATTAACAGAACCCCGGTACATACCTGAAAAGGTTACGCCGGGGTTCCTTTTTTTAGCCCCATTAGCGCATGCCTGTTTCCTCATAAACGGCCGCAGCGATCTTAGAATCGGCAGTCCCGTAATATAAAAACCAGCTACCATTATAGGGCACCATTCCTTCAATGAAACAAACCAGATTTACTTGTCCTTCGATTTCATAAGGTTCTTCCGGAGTCATGAAATAAGTTTCGGAACGATCGATCAGTTTGGAAGGATCCGCGCCATCAAACAGGGCTTGACCCGCAGAATAGGCCCCTGGCGACAGGGAAGGATCCAGCTCTTGCCCCTCTTCCAGGTTCATCCCATTATAAAGGAGCACTATCCCTTCGTTTCGAAGCAAGGCATACGGCCCTGATTCTACCAGGCGACTGTCAAAGTAACCGGGCCGGGGCTTCATCACCGGTTTCAACGCCCCATTGGTTTCCAAAGGGATCCAATGAAGCAGGTCCTCAGAATGGGCCAGAAAAAGGTCGGTATCCCCAAAATACATCCAAAAACGTCCATTGATTTTTTTAGCGAGAATTCGCTCCCCTTCACGTGCCGCAACGATCGCCCCTGCTTTGCTCCAGGTGTCCTTAAAATCACCCTTCAGTACCCTTCCGTATTTGGTCCAGTCCTTAAGATTGGGTGAGGTAGCCAGCATCAATCGGGCCACCTCTCCGTCATAACTGGTGTAGGTCATGATATACTGTCCGTCTTCACTTTCCACGATGCGGGGATCCTCTACTCCCCCATCCCACTCCAGATGCTTCAGGCTATCATTTTCCGGATAAAAAACGGGTTCGGAAAGCTTTTCAAAATTCAAACCGTCTTCACTTAAGGCCAGGCCAATACGGGAGGTGCCGTTATTGCTGCCCAGAAAATCTTCGGCCCGGTAAAGCAAGTTGATTTGGCCGTCTTTAACCACTGCTGCCGGATTAAATACATCTTTTTCCTCCCATTTCACGGATTCTCCTAGAATCGGGCAGACAAATTCCAGTGCTCCCGGCAAAAGGACCGGATTAGCGGCATTCTGTTTGACAAATGGCCCCATTTCCCAGGATTTATGACCGGGCCAGGCCGCGGTTTCCTCCTGGTTTCCTGCTTCTTTCTGACCACAGGAAGCTGCCAGCACAAAAACAAATAAGACGATTGACCAAATGTAATGCGAGCCTGTTTTTAAGGTTTCCATAAGTTGATTAGGGTTAATTCAATAGAATAATTTCCACACGTCTGTTTTTTCGCCTTCCCTCGGCAGTATCATTGGAAGCGATGGGCTTTTTCCCTCCCCAGCCATTTACCCTGACTTGCTCGAAGGAAACTCCTTTTTCAAGCAGCATGTCTCTTACCTTCCGCGCTCGGTTTAGGGACAGCCTTTCCTTTAAGCGGGTACTCCCATAGTTATCCGTATGACCCTCCACCGAAATGACATATTCCGGGTGTTCCTTCAAATAGGCAGCCAACTGGGTCAACTCCTGCGATGCCTCCTCACTTGCAAGCACTACCGAACTTCTTTGAAAGAGCAGGTTTTCCAAGACCAGTGATTCCCCCGGCTCCAGTTTTTCCAATTGTTGGGAAAGATCCAATTCCGGTGCCGACGGAGGCGGAATGCTTTCCGCTGATGGTTCGGAAATGGCCAGGGTGTCCTGCCATTCAGGAGCTGACTTTTCTTTTTGAGCGGCCAGGTTGGATGCCTCAACCGAGGATTCCCCTACCCAAAGGATATTTCCATACCCATCACTGGTCCGGGTATTGGTGAAAAAATACCGGTCACGGTAGGGATCCTGGTAAAAATAAAGATCCCAACCCTCCATTTCCGGTAAATTCAATGGGCGCGGTTCAGACCACTCCGTCCACGACTCTCCCATGCGTTTGCTGGTATAAACTCCCAGGGATTTATTTCCCTCGTAGGCATTGGTCGAAAAATAAAGGGTTTGCCGATCGGCACTAAGGTAAGGGCTTAATTCCTGCCGGTAGGTATTGATCGTGCCTCCAAGGTTTAACGGCCGGGACCAGGTGGTATCCTCTCGAAAAGACAGGTAAATGTCTTCGTTACCATACGAACCAAAGGAATCCATGGATAGGATCATAAGGCTGCCTTCGGCATCGAGTCTGGCACTAAAGTGGCTTCCTGTAGACCTAAATCCGGGAATCAAGTGTTCATCTCCCCGTTCCCAACCTTCTCCGGATCGATAATATCCCTGCATTACCTGCTGGTTATTCAGATTCTGGTGATACACCAGTGCCGTATCCGGGTGAATAAAACCGATCAGCAAATCTAAATATGGCGTATTTAAGGAAGCCATGGGCGTTGATTTACCAAACCCTTCTCCTTCCTCCCGGGCAAACCAGATGTCTCCCGGATCCTGGTTTCCTCCATTATTTTGGGGATGAAAAGCCAGCGAGAAATACAAATTCCCATCCGCCCCGATCAGGGGTAATTGTTCATCATAAGCCATGGAGACCGCATGCCGGATCGAATCCTCCTGGGCGTTAACGGGCAAGGTGATCCAAACAGCAAGCACCGAAAGGGCAATGGCCCTTGAAATTATGATGACTATTCCATACACGGGTTTTTGGATTAATAGCCTAAAACGATGGCAAATACCAGGGGAGCAACAATGGTAGCGTCCGATTCAATGATAAACTTCGGAGTGTCCAATCCCAATTTTCCCCAGGTTATCTTTTCGTTGGGTACCGCACCGGAATAAGAGCCAAAGGAGGTGGTGCTGTCCGAAATCTGACAAAAATACCCCCATAAAGGAATTCCATCCCGTTGCAAATCCTGGTGCAACATGGGGACGACACAAATGGGAAAATCGCCCGCTATGCCGCCACCAATCTGGAAAAAACCTACTTTACTTTCTTCTTTGGCATTTTCGGTGTACCAATCTGCTAAATACATCATGTACTGTATACCTCCCTTGACGGTGTGAACGTCCTGGATATCTCCAGAGATGCAATGTCCGGCATACATATTCCCCAGTGTAGAATCTTCCCATCCCGGTACGATGATGGGGAGATTCTTCTTGGCTGCTTCCAATAACCAACTGTTTTTCGGATCAATCTGATACTCTTTTTCCAACTTCCCGGAGAGCAATACTTTGTAAAAAAATTCATGAGGAAAAAACTGTTCACCAGCTTGGTCTGCCTCTTGCCACTCCTGCAATATCACCTTCTCAATCCTCCTCATGGCTTCCATTTCCGGGATACAGGTGTCGGTAACCCGGTTTAGGTGCCGGTCCAATAGTTCCTGTTCCTGTTGGGGAGAGAGATCTCGATAATGGGGAATGCGCTCGTAATAATCATGTGCCACCAGGTTAAAGATGTCTTCTTCCAGGTTGGCTCCGGTACAGGTAATGATCTGAACCTTGTCCTGTCGAATCATTTCCGCCAGCGAAATGCCCAATTCCGCCGTGGACATGGCCCCGGCAAGGGTGATCATCATCTTACCGTTTTCATCCAAATGGGATTTATACGCGTCTGCAGCATCAATCAAGGCAGCAGCGTTAAAGTGTCGGTAATGGTGTTTCAGAAAATTGGTAATTTCCATGATCCAAATGTTAAATTTAATCCTTGTTTAGAAACTAATGATAAAAAGCGCAGGGAAGATAGTAAACCAGGCATTGATTAGCAACTGGAATAAATAGAAACAAAAAAGCCCGGAAAACCCGGGCTCTTGATGCCTAAATTTCTGACCGTTATTCTTGCTCTGATTCAGTCGATTCAGAGGCAGCCGGTTCGGCCGCTTCCGTTTCCTCACCGTTTAGGTAATCTTCGTTAATTCCCTTGACGACCGAATCGGTGATGTCCAGGGTTTTATTGGCATACCAAACGCCTCCACCGCGGGTGTAGGAAAGGATCATTTCCAGATCATTTTCTACCGCATAGGTGTCCAGGTATTCCTGAATCATGTCGTAAACTTCATTGTACAGTTTGGTCTCATCGGCAGACAGCTCCTGCATGATATTTTCACGGAAGGCCACCAGATTCCGCTCCTTCGTGACCAACTCTTCTTCTTTTGCCCTGGCCTGATTGATGGTCATCGAAGAGGCAGAGCTCTGAAAGTTCTGTACTTCCTGCTCAAATCCCCTGGCCCGGTTGGTCAATTCACCTTCGTATTTTTTGCCTTTTTCTGCGATTTCGGCGGATTTTTCTTTAAAATAGGTAAAGTTGTTGATAACGCTGTCCGTGACAATATAAGCCACTTTCAAATCTGCAATGTTCACTTCGTCTGCAATATTACTTACTTCTTCCCCTGGGGTAGTGGAATTACAGGATACTGCAAGCATGCCCGCAATTACCATTGCACTGATAATCGTTGTTATTTTTCTCACTTCTTACGGATTTTTATAGTATTCGGGGCAAATATAAGGATTCTAAACCTTTTACAAATTCTGCCCGCTTAATTAATGTTAAATATCCGCTATTGCTAATTAGTCACGATCCGGAAGGTTATCCATTTTCACCCGGTATATCACCGCCTGTCCTACCAGCGAAATGCCCGCATTGAACACCAGCAGGGCCAGCGTGCCCCATAGTACCCAGTCCCAAAAAGCCGCGTTATCCCATTTCCTGATCAGCGCTTCTCCAAACAGGCTAAGCCCCAATCCGGTTAATAACAAACCTCCCACGGCATGCATCAACCAATTTTTTCTTACTTTTTCTCTGCGCATCACTATTATTTTTTAATTAAAAAAACAGTTCCTGTGCCAATCGATAGGTATTGGCATGAGCCTCTATGATGTCATTGATTTTTTGAGAATAGCCCCCTCCCATGCAACACATGACTGGCACGCGGTTTTTTTTGGCCGTTTCCAGGACCATCCTGTCTCGCTCCTTGCATCCGCTGAGAGACAAGCCCAACCGGCCCAGCTTATCCGAGGCCAGGACATCCACTCCGGACTGATAAATTAGAAATTCGGGGGCAACCCGATCCATTAACGCTGGCAAATTCTTTCCCAATATTTCCAGGTAGGTCTTGTCATCCGTATGGTCTTTTAGGGGAATGTCCAGATCTGATTTTTCCTTGTGCATGGGGTAATTATGCTCCCCATGCATACTGAAGGTGACTACCTTGGCGTTATTGGCAAACAAAGCAGCGGTACCGTTTCCCTGGTGTACGTCTAAATCGACCACCAGCACGCTTTTTAATCTCCTGCCCTCCACCAGGTACTGAGCGGCGATAGCGATATCGTTTAGCAAACAGAAACCTTCCCCTCTATCTGCAAAGGCATGATGGGTACCGCCGGCGGTGTTCATGGCAATTCCATATTCAAGCGCAAAATCAGCTGCCATCACCGATCCCTGCATGATATGCAGTTCGCGTTCCACCAGGGCTTCGCTAAGCGGAAATCCCGTTCGCCGGATCTCTGAAGGACTTAATTGCTGCCTTTTTAATTTTTCCAGGTACTGTTCGTCATGCACTGCCCTCACCCAGTACTCCTCCGCTTTTTCAGGTTTAAAGAAATTAGCTTCCGAAAGCGTGCCCTCGTAAAGCAACTGCTCGGGAAGTAACTCGTATTTTTCCATGGGAAATCGGTGCCCTTCGGGTAAGGGATGGGCATAAAGCGAGGACCAGGCTACTTTTAACATACCTCCAAAACTTATCGCAACTACAATTGTTGGCAATTATCAGAAAAAAGGGCCGACCTTAGCCATCCTCCTCTTCGGACTCAAATGCGTAAAAGGTTTCGTCCAACATCAGGGAATCATTATTAAAGTCGGAAACAAACTTCCGGATCACCTGTTCGTCTATGCTTTCAAGGTTAAAAGCAGCATCCAGGCCAATACCATAGTCGTGATGCGTATCAATATCTACAAACTCCTGCACTTTCACCCTTCCTTCCTCTTCCATGTCCATGATAAGTTCCGTGATAAACCAACCCACCTCTTCCTCTTCTGCCTTCAGTGGTTTGAGGTTCCCGTTTTCGTCTTCTTCATAACTGATGCCGTGGTAGTCAGGGAATTTTTTAGCTGCCTCGTGCTCTGCCAATTCGTAGATCTCACTCTGGTAATGCAACCGAAGCGTATACAATACGGCATCATAGATGACATCTTTACCTTCGAATTTTCCGACAAAATAAAAATTCACATATTCATCGGAATTATCCTCCCCTGCCACGATTTTAAAATTCTTCCCGGCAGCTTCAAGTTCTTTGCGTAGTTTTGCAATGGTTTCAGGCAAAAAGCCTTCATTTGGATAGTTCATTGGATTATAAGCTGGATTTGTGAAATGATTATTGCTGGTTTTGATTACAATTAAATAAAAAATTAATATTGCTCATATTAACTCTTCAATAATTTACCATATTTTACCTTTTAAAAAAATGTTTTCTCCTAAAAAGAATAGTGAATGGATCAAAAACTTACTCACTACACCGGAGGGCTTGCACCTGGATTATAAGCAAAGTCTGAGCAGCCAGCGAAAAATTGCTAAAACACTTTTGTCTTTTGCCAACACGGAAGGAGGAACGGTAGTGGTAGGCGTTTCTGACCGAAAACAGGTATTGGGCATAGACCCGGAAGAGGAAATGTTTATGGCTACTGAGGCCATGAAAAAGTATTGTCAGCCCTCCTTTCCGATCACATTTGAGGTATACGAAGTGCCGTTAGCTACTGATTCTGAACCTACAGAGGAGAAATACCTGCTTCTTATCCATGTGCCAAAAAGTGATCGTGCTCCCCATGCCCTGACCGTAGAAAACCAGAAACCGGTTTATTACCGCCGAATACAAGACCGCTCCGTACCGTTTCCGGAGCAAACTTAATCCAATCGGTTAGTAAGCAATTGATCAGCAGCTACTTTCTGAGTCCATTTCCCAGCGAAATGCCCAAAATGGAATTGACCAGAGACAATACCAAACTAAAAAGAAGGGCCCACCAAAAATTATCCACTGTAAATCCTTGGATCAACGCAGCGGCCAACATTACCAAAAGCGCATTGATCACTAACAAAAACAAGCCTAAGGTCAAGATGGTAATGGGAATGGTTAGAAAGATCAATATAGGCTTAATGGTAAGGTTTAACAATGCCAACAATGCGGCGATAATGACTCCGGTAATCCAATCAGTGACCACTATGCCCGGTAACAGGTACCCTGTAAAAATGATGACCAATCCCGCAACTGCCAGCTGAAGAAGGATGGAAAAGATGTCTTTAGATTTGCTCATGGTATTTTAAAGGGGTTGATCCAAGTTAAAAATTTCGGGTAATAAGTAAAAGAAACCCCCGGATAAATTTCCAGGGGTTTCGGTTTCTTGAGAACTCAACTCCAGGTTCGGTCCCAGGATCGAATTTCGTTCCAGTCATCGGTAGGTGCAAAAAACTGCTCTCCTTCCCGAAGTCGCTTTTTCACCTCGTCTTCATTCAGTTCCAGCCCTATTCCCGGGGATTCCGGAACTTCCACATAGCCATCCTTTACAAACGGTTTATCGATTCCGGTTACCAAATCCTCCCACCAGGGGTTATCCACCGAATGGTGCTCCAGGCCTATGAAATTATAGGTAGCGGCGGCCGCATGGATGGTACCCATAAAGGTAATGGGAGAGGCCGCATGATGCAGGGCCATGCCGATTCCATACTCCTCCGCATAATCTCCGATTTTTTTGGTTTGCAGGTAGCCTCCTGCGCTGCCAGGATCGGGGTGAACCAGGTCCACCGCCCGGGTTTCAATCAGGTCCTTGAAATTCTTTTTGTGATAGGTATCTTCTCCGGTCAGGGTAGGCGTGGTAATCGCTTCGGTGATCCTTTTCCATTGTTCGGTATTTTGCCAGGGAATGAGGTCTTCCAGCCAGGCGATGTTGTAGGGCTCAAAAGCCTCTGCCAGTTTGATCATTTCATTGTATCCCATATGCCCGAAATGGTCAATGGCCAGCGGGATTTCATAGCCTACCTTTTCCCTTGCCTTGGCGGCATACTCTACCATCCGTTCCAGTCCTTTCTGGGTAATCTGCACATGGGTAAACTGATGCGGGGTTTGGGTATAACTCATCACATCCTGATCCGACCAGCCCCGCAACTGTCCCCAGGGGGCTTTATTGGTCAGGGTATCTTCTTCATCTTTGATCAATCCAATACCAATATCCATTTTCAGCATGGTAAAGCCCATGTCCACCCGTTCCTTCATTTTATTGGCAAATTCATCCGGATCGCTTACGGTGGGGGTATCTACATAGATCCGAACTTTATCCCGGAACTTTCCTCCCATCAACTGATACAGCGGTACACCGTAGGCCTTACCTGCCAGGTCCCAAAGGGCCATTTCCACCCCCGATACACCACCACCCTGCCGGCCATGCCATCCGAATTGTTCGATCCGCTTAAAAATCCGCTCCACATTACAGGGGTTTTCACCCAGAATTCTGCTTTTCAGCATCAGGGCGTAGCGCTTGTCTGCTCCATCCCTTACATCTCCCAAACCATGAATGCCCTGATTGGTGTAAATTTTCAATATCGGAACATTACCATATTGCGCTATGCGCATATCGGTAATTTTCAAATCGGAGGGGTTGGAAAGGCGATTGACCTTAGAAGTGGTATGGGCTATGGTGTCCTCAGTAGGAAGCATCATCATGCCCCCCAGGCTCAATCCTCCCAATGCTGCTTTTTTAAAAAAGGACCTTCGACCGTTTTCGGAATCCTGCGCCAAAGAGGCCGGAGCTTTGGCATGGGTGACCTTTTCCCGCACTTGGTCCAGATAGTTTTGTTGCAGGCGTTCAATGTTTTTCTTCATGTTATTAAATAGGTTTGTTTTAGGTAGTGGAAAAAAGATAATTGACAATCAAACTACAATATGTCCAAAAATAGTAGTAAATGGAAATTTTTTGTAGGCAAAAGACAAGGATAACACCCCCTATTTGTATAAACGCAAAAAATTAACGAGAATCCCCCCAAAAAAATCCAAGACCAATATCACCGGGAAGGAGGAGATCCGGCCCGGGAGTTGGAGCCTTAATAGCCTTGCAAAACGGTAATGAGTACGCGATCAGGTAGATAGGATGCCGGCAATCCGCAAATCCTCCTCATCAACTTTTTTATCATCGACAATGGCCCGTTTGATGGGCGTAAACACGATTTTGTTATTGATGATGCCTACCATCACATCGTATTTACCATGGAGCAGGCCTTCCACTGCCGACACTCCCAATTTACTGGCCAGGATGCGGTCAAAGGAAGAGGGAGCTCCTCCCCGCTGCAAATGGCCCAATATGGTCACCTTGATATCGTAACTGGGAAGGATTTTTTTTACTTTCAGCGATATTTCCTGAGCACCCCCACTTTTACCGCCTTCGGCAACGATCACCACATTACTTTCTTTTTTGGCTTTTTCCCGGAATTTGAGACGGTCGATCAATTTTTCAACCGGGAATTTTTTCTCCGGGATCAGAATGGCAGCGGCAGCGCTACCTATACCTGCATTAATCGCAATAAACCCTGCATCCCGACCCATTACTTCCACAAAAAACAATCGATCATGGGAAGTGGCCGTATCACGGATTTTGTCGATGGCTTCAATGGCCGTATTGCAGGCGGTATCGAACCCAATGGTAAGGTCCGTACCAAAGAGGTCGTTGTCAATGGTTCCCGGCAATCCTACCGCCGGTATGCCAAATTCTTTGTAAAACAGGTGTGCACCGGTCAGCGAGCCGTCTCCCCCGATCACCACCAGGGCATCGATTCCATGCCTCTTTAGGTTTTCATAGGCCTTTTTTCTTCCTCCCGGGGTCTTAAACTCCTCACTTCTGGCAGACTTCAGGAAGGTTCCACCCCTTTCCAGTACATGGGCGATGGAATGGCTGTCAAGTTTTCGAATATCGTTTTGGATCATTCCTTCGTATCCCCGGTATATTCCGAAAACCTCCAGCTTATAATAGAAACCGGCGCGGACCACGGCACGAATGGCCGCGTTCATTCCCGGCGCATCACCGCCAGAGGTAAGTACGCCAATTTTTTTAATGGTTATAGGTTGGTCTAGCATGTAGTTGTCAGAGTCGTTTTCTTATTTCAAATGTTGGAACATCAATTCGGCTGCTGCCAAATTGGTGGCAAGTGGCACGTTATGCACATCACAGATCCGCATCAGCATTTGCACATCCGGTTCATGGGGATGTTTGCCCAGCGGGTCTCGGAAAAAGATCACCATGTCCAGTTCCTTCTGCGCCACCATGGCCCCAATTTGAGCATCCCCGCCCAATGGTCCGGATAACAATTTCTCCACCTCAAACCCCGCTTTTTCGATATGAGTTCCGGTGGTACCCGTAGCCACAAGGATAACACCTTCTAGTTCTTTTTTCGACCCGCTAAGGAAGTGAACCATGTCTGCTTTTTTCCCATCGTGGGCTATCAATGCTACCTTCATGTCTCTTTTACGTTGAAACGAATAATGTATCTAGTTAATCAAAAACGCCCGGTATTTGTCTCCTTGTGGGTACCAAAAATTTCATTTCGAAAGGTAAAAATAGGTTACCTTTATTATTGCGTTAAAAAATAACGGGCCAATTGCTCCCATTCTTCCTCCAGGCTGTTGGAAGCAGGATTTTTCCCCGCCCGACGGTACCAATAACCGGCATTGGAAAGGTCTCCTTCCTTGCGATGCAAATAGGCATGTAATGAGGCGGCATCTTCGCCCCCCAGGGAATCAATCAATCCGTGGGCACGGTCCCAATCTCCTTTCTTATCCAACCACAGCGATTGCAAATATACAGATAAACCCGATGGAGGGGTATCCATTTGGATGCTATTTTTAAAATCTGACAGGTTCATTGGTGAAGTTAATTTAAGCAAAGACAAAATAAACACATAAACACCAAGCCGACAACTATTCAGGTTTTTTTATGCAGCTAAAGTTAGGTAGCCTGCTATAGATTGGCCCCTACCTGGCAAAGGATCGCCTTTCACCAACATGCCTGCATGCGTAAACGGGACTGGAAAATAGCGTTTGGCCCGCTATTGGAAATTACGGTACGTTTTTGGGGAAGGTATTTCCCAGGGAGGATTCGGGAAGGGGTAGGAATGGGCGTGCCAGAAGGAATGAGCCGGGATCAATCCCGTCCCGGAGGAAGCTGATCTTCGGCAAAACGGCTAATGGAATAGCTCTGCATGCCATACAACTCCCTGCATTTTAAAAAATGATCCAGAATGATTTTCACTTCCTGGAGGCTTTGCTCGGGATGCTGTCCGTGGTTGTGGGGGTGCCACCAAAGATGGTACACTTCTCCCTTTTGGGCGGCCCATTCCATTTCAGCTTTTACCCGTTTGATTTTCATGCGGTTTAGCCAGGGAAGCCGCTGCTGATAGGGCCTGAGAAAGCGAGATGCTGGAACCAAACTGGGAAATCCGGGACTTCGGTTAGCTGGCTGAAAGGAGGTCCGACTGCCAAGAGGCCAAAGGGAATCTGCCGCCCGGATGCCATTTTTAAACCAACCTTCCTTTTCCGGATCTTGCCAAAACCAATCGCCGGGATTGGTTCGTACCGCACAAAAGTCAAGTGCTCCGGCAATCTGCAAGGCTTCCGTATGGTACTGGTTGCGGGGAAAGACCAGAGAACGAAGATCCGTCCCGAATTTTTCTATTGCAATGTGCCGGGCGGCAAGCAAATCGGCCCGAAACTCCCCCGCCAGTTGGCCGGGTACCCGGGTATAGTAATGGGCAAAGGTATGACTTCCCAACTCTTGGCCGGGTGTCCGGATAATTTCCCGGACCAGATCCGGAGCAAACAGACAGTGATGGTCTGCCCGGGTATTCTTAAGCCAGTCATAGGCCGAATACTCCGGACTGCTGAACCCTGGCTTGAGCGCCGGACTAAACCATTCCCATTCCTCCAAGTTCTCGGCCATCAACATGCCCACCGTCGCCCAGGTAACTTCCAGCTTGTAATCCACAAACAGCGAAAGCAATTTTGGAACAACCTCCCTCGTCTTGTGGTAATAAGCCTCATTACCCTTCAAAGGCGTTTTATCAAACCGGCCCCAATGGAGCTCGAAATCCAGGGAGATGATTAAGCTTCCTTTATTCATCGGAGCCCGGATTTACCATGAACCATGCACTCGTAAAAAAAACAACTCATAAAGACCGTGTAGATACTTTTCATTCGCATGATTACCCCCAGGTTATTAAGGGCCAGGGCAAATAATATTGATAGTAAAATACCATAGACAAAGACTATGCGGTAGAAAAACGGAATGCTGCGCTTCATCCCTCTTTGAAGTAGTGCCAGGCTTCCGGCTACTAACAGGAGGAAAAAAAGGCTGTTTTCCAGGGAAGCTGCCAAGGGCCAAAAACCCTCCGCTTCCCAGGGATAGGGTCTGAAAAAAACGGCGGCTAATTTTTTAGGAAATGAATAGTCGGCCATGGGCAGGCGGCTATTCCCGCCAAAGGAATCGAGGTAGCGGTGTTGCCAATCCAGCAGCTCCCCTATCCATCCGAAGTGAAAGCCGTATTCCAGCGAACCCAAGATCCAGCGGTAGCCCAGTATCCCAACGATCACGGCTGCCCCCAGAGGAATGACCCACCTTCGGTAAATTCGAAGGCTAGGATGAAAAGGCAGTATACCTGCCACCGATACGGCCAATACAAGCCCTTGAATCGGTCGGACCATTAATGAAAGCAACAATCCCAAAAGCAAATAGCCCCATCCTGCGGGGAAATTTTGCGTTCCCACCATGACTAGTACCAGGCCTAGCCATAGAAACGCCTCCTTGCCAACACCAGCCGTCCAGAAATGAACATTGGGCAAAAACACCAACAGGAAGCCTCCGA
>JAWLFL010000106.1:0-13428 GCA_041685605.1 Cyclobacterium sp. | reverse complement strand
GAGTTGGAAAAACAGAAAGCAATATTTAAAATTATCAACCAGTACAGAGAGGATTTTAAAAAATAAAATTTCTTTTGTCTCAATTTTGTCAAAATTTTATTGAATGAATTACGATCTTAAGAGCATTCCATCCCGGACTGACAAACCTAGAAATTCTGGATTTACCATGGCCATGGATAAGGGGCTTAGCCTTCGGGAAGTGGAAGATTTTATTGAAGTCAGTGGAGATTATGTAGATATTGTCAAACTAGGATGGGCGACTTCTTTTGTTACTAAAAATTTACGGGAAAAGATAGACATTTATCGGGCGGCAGGCATTCCGGTCTATTTCGGAGGAACCCTTTTTGAAGCATTTGTCATCCGCGACCAATTTGACGATTATGTCCGACTTTTAGAGGAATACCAACTTGAGTTCGCAGAGGTGTCTGACGGATCCATCACCCTGGACCATAACAAAAAATGCAGGTACATCGAAACGATGGCTAAAAAGGTGACCGTTTTGTCCGAGGTAGGTTCAAAAGATGCTGCCAAAATCATCCCTCCCTACAAATGGATCGACCAAATGCAGAAAGAACTGAATGCTGGTGCCTGGAAGGTAATCGGAGAATCCAGGGAAGGGGGAACGGTCGGCCTTTTCAGGGATTCCGGAGAAGTACGGCAGGGGCTGGTAGAAGAAATCCTCACCCAGATACCCGAAGAAAAAATCATCTGGGAAGCACCTCAAAAGGAACAACAGGTATGGTTCATTAAGCTTCTGGGATCAAATGTAAATCTCGGAAACATCGCTCCCAACGAAATCATCCCCCTGGAAACATTAAGGCTGGGTTTGAGAGGGGACACTTTTGACTTCTTTTTGAGCCTCTGATTTTTATCGGTTCTACTACTAAACAGGCCACACAATGAAGCGAATTAGTGACTGGGTAATTTTGTTCTTTAAGGGAATGGGTATGGGAAGTGCGGATATCGTACCCGGTGTGTCGGGTGGATCCATCGCTTTGGTTACCAAGATTTATGAGGAATTATTGGAAAGCATTAATTCCTTTGATCTGCAGGCGCTACAATTGCTAACTCGCCTGAGAATAGTTGAATTTTGGAAGCACGTCAATGGAGGATTTTTATTGGTGCTGTTTCTGGGCATTATGACCAGTATTTTTGCCTTCTCCAGGATCATTACCTTTTTTATTGATCACTTTCCCATCCCGCTTTGGTCTTTTTTCTGCGGCTTGATCCTGATCAGTGCTATCGTGATCCTGAGGGAAATCAAACGCTGGAGCCTCATAGCCATGCTAATGTTTCCGCTGGGAGCAGTCCTGGCCTATTTTATCACCGAATTGCCCTTAATCACCTCACCGGACACGCTTTGGTTTACATTTATTTCGGGAGCCATCGCTATTTGTGCCATGATATTACCGGGAATATCCGGAAGCTTTCTACTGCTCATCTTAGGCAAATATGAGTACATCCTCACGGCAGTCAATGATAAAAACCTACTGGTCCTGGGAGTCTTTGCATTGGGCTGTGTCAGCGGATTACTCCTCTTTAGCCGGGTAATTTCCTGGTTTTTAAATAATTTCCACGCGCTTACCCTATCCCTGCTTTCGGGATTTATGGTTGGCTCCATCAATAAAATTTGGCCCTGGAAAAAAGTGTTAAGCTACCGCATTTCCAGTTCCGGCATGCAAAAACCGCTACTAACGGAAAACATCCTTCCGCATGTCTATCTGATAGAAACAGGGGAGGATCCCGGTTTCCTTCTTGCCATTTTTGCGTTTTTATTTGGAGTGCTGCTCGTGGTAGGGCTTGAACGGTTGGCACATAATTTTAGCAGCGAATGAAAAAATACGGACTCATTGGATTTCCACTGACTCATTCCTTCTCCAAAAAATATTTCTCTGAAAAATTTCAAAAAGAAGGCTTAAAAGAATGTCAATACGAGCTCTATGAGCTGTCAACCATTCAGGCCTTTCCTGCTTTGCTGGCTAAGGTACCAGACCTCATTGGCCTGAATGTAACCATACCCTACAAGCAACAAGTCATCGCTTTCCTGGACCGGCTGGAGCCAGCCTGCCGGGCAATAGGAGCTGTTAATTGTATCAAAGTTAGCCCCGACGAATTGGTAGGATTCAACACGGACTATGTCGGTTTCCGAACCTCCCTGGAAAACTGGCTGGGGAAGGAACGGCCTGCTGCCTTGGTCCTTGGCACTGGCGGTGCGTCCAATGCGGTAGCACAAGCCCTTAATGACCTGGGTATTGCTTTTTTTAAAGTCTCCCGAGTTTCGCATCCGGATTCCAAATCCATCTTATCTTACAAGGAATTAGCCGCGGGTATCCTGGCGGATCATCCCCTGGTCATCAACACGACTCCGCTGGGTACCTACCCCAATACCAGCGAATGGCCCCCTATTCCCTTTGAACAGCTCGGTACAAAACATTGGGTTTATGATCTGGTCTATAACCCAGCGGAAACCAGTCTGATGAAGGAAGCCGCTGGCAGGGGGGCAAAAACCAAGAACGGCATGGAAATGCTCCACCTGCAGGCGGAAGCCGCCTGGGAAATTTGGAACGCCAAAAAATGAAACAGCTGCACGACGATCGCTCCTTCGTTAAGGTTGGATTTACGGTTATTTGTAAATCCCAGTCGCATAGCGGGTTAATCCTTGTTGGCAATAATATGTACCATGATTACCCTTAATTTTCAGTGATTTCATTAACGTTTGTCGATTAAAATAAGTATTATTAATCGTCATTCCACTCCAATTTGTTTTTATGGTGAAGAAAGCAACGACTCAGGACAGAAAGATTTTTGTTTTAGACACTTCTGTCATTTTGTATGATCATTACTCCATAATGAATTTTGCCGAGCACGATGTTGTGATTCCGATCACGGTATTGGAAGAACTCGATCAATTCAAAAAGGGCAACGACACCAAAAATTTTGAAGCAAGGGAATTCATTCGCCTCTTGGACCGGCTGGCGAAGGATCAGATGATCCAGCACTGGACACCGCTTAACGGAAAAACCAAAGGTGCTTTTAAGGTGATGATGAATCCAGAAAACTCGCTGAATGCCAATGAAATTTTCGGGGAAGAAAAAAATGACCATAAAATTCTGAATGCGGCTTTAAGCCTGCGGCAGACGGAAAAAAGACGTAAGGTCATATTGGTCAGCAAGGACATCAACCTCCGGCTGAAAGCCAAATCCCTGGATATTCCGGCAGAGGATTACGAAACCGGAAAAATCAAAAACATCACCGAAATTGAAAACACGGGCAAAGAGATAATTGAAAATGTGAGCCAGGAAATCATCAATACGCTTTACGAAAAAAGCAACCTGGATGCGGAGCAAGTCTTTGAGGGAACACCAAAATCCCTTCCTGCCAATAATACTTATTATATATTGAAAGGAGCCACACCCAACGCTTCCATACTGGCTTTTTACCATGCGGCAGAGAAATCCTTCGAAAAAATATCCAA
The DNA here is from genome assembly GCA_041685605.1 of Cyclobacterium sp. Lineage (GTDB taxonomy): Bacteria > Bacteroidota > Bacteroidia > Cytophagales > Cyclobacteriaceae > Cyclobacterium. The sequence continues at coordinate 9,953 of JAWLFL010000106.1, read as the reverse complement.
ATCCAAGGCCTACAATATCAGTCCCAAAAATGCAGAACAGGCCTTTGCGCTGCACGCCATCATGGACCCGAAAATCAAATTGGTTAGCATTCAGGGAGTGGCCGGAACGGGAAAAACCTTATTAGCCCTGGCAGGGGCATTGGAGCAACGTAGTAATTTTAAGCAAATTTTCCTTGCCAGGCCCATCGTCCCGTTAAGTAATAAAGACATCGGCTATCTGCCCGGAGACATTAAATCCAAATTGAATCCCTACATGGAGCCGCTTTGGGACAATTTGAAATTCATCCAAAACCAATACAAGGAACATGATAAGGAGTATCAGCGAATTTCGGACATGGTAAACCAGGAAAAACTGGTAATCCAGCCGCTTGCATACATCCGGGGCCGCTCCCTTTCCAATATCTTTTTTATAGTGGACGAGGCACAGAACCTCACGCCGCACGAAGTAAAAACCATCATTAGCAGGGCAGGAGAGAACACAAAAATAATCTTTACCGGGGACGTTTTCCAGATTGACACTCCTTACCTGGACAGTCAGAGCAATGGTCTTTCTTACTTAATCGACAGGGTAAGGACGCACCCCCTTTACGCCCATGTCAAATTGGAAAAGGGGGAACGTTCCGAACTCGCCAATTTAGCTAACGAGTTGCTATAAATTAACTTTCTGTGATGGTATTCAATTTGGCCAGGAAGCTATTGTAATATTGCCTGCCCACCTGTACCACATCGCCGGTCTTCAGGTTGATCTCTTTGGTATTAAAGCTTTCTATTTGGCCCAATTGGACGATATAGGACTTCTGTACCCGAAGAAACAGGTTGGAAGGCAGCTTCTCCTCCATGTCTTTCATTGACTTTCGGATGGTGAAATTACGGTTCTTTGAAAAAATCGTCACCATGTTTCCGTTAGCTTCCACGTAATAAATATCCGAGTAATCAACGCGTTCAAAACTGTTGTCGGCCTTTATATAAACGGCATCTACTACCAGATAAGGGCTTTCGACAATTTTAGTACTTACGCCCTCAGAAAGTGCCGGCCTGGTTCGTTGGTTGTACAGGACGATTTCCACCATGGCATGGATATCGTTGCTGTTGAAAGGCTTTACGATAAATCCAGCCGGATGGGTTCTTTTCGCCCGTTCAATGATAGCTGGATCGCTGTAAGAGGTTACATAGACGATGGGAGCGTCCACCATTTGCTGAATAATCTCTCCCAATTCGATCCCGTCTTTATCACCCTTTAGTTTGATATCCATGAAGACCATGTCCGGGCGGAATTTCTTCACCACTTTAATCGCCTGGTTGGCTGAATTGGCAATGTCAATGTTGCCATAGCCCAATAGCTGCAAAATTTCTTCGATGTTTTCTGAAATATTTACATCGTCTTCAACAATCAGTATCCTTTCTTCTTTCATGATCTCAATTTTTAGGGAAAAATTTAAGTAAAAGCTGTTTTGTCCAATTTACAAATTTAAATACAAATTAATGCACAAATCCCCCTATTAATACCTGTCCGACAGAAAGCTCCGTGTCATTTCCCCTTAAAGACTCATCAAATCTTTGAAACGGGCAGCCTGTCGCCGGCTCACTTCTATTCGTTCTCCCCCCTTTAAAGTCACCACCAGCCCTCCGTTAAACCAGGGTTCAATGGACTCTACCCAACTTAAGTTAATGATGTGTTTTCGACTGGCCCGAAAAAAGGACTTTTCGTCCAGGCGCTCGTCCAGAGCATTGAGCGATTTATGAATCATGGGTTTGTTATTTTCGAAATACACCTTGATGTAATTTCCGTCCGATTCAAATAGGCGTACATTGGCAAGCTTCACAAACCAACATTTGTCACCATCCTTCACAAAAACCTGATCCGTGAGAGAAAGTTGGCTTTTGGGACTTTTGGAAGCGGCTTCGTCTTCTTCCTTTTTCATCTCCTCCAATTTTTTCTCCAGCTTTTTGAGGGTATCGGTAAGGCGTTCCGGCTCGATGGGTTTCAATAAATAATCCAGCGCATTTACCTGAAAAGCCTGCAAGGCAAACTCATCATAGGCGGTGATAAATACCACAAGCGGTACATGATCCAATTCCTCCAGCAAATCAAAACCGGTTTTTTCCGGCATCTGTATATCCAAAAAGAGGACCTCTGGGTTCAATTCCTCTATTTTTTCCCGGGCATCATCTACATTGTTGGCCTCACCCAAGACTTCCACATTGTCATTTTGATTCAATAGGTTGATGAGCTCCTTCCTTGCCAATCTTTCATCATCTACTACTAATACACGCATATCTTTTTTAATTTTATCCTAAATTAAGGTTTTGTTTTGGTATTTTTATTTCTGTGACTACGAATTCATTTCCATAATTGAAAATTTTAAAGGAAGCACGGTTGCCGTAAATTAGTTTTAGCCGTTGTACCGTGTTAGCGATACCATGTCCTTCGCCTTTTTTCCGGGGGGATTTATCCGCCTTGAGGTGACCGCTGTTTCTAACCCAAATATACAAATCATCCAACAGTCCAATGGTGCATTTGATTTCTATTATTCCGCCTTTCATCAAATTAGATATCCCATGTTTGATGCCGTTTTCAACGATCGTTTGTAACATCATCGGCGGGATTTTGTACTCATAGGCCTTGGGTTCCACATCATACAGAACTTTTAGGCGCTCTTCAAATCGAATGGACTCCAGATTCAAATAGTCTTTTACCGTATTCATCTCTTCCGAAAGCGGAATGGTTTTATGTTTGTCCATCACCAGGGAATACCGCAAAATGTTGGAAAGCTGCGTAATGGCCGTTTTGGCGTTGGTGGGGTTTTCATCTACCAGCGCCCGGACGCTATTCAGGGCATTGAAAATGAAATGCGGATTTAGCTGGTTTCGTAAATGAATCAGTTTGATTTCATTAATTCTTGCCTGGTATTTCAGGCTGGAATTATAATTATCCAAAAAATAAAAGAGAAAATAGAGCAAAGACCAAAGCGAATAAAACAGAAAACTGGTAAAAAGATTGGCCAAAAGTACCAGTGGACGGAAATCCTCCCGGAGATGCAGCGTCCCAAAAACCCAATTGATGATAATTTGAGCAAAGGTGTTCAAGAAACTGAGAATCAATACCGCAATCAATACATGGCTGATCAATTTGGTCAACTCAAATTCCAGCCAGCTTTTATTCTTTATCAGAAACCTGAAAAAATGTGTTGACAGAAAATAGAAAATTGCCAGGGAAAAGTAAGCCCCTATCTGAATCGGTGTGATCCCTCTGACCATCGAAACAAAAAATAAGTTGACAAGGGCAAAACAGAGCCAACCAAATAGTTGTAATAGCCAATATAACTTGTATTTATCCATTCATTGCCCTTCTCTACACAGAGGACCGCTACTTAACGGACACCGGCTACTTTGTTCAGGGGGATTTTATCGAGGATTTTATGAATCAGATCCCGGGTACTCACGTTATCTGCTTCAGCTTCATAATTTAAAATGATCCGGTGGTTCAATACATCCTCGGCAATGGCTTTGATATCCTCTGGCAATACGTAGTCCCGCCCCTCCATAAAGGCCGTCGCTTTTGCCGCTAAGTTCAAATTAATGGATGCACGGGGAGAAGCGCCAAACTGAATGTATTTTGCTTCCTCCTGCATGCCGTATTTTTCAGGAAAACGCGTGGAAAACACCAATTCAATAATGTAATTTTCCAAGGCTTCGGCTATTTGTACCTCATTAATGGCGTTCCGAATTGCAAAGATATTCTCCTTATCCAAAATGGGGTTTACCTCCGAGGAAAAATGGGCGTTCGTCATCCGGCGCATTACCTCTAACTCATCCGACTTGGAAGGGTAATCGATGTTTACCTTCATCATAAACCGGTCTACCTGTGCTTCCGGTAGCGGGTAAGTTCCTTCCTGATCCACGGGGTTTTGGGTAGCCAAAACCAAAAATGGCCTGTCCAGGGTAAACGTCGTTTCCCCAATGGTCACCTGCTTTTCCTGCATGGCCTCCAATAAGGCCGACTGGACTTTGGCCGGAGAGCGGTTGACCTCATCTGCCAGGATGATATTGGAAAAAATAGGTCCTTTCTTAACCTCAAAACTCGCGTTCAATTGGTTGTAGATCATGGTCCCCACCAAATCCGAAGGCAGAAGATCGGGGGTAAATTGAATCCGCTTGAAATCCAGATGAAGCACCTGGGACAAGGTGTTTACCGTCAGGGTTTTCGCCAATCCGGGAACCCCTTCCAAAAGAATATGACCGTTGGTGAATAGGCCGATCAAAAGCCGGTTTACCATTTTATCCTGGCCGACTACGATCTTTTTCACTTCCTGGATGACTTCTTGTATCTTCTCCTGATGCATGTTGTTTGATTCAAATTTCAATAAAATAATTAAGGCACCGCCTCAAAATAGAAGCCTAAATTAGAATATTTCATGGTTTATCCCAATTCAGAATCTTCTCTTATTTCTTTCCGGGTGAAATTTGGGCTTTTTTCCCTGAGAAGCACCATTGATCAATAGCGGAATTCTCAAAAATTCGTACATCTCTTCCTGCTCCAGAGACCGCACTTCCCCCGGTTGGAAGCCCTGTATCGTTAATGATTCGATAGCCCACCTTACCAGGCGCAAGGTAGGAAACCCCACCGCCGCAGTCATCTTACGAACCTGCCGGTTTTTGCCTTCTTTTAACGATAACGCTATCCAGGAATCGGATACATGCTTACGGTACCGAATGGGAGGAACCCGCTCCGGTAACTCGGATTCCGCACCGGGTTGGGCCAGAGCACTGGCTCTTGATGTTTTGTAGGGCTTTCCTTTAATACTGATGGTTAGTCCCTGCCGTAATTGCCGCAGTGCTTCCTCTGAAATATCCCCTTCTACCTGCACCCAATAGGTCCGCTCATGTCCATGAAGTGGGTCCAGCAGTAAGTGGTTAAGCTTATTGTCATTCGTCAGTAGAAGCAACCCCTCACTGTCCTTATCCAACCTGCCAACAGGATAAACATCGGAAGGGAAATCACCCAGCGCAGCCAGGGTATCTGCCTCGCCGCTAAATTGGCTTAACATGCTGTAGGGTTTGTATATTACGAAATACCTGTAATCCATAAAAACAGTTTTTTACCTCAACAACTGGAACAATTCATTCAACTGAGGCGTGAGAATGATTTCGGTCCTTCTGTTTTTGGCCCGTCCTTCCGGGGAATCATTGGGAGCTTTGGGTTCGTAAAAACTCCGACCGGCTGCAATGACCCTTTCCGGTGCCACGTCATAGGTTTCGGTCAATATCCGAACGATTGCCGTGGCCCTACCCGTGCTCAACTCCCAGTTGTCTTCAAAACTACCCCGGATAGGCACATCATCCGTGTGGCCTTCGACCATGATCTGTATATCCGGACTGTTGTTCAGGACCACTGCCAATTTTCCCAACGCTTCTCTGCCTTCACGGTTCACCGTAGCACTCCCCGAAGAAAACAAAAGCTTATCTTGCAACGATACGTACAACTTGCCATCCTGCTCGTTTACCTGGAGTTCATCCGAACGGTATTGCACCAGGGCTTTATCAATGGTTGTTTTCAAACCCTCCATAACCGCCCGCTGCTCGTCCAGCAGGTTCTGCAGCAAATCCAGCCGCTGTTGCTGCTCCGAAAGCCGTTGCTCCTTTTCGTTAAGTTCCTGACGAACGGAAGAGGATGTGGACATGGCCCTTTCCAGCCTGCCTGCCAACTCAGACTTTTCCTGCTCCACGGCTTCCAATCGCTCCTGAAGGTCTTCGTTCATTTCCTGAAGGCTGGCGAGCTGCTGACGGGTACTGTCTAGAACATCCTCCGTATTTCTTAACGAACGCATCATCTCTGCATTCCTTATATTTACTTCGCGGTATTTCTTCTGGGGTACACAGGACTCCAACAAGACTATCCCAATTAAAAAACTCCCGAATAGTAAGGCTTTCCTCATCATAGTTTATCTGACTTTTTTACGATCGTGACCAAAAACATACCAATTTACAGGGAATCTAATAAAATTCTGCCCTGTACTATGAAAAGATCAGGAAATTCTACTCCAATTCAACTCATTTTTTCTAAGTCGTGCCACCTGATCGGCTATGGGCTTGTTTTCCGGAAAACGCAGATGCGGATCCCGTTCCAAAATTTTCCGGGCCACCTCCCTTGCCTGCACCAATATTTCTCCATCCTTGCTTAAATCGGCCATCTTCAGGTCCGTAATGCCGGACTGCTGGGTGCCGGAAAGGTCTCCCGGACCCCTTAGCCGCAAATCCACATCTGCAATCTCAAACCCATTGGTCGTCCTCACCATGGTTTCCAATCGCACCCGGCTATCCTTTCCCAACTCATACTTGCTCATCAGGATGCAATAGGACTGCTCCGCCCCCCGGCCTACCCTACCACGCAATTGATGGAGTTGGGATAAGCCAAAGCGTTCTGCATTTTCAATGACCATGACGCTGGCATTGGGAACATTTACGCCCACTTCTATTACAGTGGTAGCCACCATGATCTTCGTCTCTCCTTTCGAAAAGCGGTTCATTTCAAAATCCTTATCTCCCGGCTTCATATTGCCATGTAATATGCCAATAGGATACCCCGGAAAAGCCCTGCAAATGCTTTCATATCCATCCATCAGGCTCTTCAGATCACTCTTTTCAGATTCTTCGATCAGCGGATATACGATGTACACCTGCCTTCCCTCGCTGATTTGCTTTTTTAAAAATCCAAATACCTTTAGCCGGTCTTTATCATATCGGTGAACGGTCTGAATCGCTTTCCGGCCTACCGGCAATTCATCAATGACGGAAATATCCAAATCTCCATACAAGGTCATGGCAAGGGTTCTGGGTATGGGGGTAGCTGTCATTACCAGCACATGAGGGTAAAAATCATCGTTTTTTGCCCATAATTTAGCCCGCTGGGCCACCCCAAAGCGGTGCTGTTCGTCAATGATGGCCAAGCCAAGCCGGTGAAAACGCACCACGTCCTCCAGCAACGCATGGGTACCCACCAATAAATGAAGCTCCCCTGAAGCTAAATCCCGGTGAATTGCTTCCCGCTTTTTTTTACTGCTGGAACCTGTCAGAAGGGCGATCTTCAAGCCCATTTGTTCCGAATAGTCCTTCAAGCCCTCGTAATGTTGATTGGCCAGAATCTCGGTGGGTGCCATCAAACAGGTTTGGTAACCCGAATCTACCGCCACCAATAGGCAAATAAATGCCACAATGGTTTTGCCCGAGCCCACATCCCCTTGCACCAGCCGATTCATCTGCAGGCCGGATTTGAGGTCTGCGTAGATTTCCTTGATGACCCGCTTCTGCGCACCGGTCAACTGAAAAGGAAGCATCTCCTTATAAAAACGGGTTAGCAGTTGGGTTTGATCCAGTACCTTACCCCTGAATTTTTCTGTTCTGGCGAGCTTTAACTTCAACAGCCGAAGCTGTAAAAAGAAAAATTCTTCAAATTTTAGCCGGTACATCGCCTTTCGTAAGGCTTCCGTTCCCGATGGAAAGTGAATCTCTTTGATCGCCTCCTTTTTGGATACTAGTTTCAGCGCATTAAGAATGGGTTCCGGTAAGGTTTCGGCAATCTTTGGTAAAGCCAGGGGCAATAGCCCTTTTAATATTTTGGAAATGCCCTTGCTATCCAAATACCGCTGCCTGAGCTTCTCAGTGGTGGGATAGACCGGCTGGAAAAAGGGTTCTTCTTCCTGCCTTCCACTGAGGGGTTCAAGATCCGGATGCGCCATACTGTACCGGCCACCAAACCGCTGCGGTTTGCCGAAGGCCACCATGGGAACGCCCGTTACCAGTTTCTTGCCAATCCAGTTTAGCCCTTTAAACCAGGTCAGCTCCATAATGCCCGTCTCGTCGGCAAACTGCGCCACCAGTCTTCTTTTCCTTCCCTCTCCAATCGACTGCACGGAAGTAATCTTTCCGATCACCTGTACCTGTTGTAGATCGGATTGGATTTCCCGTATTTTATAAAACCGCGTTCTGTCCTCATAACGGAAAGGATAATGCTGCAGCAGTTCCCCAAAAGTAAACACTTCCAGTTCCTTATTCAGCAGCTGTGCTCTCTGGGGGCCAACCCCTTTCAGGTATTCGATCTTGGTGTCAAAAAAACCGGTCAATGGTTGTAATTTTATCCTAATTTCACTGTGTCAGGGCTTTCCTGAGCTTTCCTTCCAATTCGTTTATGGCATTCCTTTTTTCGATTAGCGCAGTCAGAAGGGCCGCCTGATTTTTTGCCCGGTGCAGGTTTTGCTCGGGGTAGTCTACCTGATAGTAAATGTTGCCATTCAGGTGATCGGTCAAAAAGCGGAGCCCCATAATTAAGGTCATCATTTCTCCCCCAAAAGGCAAAGACTCCAGTTCTTCCCCCTGAATTTCCCGACCTAGTATGGAGTAAAAACCTTCCAACAAACCCTCGTATTTTTCCATGTCGACCTGGATTTGATCCCATTCGATGGAGGATTCGTCCCGGGTGCAGGCTACCGTTCGGACCAAATCACCGAAATCATAAAACACAAAACCGGCCATTATGGTGTCCAGATCTATAAGCGCATTTACCTGGTCCAGGTTTTCACCAAAAATAAGGTTATTTATTTTGGTATCATTGTGGGTTACCCGCAACGGAAGTTGTTTTCGGAAATGACCATAGGTTTCCAGCAGGTCCTTCCTCCCCAGGTAATAATCTATCATTTTCTCGGTGTCGGAATCTTTTTGGACTCGGGGATTTTTTAATGCTGCATCAAATTGCTGGTACCGGATCTCCAGATCATGAAAATGAGCGATGGTATCCTCCATCTTTTCCGCATCCGCATGCAAAAATACCTGAATAAACCGGGCAAATGCCTCAGCAGCAATTTTCGCCTGCTCCTTTTGGCTAACAGCATCTTGGGTGACACCACCCACAAAAGGGAATAAGCGGTACAGCCCCTCGTCCAGGCGCGTAAATAAAGCCCCTTCCGTGTTCGCAATCGGCAAGGGCAGGGCGAATGGTAAATCAGCCGGGTCAAATTGCCCCGTCAGGTATTCTAAATTTCCGGAAATACGTTCCGGATGCGTAAAAACGGCATCGTTAAATTCTTGCAAAATATAGGCATTAGCTGTTAGATCTACCCGATAGGTCTTGTGAATATGTCCGGATCCAAACCTCTTTACCCTGATCTGACCGGTTTCCAATCCATAGGCTTTTGCCAATGCATCCAATACTGACTCCTTCATATGTACTGTTTTCTGACTAGTTTCCGATTTGCTCTATGAAAATAGATTCATTTGAAGGGGTAAAATTACGATACTTTTGACTATATATCCCGAAAGGGACTATATTTACCTGAGCGGGCTTTGATTTCAACGGAACCTGGCTAATTTCACGTTCGTGAAAATATTCCTTTATTATTTAAAATAATTGAAAAAGATTTATTTTATTAGCAAAATTTTACCATAACCTGTTAAGGTTAACATGAACCACGTATCCTGGACCAAAAACCATCTTAATCCAAGTTTACCATGAATATTTCAATCATCGATTGGGCCATAATCATTTCATTTTTTGTGCTATCCATGTTAATAGGCGTGATCGCCTCCAAAACAGCGGGTAAAAATGCCAAAGAATTTTTCCTTTCCGGAAGAAACATGCCCTGGTGGCTTCTGGGGGTAAGTATGGTGGCTACCACCTTTTCCGCAGATACGCCGAATCTGGTAACGGACATTGTCCGTAAAAATGGGGTTTCCGGCAACTGGGTTTGGTGGGCATTTCTACTAACGGGAATGTTGACCGTGTTTGTTTACGCCAAATTATGGAGACGCTCCGAAGTCACAACAGATCTGGAGTTTTACGAGTTAAGGTATGGAGGCAAAGGAGCTGCCTTTTTACGTGCCTTTCGGGCCTTATACCTGGGGGTGTTTTTCAATGTGGTGATCATGGCGACGGTTTCTCTGGCAGCCATTAAAATATTTGG
>JAWLFL010000105.1:0-13435 GCA_041685605.1 Cyclobacterium sp. | reverse complement strand
ACTTGATGGATTTTTGAAGAAAGAATGGTTTTCATATTTTTTATAAGACAGCGGGAAAGTGGAATTAGTTCCGTTCCCGTACTTTTTTGTACCATTTGGTCGCCAGCATCAGTAAGACTCCGAGCACAAGTAATCCGACCATACCCCAAACCATGTTGATCAGGTTTTTGAGGACGATCAGGAATACAATCGCAAAAAGCAGGAGCGTAGCGAGTTCGTTCCATAAGCGGAGCCGGGTACTGCTCCAAACCACCCGGTCTTTTTGAAGAGACAGGTAAATACGGTGGCAGCCCAGGTGATACGCATAAAGCAAAACGACGAATCCCAGTTTGGCATGCATAAAGGGAAGTTGAAGGTAGCCTGGACGGTAAAGCAAAACGGCAACTCCCAGTATCAGTGTCAGCACTGCCGACGGCCAGGCGATGATGGTCCAAAGCCTCCGGGTCATCAGGTCCAATTGAGGCTTAAGGACCATGCGTTCTGCCTCTGGTCGTTGCAGGGCTTCTGTTTGGTAAATAAAAAGCCGGACCACATAAAACAATCCGGCAAACCAGGTAACTACGAAAATGATATGAAGGGCTTTTAGGTATTCGAATGCCATTGTTATTAATTTGTGCTAAATTAAGGGTTTCCGATTGGTTATTTATAAAATGAAAACAAATTATTGGTATTACCTGATTGCAGCTTTCGTGGGGATTTTGGTACTTCTGATGCTGTTCGACAGTTTCACTCAGCCCGGCGTGCAGGATTTGAAGGGCAACTATCAGGAGTTGGCCCGGTATCGAAACGAAAATAATACCGGTCCGGTGATTCGGGTTTTTGCGGTGTATACGGATGAGCAGCATTGGGATGACATGCAGTCCTATGGAGACTACATGCCGCATACCAAATACGGAAACACCCGGGTTTTCTTTTTTGACAGGCCGCTGGAAAAGCTGCGTTTGTTCCCAGAATCACCCTATTTTGACGAAAAATGGCAACCCTACTGCGTGGCTTCCTACGAAAAAACGGCTATGGGGCAGGTGAAATGGCAGCGGTATCCATTCAAAACTATGGAGTAGATAAAACGCTAAAAAACCATCTTTGCGTCCTTATTCCTCAACTTTTTGAAACCTGTTAATATTGATAAAGCGGAATGTACCAGGAGATATACTGATCTTCGAACTTGGGCAGGCAGCTCTCATTCTCCACGACTCTAATTTTTCTGCGAATCGCTTTTTCCAATTGCCTAAAATCCACACCGTGCTTTCTAGGATCACTTTCACAGATGAAATACATGTCTTTAACCTCTCCTTGAATATCTACATATATTCTAGCCTGCGCTTTGATATTCCTGAAAATGGTTTTTGAATCCTCATCGAAATAAGAGGATATCTTTTCAAAATTCAATTCCCGACTTAGTAGGGCAGAAGAACAGTCAAGGCTTAACACTTCTGTATTGATTCGCGTGTAGTCTTTTGCCTCGGTTTTGACGACATAAGCGTTGTTGGTTTTTAAAATCTTATAATCGCTTCTGGATTGGCACTTTACGCTTTCAGTTAAGCAAGAAAAGACCAAAATAATAAAGGTAAGCAATAACGAACGCATAAATTGGATTTAATTGCTGCTCCAATCTTGTAAATAATTTTAGAAAAACACAAAGAGCAATCCACAATTGGCGATAAGCATTTATTAATGGTAGCTGCTACGATAGTCGGACCATCGCTTTGATGACTTGATTGGAGGGGATCATCAATTCGTCGAATCTACTGGAAATTTCCTCAAAATTTAGCGTGTGGGTATGGTAAGCTTCGGTTGGGAACTGTTTGTCCTCCAGGGTTTGGATAACCCTGAGAAAGTCCTCTTTGGTAGCGTTTCGGCTACATAGGAGGCTCAGTTCTTTGGCATGAATGGAGGGATGGTGAAAACATAAATTGTCTTTGTAGAGACCTACCAGGACGTATTTGCCTCCATGGCAGGCATAAAAAGGTCCTGATTCCATGGCTTGTTTGTTTCCGGTGGCATCAAATACGACCTGGTACTTGCTCTTATGGACAGGATTTTGGGACCGGGTGTCCCCTTCCTTGACGGGAGATAAGATATGGTCGGCTGAAAAGCCGGAGTTGGCAACATTCAACCGCTCCAGGTTCAGGTCCATAGCCGTTACGGTAGCGCCAGCAATTTTTGAAAAAACCATCGTAGCCAATCCAATGGGTCCGCAGCCCATTACCAACACCTGATCTCCTTTTTTAACATTAGCCCTTTTGACGGCATGGGCGGCAACCGACAGCGGTTCCACCATGGCCATTTCGGTCCAGGTCAATTGTGGCGTGGGAATAAGAAGCCCTTCCGGCACGGCCAGGAATTCCTGCATGGCCCCGTCGGTATGTACTCCCAATACCTGAAGGGTTTCACAACAATTGGTTTTGCCCGATTGGCAGGCGATACAGCTGCCACAATGGATGTATGGAATGACCACCACTTTTTCTCCCTCAGAAAAAGCCCTTCCATTTGCCTGGCTGACAGCGGCAGCGATTTCGTGACCCAAAATTCGGGGATACGAGAAAAAAGCTTGATTACCAGCATATGCGTGTAAATCTGTACCGCAAATTCCAATCTGTTTGATTTTTAGTTGTACTTCACCCGTTCTTAAAGGAGGCACGTTGATGATTCGATTTACGAATGAGCCAGGTTGCTCACAACTGATGGCCTTCATTTGTTTTGGTTGTCGTAGTTCCATGTTACGCGTAAAAATAGAAAAAGCATACCTAATAGCCATGTACCTTCTAAATTAAACCAGTCAGGGAGTTACGGTGCAATAGAAGTATCGGGCATATTTGGAGAAAAATTTTCGTTTTTTTGAATGATTATAGGGGAAGTTAATTTACTGGATATGATTTCAATGAGGTATTTTAGGGCCGCATAATCACTTGCAGCAATGATATGATTTTTGACAGATAAAACGGCGTTTACAGCTACTATATTCCCAATCAAAGAAACCATATAAGAAAACGTTATTGACCCATCAGGAAGGGAAACTGATATTTCTTCTGGAAAATCGTCTAGAATATACCCTTGAGGCATTTCTATTTTAGCTGATAATCTGTCTGTGAAGCTGTAATTAAAGTCTACCGGAAAAGTCCTTGTGGTCGCCGTAAAGGGATTGGATTTCCATCTGTTGAGCAAAAACGGGATAATATACACGTCTCCGCCATTCTTAATCTCTTTGATGGTATGAAGGGTAATTGTCATTTTGTCAATACCTTTCTGATCTAAAGAATGATTGATGAATAGTATTTTTTCCTGATCATCTAAAAGAAAATCCGGTTGTTTTTTTTCTAAATCTGAGGGTTCAATCCTGCTGATAGGAGGTTTTACAAAGTGGTCGTAATTTATTAGTTTTAGGGATGTTTCGCGGAGCAAGTTTTTATTGTCCTTAAAACTGATGTTTGTAAATTGATGCATTCCTGATTTATGGGGAAGCTGAACATCTATTAAACCGCTGTTTTCTTTCATTAGAATAAATCCCTGGCCAACATGAAAATCCAATGGTAAATATCCCATAGGAATGTCTGGATTGGTAGCATCCATAAAGATAAATTTCTCGCCTATTTCAGCCACAGCAATCAGGTGGTTAAATTGGTCCGCAAACGGAAAAGCAACCAGCGTGGACCTGCCATTTCCCTTACTACTGATCATTAACGGATGTGCTTTGATACCGTTTGCTTTTAAATGCCTGATGAGGGCGAGGTTTATTTCGGCTCTATTTCCCCTCTTTTGAAAGGCTGTTTCTGAAAAAGGTTGCGTCGGAATAATTCCGGATTCTCCATTAAAACTAAAATTTTCACAAATAAAGTCATAAATAGCCCTGGCTTTCAGTATCGGATCATTGTTTTCAGGATCGAAGTGTATGGTGAGTACATCCTCATAATTTTCATCAAAAAATGTGTCGGTTGGTTTATGATCAATAAAAAAATCGGCCAGATCCTGCCATGTTTCAAACATTTTCTTGTAGTCACTGAAACTCTCCCCAAATACATGGTTATTTCTGTACGAGTACCCATCTAGTTGAAAAGCTACTTTTTCCAGATAATCAGCAACGTAATTCATATGGGGTTCTTCTTTTATAGATCTGAGTTCGTTTATTTCCCACCTGTAAACCCCTTTTCTATTGGTTTTGAAATCATAAGCGGCGGTATTTACTCCCTGGCTCAATAATTTATAGTCCAGGTATTCCGGAATATCAATTGAATAAATTGATTTCAGGGTAGGGACTTGATTTTGAAAGACCCAACCTTCCAAAAAAAGGATTCCTTTATCGATCAATTGATACTCATATTCTATGATGGACCCAATTTGAAGATTCGGGAAAGTGAAACGCACCTCCATCCATCCGTTTCCCTCATCCACCTCAAAAAAATCATTTTTTGATAGTTTTGTAATGCTTTCTTTTCCATTTTCAAAATTTACAGTTTGCGCTTTCAGTTTACTGATTTTTTGAATTTCATCCTCACCCTTAAAATACCGGATGGTTATGTCTCCGTTTTTCTTTCCACTTTCTTTTAAAATTTTTATCCTTCGATGGATAGTACTGTGTAATGCCGCTCCAAAAAAAAGGTTTATACACTTTTCCTGTATAACCACAGCTTCAGCTTCAGGTTCAAACGAAACGGTACTCAAACTGACTTCAAATGGTTCGTATTTCCCATAATTGAGATCCTGTGAAAAATTCTCAAATCCCCGCAGAAAGAATGTCATTAAGCTAAGAAGAATGAAAATTGGTCTCATTTTAAACTCATTTTATTTAAGTCTTTGTTATTAAATTTCTTGAAAATGACCCGCTGTAGGCGGTAACTTTTCGAAACTGGAAGTCATCAATGGAGGTAAACGTATCCATTGTGTAATAAAAACCGCCATGATTTAATCCATTCGGGTCATGAATTACCGTTTTTTGATTAATTTGAGTTTCATAAAAAATATTATCCAGAATGGTGGCTCTAGGATGCCTATCTGGAAGGAAGAGCAAATTCATTTCGAAAAGGCAGTATGTATGCAGACCTGACATAGGAAAAATCAATATCAATTTAAGATACTGTTTTTTGGAATAAAATAAAATAACGATTTGCTTATTTAACATAGAAATTTATTCGAATCCGTTTTATCAGAATAACTAAATAAATGAATAACAATATTCGCGTAACTTATAAACAATTGGAATCTACCCTGGAGGCCATTCTCATAAAATCAGGATTTGATGCTGAAAAAGCCGCTGTGTGTGCGTCACTTTTTGCCAGGGCCAGTTTGGACGGCGTAGCTTCTCATGGCTTAAACCGGTTTCCCGCCTTTTTGGAGCAGGTTAGCAAAGGGCATGTGCAGGCGGGTGCCATGCCGGAAAAGGAGCTTTCGCTGCCGGTGATGGAGCGCTGGAATGGTAACCTCGGTCCCGGGATGTACAACGCCCATTTTGCCATGAATAGAGCTATTGAAATGGCTTCGGAAAATGGAATTGGCTGTGTGGCCATGAACCGTACCAATCACTGGATGAGGGCCGGAAATTATGGCTGGCAAGCTGCTGCGGCCGGTTGTATTGGAATTTGTTTTACCAATACCATTCCGAATATGCCTGCCTGGGGAGGCAGTGAACCCAAGTTGGGCAATAATCCGTTAGTAATTTCCATACCCTTTGGAAAGGAAGCATTGGTGCTAGACATGGCCATGACACAGTATTCTTACGGCAAAATGAGTATCTTCGAGAAAGAAAAAGCGCCCATGCCCCATCATGCCGGGTTTGACCAGCAGGGTGACCTGACCAAAGACCCGGTACATGTGTTGGCGGAGCAATTGGCCTTGCCCATAGGCCTATGGAAAGGAGCAGGTTTATCGATGATGTTGGATTTAATGGCTGCCGGGCTTTCCAACGGTAAATCCACCCGGGAAATAGGCCTGCAAGGGGAGGAATACGGTATCTCTCAACTCTTTTTCTGTTTTCATTTGGAAAAATTAGGAATAGATCCGTTGGAAATGGAGCGCAAAGTAGCCGCAGTGGTGGAGGATTTAAAGGCTTCGGCCGTGTTTAAAGGAATGGAGGTAAGCTATCCGGGGGAAAAATCCTATGAACGAAGGAAGGAAAACCTTGCCTCAGGGATTCCGGTGGATGCCGAAATCTGGAATACCGTGCTACAGATGCGGGAATAAGGCCCTGTAGCGGCTGATGAGGAGTCTTTTTGAAGCAACTTTAATTGAATTTAAATCATGTTGGTATTGGTCATGGGATTGCCGGGATCCGGAAAAAGTTTTTTTGCCAAACGGCTGGCTGAAATATCGGACATGGTCTATCTCAATAGCGACCAGGTACGGATTGAATTGGGGATGAGAGGAAGGTATAGCAGTGAGGATCGGCAAAAGGTATATGCGGCCCTGGTAGGCCAAGCAAAAGGGTTGTTAAATGAAAAAAAACCGGTTTTAGTGGATGCTACCTTTCAACGAAAAAAGAACCGATGGGAGTTTCAGCAGCTTGCTAGAAAAATGAATTGTCCGATTGCCTTCATTCGGGTTTGGGCCGAAGAAGGCTTGGTACAAAAGCGGCTGGCGACTGAGCGGGAGGAAAGCGATGCTGATTTTTCGGTTTATGAAAAATTAAAGTCGGATTTTGACCCACTGGAAGGAGACTACCTGGACATCCGGTCTGAGGATGGGAAGATTGACCGAATGATACAGAAAGGGTTAGATTATCTGAAACTGACGTATGAAAACTGAAGAGGTTCACAAATTAGCCAATGAAGGGCTTTATTTGGGTCACCGAATGGACGGAACGGTGCTGGAAACCCATATTTCATGGATCATTTTAACCGATAAATGGGCTTTCAAGATCAAGAAACCTGTTACGCTTTCTTTTCTGGACTATTCTGCTCTTGCATCCAGAGGTCATTTTTGCAAAGAAGAAATTTTGTTGAATAGCCGTTTTTCATCCATCTATGTTCGGTGTTGTCCGATTACCTGGATCGAAGGAAACTGGGTTATGGATGGTAAAAGAGGCACGGTTCACGACTATGCGGTACTGATGAAACGAATACCGGAAGCGTACCGGATGGATAAAATGCTACAGGAAGGAAGAGGATCGGAGATGCTAGTTAGTAAGCTGGCAAAAAAGATAGCCTTTTTTCATAAGAAGCAGCCGGCAGAGGAGAGGCCATTTGATCTTAATCAAGCCAAAGGGCTATTTAACGATATTTTAAATCCGGCCATTAGGTATACAAGCCGCCAACGAAAATTCCTTGAGCAGGCCGTTCGATGGAGCAATGCGTTTCTGGACGCGCATTGCGAGCGGTTTTCGGAAAGAGCTCGCCTGGGTTGGGTGCGGGATCTGCATGGAGACTTGCACGCAGGCAATATTTTCCTGACGGATCCTCCGGTAATTTTTGATTGCATCGAATTCAGTAAATCGATCCGTACCATTGACCTGTTATACGAGGTGGCTTTTCTTTGCATGGATTTGGAGCGGTACGGCAAAGCCGAATGGTCCGACTTATTTTTAGAAACCTACCTTCACCGGATTCCCGTACTGGATTCCGAGCGAGATCGCCCCATTTTTAACTATTATAAGTGTTTGAGAGCCAATGTGCGGGCGAAGGTATTGGGCTTGGACCCATCCGATAGTGCGGAGAAACAGGAAAAGCAGCATGCCTACTTTCAGCTGATGGAAGGATACATGCAGGAGGAGTAGATTCGGGTGAAAAACCAGCCGCATCAGGGGATCAGGGCAGCAAGCTGCTTTCAAACCGGTACCTGCCCGAGCCCAGTACTACCGCCTGATTGCCGTTCAGGAAATCCCCCAAGCTGACCTCGTCCTGCTGGTTCAGTGGTTTGCCGTCCAGGAGTACCGAGGAAGGGTCACTGGCAGGGACCCAGACAACGGCCTGGGTATTAACCGGAATGACTACTTCCAGAGCCAGGTTGTCCTCCGTTTTCTCCCAGGAACTTTGGATCTCTCCATGAATGGATTGGTGGCTTGCATGCACCCGGTGGATGGCTTTTTTGGGAATTTCCGGGGCAATGGTAAACGATTTGTACCCGGGTAAATCCGCTTGAATACCGGCCATGTTCCGGAACATCCATTCGTAAACAGAGCCAAAGGCATAATGGCTGAATGAATTCATGCCTGCATTCAGCGATTCCATTTTTTCCGGATCGTCTTTGACATAGCTGTCCCAGCGCTCCCAGATGGTGGTGGCACCGTTTTCGATCTCAAAGCCCCAGGGCCGTGATGTACAAGCGGGCTTTTACCAGCTTTTGTCCAACACTGACTTCCTTCCGGAAGATGGGCACCGGTGGAAGCAACAAATCCTTTCCTTTAAAGGGTACCGGTTGTGCGGCGGGAGCAAAATCTTTTCCAATCCAGGCCGCCTGCCAGTCTTCCGCTTTCAACAGACCCATTTCCCAGGTAGCGGTCTCGCTCCAGGAGCCCGGCTCTCCTTCCTTATCCCAACTTTGCACCTTCCAGAAGCATTGTTGCCGGGAAGTCAGCGCTGTGCCCCCATAGACCACTTGGGTGTTGCGATCGCTGTTGATCATGCCGCTGTCCCACAGGTCGGCCTTGCCTGCTGTGAGCAGTTCCGGCCTGCTGGCCACCAGTACCCGGTAGGCCGATTGGTACTGATTCCTGCGGTCGGATTCCAGTACCCAGCTTAGCCGGGGCCTCTTCTCGTCGGTGAAAGGATTGGTGCGGTATTCCACCCGGAGTTGCGTAGCGGTCAGGTCGCTATTTGCCAGCGCAGCAGGGCTTCCCAACAAGAGTAGCAACCAACAGATCAGGGAATTCTTCATATATCTATTATTGTTTTTTAGCGGCCATAACGTGTCCCGAGCCTCAATCGGGAGAATCTCGCATGCCCTATAATCAACCCTACGTGTGTCGCTTGCGTCATGCCTGCAGGCTCGATTTCATGGGAACAAGAATTAGGCTATAGTAAAACCACACACTTTTCCCGAATAGCCCATCCCGCACTGTCCCGGTACGGAAGGGAGGGACCTGTGGGGAAGCGACGAGTCTATTATTTTCAGTGGACCGGTCGTAGAGCGAAGGGGCTAGCTACGCTGAAAAAAGTCCCGGGCGATGTGCAGGAGCCCGAGGATAAATTTCTTTTTGGAACGCCGGCCGCCGGTCCGTTCCATGATTTCTTTGAGGCTTTTCAATACGGGGATGGTGTGTGCGCCCTTGTTGATCATGACGCATTCTGCCAGGGCTGCCTGGCCCGCGTCGGTGATTTCCGAGCGGGTCGGCATCCCCGATTTTTGCAGATTTTCGAGTACCTGGGTAGCCCATACCACGGGCACCTGAGCAGCTTCACAAATCCAGAGGATTTCTTCCTGTATTTCACCCATGCGTTCGAAGCCAATTTCAACGGCCAAATCACCCCTAGCGATCATCACCCCAAATGGCGGGGACTTCATGCCTTCCAGAATCAGGGCGGGCAAATTTACCACCGAATCAGGTGTTTCGATCTTGTAAATAATGTCCGGCATCGGGCCTTTGATTTGCTGTAACTCGTTGCGCAGATTCTGAATATCTTCAGGTGTTTTCACGAAAGAATATCCCAGAATATCGGCATGGAGACAGATAAAGGGCAGGCAGCGTTTGTCAAAATCAGTTAACGAGGGAATGTTGAGGTGGGTGTCCGGGAAATTAATGCCTTTGCCCGATTTGATGCGTCCTTTTTTGGAAGAGACCCTATCCAGGGTAACTGCTGCTATTCCTTTTCCGGTCTGGGTGACCCTGCCGCTGATTTCCCCATCATCAATGAATACCCGGTGTCCAGGTGCTAAGGAGGCAATAATACCTTTTTCATTGGGATCCAACACCACGTATTCTTCCTTCAAATTTTCCATGGATTCGGAAAGCCAGATCGTTTCCCCAACAGCCACCTTTACCTTCCCTTTCTTTTTTCCTTTACCCAGTAGTATGGTTCTGATTTTTGGTCCCGCCAGGTCCAGGTGGATTTTGCAGCTTTTTCCCGTCCTTTTTTCAGCTTCCCTGACTTGATCAATCATGGATTTCCAAACGGATTCATCATCGTGGGCGCAATTTATCCGCGCTACGTTCATGCCCTGAAGCAACAGGTCTTCTATCATACCCGGGTCTTCTGCAAAATCACTGTCAAAAGTAACCATTACCGAAGGCATTCCCGGGATTTCAGTTGGGCCGAACAGTTCCCGACTGTTGGTAGTTAGTCGGCTTTGACTATCTGTGAAGGTACAAGCGTTGAGTTCTTCTGGCAAATACTGATGTCCCAGGCGTTGCCGGATGGTCTGAATTTGCCGGTGGATATGGTTTTCGGAATTGGACAGGGCGGAAAGTCCGTACAAATGCAACTTTTCCTGCAGCGATTTCCTGTCCTCACTTCGAAAGTAAAGGTATTGGATGAGGTTCCGGGCAGCAGGCAAGTACCTTTCCGGTAGCTGTTCCAGTTGATTTCGGTGATCCTGGTGGGCTTTCAATAGTCCCCGCTCCAGTACTCCGAGTTCCTGGTTTAGTTGTTCCAATGCGTCTTCCATCAGGAGTAAATATAAGAGATATTTTGGGGATTCTATTTGGTAAAAGCTGGCAGTTAGATCGGATGATACGATTTTTATCGCTGTAGGCAGATAAAGAAAAAATGGGGCTAATGGATTTCGCAGTGCTTGATAAGTGGTTGATCGTGTTTTCCGGCTAAATTTGCCTAAACCTGCCTAACGTCTTGGCACAGCGGCTATTGATATTGCGGCCAGGCCCGGTAGGCCAGGATGCCGCCTGTTACCAGCAACAGTACCTGTAAAAACAAACTGGGGGCCGTTTCCAGGTTTCTTCCGATCACAAAGAGCAAAAAAACCATGCTAAAAAAGGCGAGCAATCCGGTTGCTTCCTTTTCTTGCTCGCCGACTTTTCGGTTGTAAAAAATCTTGGCTACCAGTCCTCCATAGAGAAAGGTAAACCAAATTAACCGGTGCCTAAGATTTTTCACCACGTAGCTGAAGGTGGGAAAATCCTTTCCTTCCAGGGTAACAAGCACAATATCAATAAACACCATCAATCCCAGCATTGCTGCCACCACAATTTTGACCGTTCGGATTTCCGACAAATGCCTTTTTAGAAAACGGTTTAGTTTTTTCATGGTGTCTCCAAATAATTCATAGACCAAAAAAAGTGTCCGTACAATACCCCCGCCAGTAAAAGGCCCATCAGGAAGGTCCTGGATTTCTCAAACGAGACCTTGAAACCAATCAGCACCATGACTATCGCGAGTCCAAATAAGATTAATACCGGAAACATGCCATTTGACATTTTAAAGGCCGCATTGGTAGTGCCTAGAAACAGGTGGCCGGCAATTGCGCCCAGTGCAAAGGGAATAAAGAAGGCACGGCCCTGTGACCATTCGAGCAATAGTAGATTGGAGGTGTCATTGTCAATGTCATTGAGATTCAAGAAAATTTCAACGATAAGGTAGGCAACGGCCAAACCAATCATAATGTAGATTACCCATAAATACTGCGCACCTTCCATATTCAGATTAGAAAATTCAGTTTAATTTAATGGATTTTTTGAAAATATGAAAAAGAAATCCACTCAATTATTGACCAAATAAAAAAGGAATAAAGCGTATTTACCCGGATTATTGCAGTTTTTGAGAATAAGACCAAGTCAGAAATAGCAAAATGCAAAAGAAAATTAATAGCAGCTTTTGTGGATAAAAAAAGCGGAACACCCTGTGGATGCCCCGCTTTTAAGCTGTTTCGTATTTTTACTTATTGCTCCAATCTTCCCAGCCACCGGCATAGTTAGATACGTTTTCGAAACCATTGGCCCTCAGCAGTGAGTAGGCAATGGCCGCCCGACCCCCACTTTGGCAATGGACGATCACCGGCTTGTCTTTGGAGACCTTATCCAGGTTTTTATCCAGTTTTCCCACAAAGAGGTTGTCGGCCCCTTCGATATGGCCCTTTTTGTATTCAGATGCTCCCCGCACATCAATTACCTGCGCATTTTTGTTATCCAATTGTGCTTTGACTTCTTTTTTATCAATGGCCTGGTACCTTTCAAGTGCCTTTCCCTCAAAATCGGACAGTTGACCGGGGCTAATGAAGCCGTGTATATTATCCAGTCCGATTCGCATCAATTTACGGGTCAAATCCTCTACGTCTTCTTTTTCCGCGATCAGGACAAAAGATTCCTCGTAGTCCATATACCAGCCCATCCAGGTGGAGAAAGTGTTGGTATTTGGGATATTCAGCGCTCCTTTTAGAAAGCCTTTGGAAAATGCCTCTGGCGTTCGCGTATCGATGATCTTAAGTTCCTCTTTTTTCGCCTGTTCGAAGGCTTGTTGGGAAAGATTTTTTACCTCCGGTACCTCGGTCAGCAGTTTTCGGTCCACCTTGTTGAGCTTTTTCATCATGGCAAAATACCGGGGCGGTTCGGGCTGGTCAGCCAGCAGTTCCTTGCCAAAGGCCGCCTTGTCATCCAGCATCTGCAATGCCCAGTTGCGAATTTTTTCATAACCGATGGTGGATAGGGGTACGGCACCCAGGGATTTGCCGCAAGCCGAACCGGCACCGTGCCCTGGCCATAACTGAATGAAATCCTGAAGTTTATTGAATTCCTGCAGGGAGTCAAACAGTTGTGCCGCTCCGATTTCCTGGGTTCCTTTCAGTCCCGCCGCTTGTTCCAATAGATCAGGCCTGCCGACATCCCCGACAAAAACGAAATCACCGGTAAACAGCATCACGGGTTCCTCGGTAGCAGGTTTATCTGTGAGAAGGAAACTGATACTTTCAGGGGTATGTCCCGGGGTATGCAGCACTTCAAAATTCAGATTGCCCAATTTGACATGGTCTCCGTGTGTAAGCTTGTTGTGGGGGAATTCGTATTTCCAATCTTTATCGCCCATATCGGAGAGGTACATTTCGGCACCTGTCAACTCGGCTAGCTCCCGGGAACCACACAGAAAGTCTGCGTGAATGTGCGTTTCCAAAATATGCGTAATTTTCAGATTATTGGCTTTGGCTATTTCCAGGTAGGTGTCCACATCTCTTTTCGGATCAATAACCGCAGCAACTCCGCCTGCCTGACATCCTATTACATAACTGGCCTGCGCCAGACTCTTATCATATACGAGTTCGAAAAACATGTTTTTTTATTTTTATTTTTACGTTGTTTCACAATTTGGACAAAACATTTTGTATCACCCAATTCTTCCACAATGTTACGGATACTTTGTGTCTTGGCATGTGATATTTATTACCTAAGCCTAAATTGAATTACTTGTTGGTAAAGGAAAGCGGAAAGGATGGTAATTTTATTTATTCAATCTAAATAAAGGCTTAATTTTTTACTATTTTGGGAAAAATGTAGTAAAATTGCGCTTGTAAATCCTATGGAAGGATTGGGAAATTAGACATGTCCTCATGACTGCAGCCAAACTAAAAC
>JAWLFL010000359.1:0-3247 GCA_041685605.1 Cyclobacterium sp. | reverse complement strand
ATCTCCTATTTTACCAAGAAGCAGGTGCTTGGGAAAAGCGTTTACATCCGGATTTGGCCAACTGTCAAACGCTTCCAGGGCTTTCAATAGCTTATTAAAAGTCGCCAACAAATCTTTCATCAAAAGGTATCGGTACTGCTGGTATTGATAACTTTCCTCTTCCTCTGTGCCAAAATGCAGCAGTAGCAATTCATCCAATTGACTAATTAGTTCTGCAAGAGAGGGGTCCTGCTGCAGTAAAAAGTCAAATTCTGAGCTGATAAGTTGCAAACCAGCCTGGAGATCAGCCAGGGTATTTCCTTCAAATAGGGCATCTCTGTACAACCGGTCCATTTGCTGCATGGAAAGCGAGTTATCTTTTTGGTGAACCACCTTTAGCAGTTGGAGTGGCGATAGCGCATTCAGGGCCTCGCTGATTTTTCGTTTTCGTAAAAAGATGGGGTCATGGCTAATTAGACCTTCCACCTGCTCTTCATCCATCAACAGAATTCGTAAGCGGCTTACTTGTTCGATTCCCTGATTGTCGCAGTTAATATCTCCACATATATCCTGCGGTTTGGGGTAACACTCCAGGTAAAGAAGAAAGACCTTATCTTCCCATCCGGGCAATTCCTCCAGCGGCTGTGCTTCCTCCGCTCCTTCCTCACAAAGTTCCCACAGGGGCATTTGTTCTCCCTCCGGAAAAAAATAGGGACTGTAGTTGGCGTTTTCATCTGAAAATTCACGAAAATGAGAATAACTTAACCCTTCGATACCAATGGTGTTCTCCGGTGGTTCGGTTTCCGGTACCGCTTCGTGAAGCAAAAGTAGATCGCCGTCAGTCGTAATTCCCACGCCCTGACCGATGCTCACCTGCAGGGCTTCTCCTCCCTCGTCCAGGGTAACGTTAAATCCATGAACAATTCCGGCACCATGAAGTGCCAATCGCGTCAACCGATCCTGGTCTTCAAAGTAGGAAATGGATTCGTTTAGCTGCGTGTGGGTAAGTACCTGATCAGCCTTGTAGCGTCTGTAGTTGTAAATAACGGAACTCAATTTGTTTGACATGGCCTGTGTGATTAGATGGTTCCTAGATTTGTTCTTCCTAATATAATCGTATCCCGAAGGGCATTGCTTTCATCTTCCCTGTCACAGTTATAAAGCGTGCCCGTGGGGTAAATAGAGCGCAATCCAGTTATTGTTTCAATAAACTGTTGGTGGGAGGAAAAATCCCCCTGACTCAGCCCTTTAAGAAATTCCTTGTAGGATTCCTCAAATTGGGCCAGCTGATCTTCCTGTTCCAGATTTCCGGTTTGAGCCTTTCCGATCCAACAAATTTTTGCAAGAATGTGGGCGGGTAATTCCTCCCGAATTAGATTTTCCAGAAAATCCCTAAAATCCCTGTCAGCAAACCGAAAGGTATTACCCGGAAGGACAATCGTGACTCTAAATGAATAAGGATCCAGGCAGGTACCCGGCTGGCAGTCGTCTTTACAGAAGGGCAAAAAGGTCTTTTCTACCGGGGATTCCGAATCAAAATCCGGCCGCAACAAGGTATTTTCTACCAGGAAAATTCCCTCATCATCAAATTGCTGATTAATAAAATCGATAAAAGAGAGCAAAGCGGGTAATATGTTTTGAAAAGCGTAATACCGATATTGACTGGCAATAATGTAATCAGATGTCTGCGTATCCTGCACGGAAGAATCGATGATGCTGAATGAAAACCTACCCGAGGGAGATATCGTAACCCGGAAACAGCCCAATGTAAATGCCTGGTCTGGAATACCCTCCAGTTGCTCAAAAAATTGAATCAACGTTTCCCTGGGAAACGCTTTCACCAATTGTATCGACAGGTAAATTTCCCGGTGTGCGGCTGAACGGCTCGGGTAATCCTCTGTTCCGTTCAGCAAAATACTGCGGTTTTGATCATAGACCCGCCATCGGTAAACAGCATCACCATCCGAATTGGTAAGCGGGTAAATCTCGACAAAGGACCGGGCCAGATTTTTACGCATAAAATTGCGTATTCCTGCCAATAATGCGACTCTTTTCTCTACCCCCGAAGTGTTATTACTATCCCATAAGTAGCTCAAGGGCTGACGGTAATAATTCATGGCTGAAGCCCTTTCCATGCTGAAATTTCCATATTCTTTCAAAAAATAGGATTTGGTATCGAGCACCTGTTGATCTACACCTTCACCGTAAATTTTTTTCATAATAAAGGCATACTCACTGAATTTTTCAGCAAATCTGGCTAGCAAGTGATCTTTAATTTTTTGATTTCGGACATTGGATTCGTCAAAAGCGGAAAAAAGTCCTTTCTGAAAAGATTCTTCCGCATATTCCTCATTCAAAAAGCCGCCTTCATCACCGATATCCATAATCGCCTGCGAAAAATACGTTCTTTCGGAAGTTGTAAATACGGAAAGTAATGATTTTACCTGAGACAAATGCTTAAAATAACTGCCTAGGATCTGATCGAAGAAAGTTAGATAAGCCTTGAACTGCTCGGTCTGGACCGTTCGTTCAGCATCAACGGAATCCGGCAAGCCTACCGGGCCTACTCCGTACACTTCGGGAAAGTCATTCCGGATACTGATGAATTCTCCCAAAGGATAGTCTTCTGGTTCTGGCATGGAAGGCTCTTTAGCCTTTCCCTGGTATTGCGCATCGTCTTGTTCTCTTCGTAACTTCTCTTTATGAGCATTTACTGCACGTTCATTCACATTTACCGGAAGCAAGCCCTTATAAAAATTAAACTTGCTTTTATCACAAAGCCCCGGCTTTTTTCCCGGGTCAATTTTCAGGACCCAACTTCCTTGTTCACTTCCCTCCTCACAATTGTTGATGCGAATGTCCCGAATGGAATTCACGCCTTCCACCTCCATGATCAACTGGATAATATCTGACTGCCGTACTTCCTTTCTAAGAGAGGCTTTCCGTACTTCTTCGGGATCCAGAAAGCCATGAGTCAAGGATGGCCCTTCAAACATCTGATCCATGGAATATCCTTTTGCAGCCATTTCCTGGAAAGAATAAAACTGCAAATCCGGAGAAAAATACTGCTCTATCTTCCATTGTATGACAGCGGAAACCTGCTCTTCGTTTGCTTCCGGGGCTATGTCAATAATGGCACAAACCTGTATCGGCTGGGTAATCACCTCCACTACCTCCACTAAATCTTCACACAGGTTCCTGTTGGCATGATACAAGCGGAAAACCTGTTTTTTAATGGATGCGATAGACATGTCTGGCTCGGTATCTA
>JAWLFL010000104.1:0-13503 GCA_041685605.1 Cyclobacterium sp. | reverse complement strand
ATCCTATCCGATTTACCAGGAGGGGGAATCGAAATCCCTATTTTTAAACTACCCAAATGGAGATCATTACCAGGGACAGGTTTGGCCGGGTTGGTGCACCTTTCCTGATTTCACCCTTCCGGAAGCAAGGGCCTGGTGGGTAGAAAAGCTGCAATTTTATACCGACCTGGGAGTGGACGGGTTTTGGACCGACATGAATGAACCGGCTACCTGGGGGCAGACGGTACCGAATCTCGTGCAATTTGACTTCGAAGGTAGCGGTGCCAATCACCGAAAGGCCCGAAACATGTACGGCATGCAAATGGCCAGAAGTACCCGGGAAGGCCAAATCAGGGCCCATTCCAATGCAAGACCCTTTGTGTTGACCCGTTCCGGTTTTGCCGGAATTCAGCGATATGCGGCCGTCTGGACCGGTGACAACGTATCCAGCGATGAGCACATGATGGCTGGCATCCGACTGGTAAATAGCATGGGGATCAGCGGCGTACCCTTCGCAGGCTACGATATCGGAGGGTTTGTGGGGAATTGCTCCCCGCAGCTCTTTGCCAGGTGGATCAGTATCGCTGCATTTTGCCCGCTGTTTAGGGCACACACCATGGTCAACAGCCATGCTTCCGAACCCTGGTCGTTTGGGGAGGAAGTGGAATCCATTGCAAGGAATTACATACGGCTACGGTACAAATTGATGCCAGCCATTTATGCCGCATTTTACGAAAGCCAGGAAACCGGACTGCCGGTAGCCAAAAGCCTGGCCCTGGAGTATCCATTTGACGATACCATTTACAATGGTGCCTATGACAGCCAATACCTTTTTTGTGAGCAGCTATTGATCGCACCGGTAGAAAGCTATAAAACCATTACCAAAATTTACCTGCCGGAAGGCGACTGGTACCACCTTTTTTCAGGAAAAAAGCTGAAAGGCGGAAACGAAATTTTCTGGGAATGCCCCTTGAACTACCTTCCCGTATTTGTAGCTGCCGGAAGCATCTTACCCATGCAAAGCGCAGGGCAACATACCGCAGCCGAATCGGATGGTAGGATTAATTGGCATGTTTTTAAGGGAAAAGGAGTACGTGAACAAGTCTTGTACGAAGACGATGGGATTAGCAATGCCTACCAGAATGGAGACTGGGCCAAACGGATCATTCAAATGGATCATGACCACGGCGTATTAAAAATAGGACCTTTAGAGGGGGATTACCCAAGTAGCTATCACCAGGCCAGGATTTACTTCCATGGATTCCCGGACGAGCTGGTTGAGATCGAAGGGAATCAAGTAAAGATGGATCGAACCAACGTCGCTTTTCTGGACGAAATAGCGGAGTTTGATCCTCTGCCCGTCGGCGAACATGAATTTCAGATTTGTGCGGCTGTTCCCAGCCTAACCGTTACCCTCACAGCCGCCAGCCAAACCCTTATCCTAAAAGGAATCGAATAATGGGAAGCTTTTTGGTTTAGTTTTTATTGTAATACTCCATGGCCTTATCCATTTGATCATTTAATTGTTCGATTCTTCGCTCCGGACCCGGGTGAGTAGAAAGGAATTCGGGAGGTCTGGGCCCCTCTGACTGGGCATTCATTCTTTCCCAAAAAGCAGGTGCCTCCCGGGGGTTGTACCCAGCGATGGCCATAAAGATCAGTCCCAGCTGATCCGCCTCCAACTCCTGATCCCGGGAAAATTTCAGCATCCCCACTTGCCCCCCAAACCCAATGGCCTGTAAAAAGATCGTTTGTGTGAGGGTGGGATTTTCTCCCATGGCCGCCTGAACTCCGCCCAATAGCCCATTAGCCACCATTCCCTGTGACATGCGTTCGCGGGCATGGTTGGCGATGGCATGCGCTGCTTCGTGGCCCATGACCACAGCGATGCCCGTTTCGTCCTGACAAATGGGTAAAATACCGGTATAAAAAGCCACTTTCCCGCCAGGCATACACCAGGCATTTACCTGCTCGCTTTCCAGCAAATTAAACTCCCAGGAAAACCCCTTCGTGATCTCGGACTGCCCATTGTCTTCCAGGTATTTTTCAACAGCAGCCGAAATCTTCCTTCCCACATTTACTACCTGCTTACCTTCAGTAGTATTTGTCACGACCTTACTATCACCCAACACCTGATCGTATTGATCGTAGGAAAGGGGCAATACTTCGGCATTGCTCACAAGACTCAACTGCCTTCGGCCGCTAAGCGGTACGGTAGCACAACTGTAAGCTATAAGACCTGTAAAAAGAAGCGCTATAATTTTTTTATACATACTACTATTGGTAAAGAATCCTTTCCAAATGGTCAAAAAAGATGCCAGAAAACGAACCACAGTTAAAAAAAATAAAAGCTACTATACTGTAAATCAACCAAAATTATTCAAAGACGTAAAACATAATACCATTGAATTGGTTTACAGATTAACAAGAAAACAAATTTTAAACTAGTCCCCAATCAAGTTATGAAAAAGCATTATCAATTTTTGATTTTCATGCTAGGCATTGCAGGAAGTTTATTCCTGCAATCCTGTGTAGACGAACAAAGCCCTACAGATGCACTGGAATTATTGAGTGGCAACAGAACCTATCCTCTGAATGCAGTAGATGGATCCGGAATTAGCGGAAATGTGGTTTTTGAAGAAGGAGAAGGCGGATATACCAAAGTGACGATAAATCTGAGCGGAACGCCCGATGGAGGAGCCCATCCGGCACATATTCATTTTAATTCTGCCGATGAAGGTGGAGATATTGCCATTTCCCTGGAACCGATCAACGGTACGACCGGAACCAGCGTTACGCTGGTCAATCAAATGGATGATGGATCGTATATTGATTACGAGCGTTTAGTCGCTTTTGAAGGCTACGTTAATGTCCATTTGGCTTACGGGCAGTTAGAAACGGTGGTAGCCCAGGGAGATATTGGAGGCAATGCGCTGGATGGAAATTCCAAACGCTACAACCTGCTAACCAAAGATGTAGACGGCATCAGCGGAAGCATACTATTTGAAAAGAGCGTTGGCGGATTCACCGTAGCTACCATAGAGTTGGACGGAACTCCTTCCGGAGGATCCCATCCGGCCCATATTCATGCCAACACGGCAGCCGAAGGGGGTGGCATCCTTATTTCTTTCAACCCGGTAGATGGTGCGACCGGTACAAGCCGAACCATCATTCGAACCGATGATGCAGGAAATCCAATCAGTTATGAAGATATTCTCAGTATGGATGGATATGTAAACGTTCACCTGAGTGCAAATGAGATGGGTACCATCGTAGCGCAAGGCGATATTGGTGGTAATGAACTAACCGAGAATTTTAAGGAATACTCCTTAAATGAGTTAGCCGTACCAGGAATTTCGGGGTCCATCATATTCAAGGAGCGAATTAACGGCTTTAGTCTGGCCACCATTCAATTGGAAAACACCCCTGAAGACGGTTCTCATCCGGCCCACATCCATGCCAATTCAGCGGCCGAAGGCGGCGGGATTATCGTTTCTTTTACCCCAGTGGATGGAAGCACCGGAATGAGTGAGACCACCATTCGCGCGCTAGATAATGGACAACCATTGACCTATGATCAGATTCTTGATATAGACGGGTATGTTAACGTGCACTTGTCTACAAATCAGCTTAGCACCATCGTAGCCCAAGGGGATATTGGTGGCAACGAGCTGACTGGAATGAGTAAAATGTATTCGCTCAATGAGTTGGCTGTACCTGGAATAGACGGGTCGATCACTTTTGAGGAACGGAAGAATGGATTTTCCCTGGCCACCATTATGGTAAATAATACTCCCGAGGATGGTGTCCATCCGGCACATATACATGCCAATTCAGCAGCCGAGGGCGGGGGAATTTTGGTTTCCTTTAACCCGGTAGATGGTACCAGCGGAATGAGCAAAACGACCATTCGAGGTCTGGATTCCGGGGAACCGCTTACTTATGAACAAATTTTGGAAATGGATGGCTATGTAAATGTCCATCTTTCCCTGAGCCAATTGGGTGTAATCGTTGCCCAGGGCGATATCGGAGGAAATGAGTTAACGGGAGTAATGAAAATGTATCCATTGAATGAACTCGCTGTTCCCGGGATAGAGGGAACCATCACCTTTGAAGAGCGAATGAATGGGTTTTCACTCGCAACCATAGAACTAATGAATACGCCAGATGGCGGGATTCACCCGGCACACATTCATGCCAATTCTGCCGCGGAAGGTGGAGGAATCATTCTTTCCTTTAATCCGGTGGATGGAAGCACAGGCATGAGTAAGACAACCATTCGAGGTTTAGACGACGGTACCGCTTTAATGTATGAGGACTTGCTGACCATCGATGGATATGTGAATGTACACCTGTCCTTGGGTCAGTTAGGGGTGATTGTAGCGCAGGGAGACATTGGTGGAAATGAATTAACCGGTACGACAAGCAGCTACGAGCTGGGAGAATTAGCCGTGCCCGGCATCAGTGGAACCATTACCTTTAGTGAACGACAAAATGGATTTACGCTGGCAACCATTCAACTGGCAAATACACCCGATGGAGGGATTCATCCCGCGCATATTCACGCCAATTCAGCGGCAACAGGTGGGGGTATCATCGTCTCCTTTAATTCGGTGGACGGAACGACCGGCATGAGTCAGACCACATTACGTGCGTTAGACGATGGAACGCCATTAACCTATGAAGACCTGCAAACAATAGACGGCTATGTCAATGTTCATTTATCCTTAGATCAGCTCGGTGTCATCGTAGCACAGGGAAACATAGGAAGCAATGTATTGGTAGCGATTTAAGTCAAATTACCGTTTTACGTACGGCTAAGCCCAAAAAGGAATTCTAAAATTTAGTATGGGTTTATAAAGAAAAAACCGTAGTCATTTTGGCTGCGGTTTTTTTTATATTGTAAACCCGTTAAGATCGAACTCCGAATTGGCAAGAAATTGCCCTAGCCCCATTCGTTATGAATACCCGCCAACAAAAAATCCAAAAATCCCTCCTTTCCGCGCCGTCTTTTGTTTGGTACATGATGTGGAAATTACCAACAGTGATTTTTTGGGGGATACGTATTTCCCGCCTGGACCTGGAGCAATGTCAGACCCGACTTCCCTTTAACTGGAGGTCCACAAACCCTTTCCGATCCATTTATTTCTCGGCATTGGCAGGTGCTGCTGAATTGGCTAGCGGTGCCCTCTGCATGTTACATACGACAGGCCAGGGTTCCTACTCCATGCTGGTCACTCATTTTGAAGCAACATTTACTAAAAAAGCCAATCAGACGGTCACCATGACCTGCCTGGATGGGAACAAAATCCGGGAGACCCTTGCCGGATTAAGACAAAAAGGAGATACCGCTAACGTCACCGTAGTCGTAAGCAGTCAGCTTCCTAACGGAGAAAGCCCAGCCTCCTTTTCCATCACCTGGTCTTTCAAAAGGAGGTAGGACGATAATAACCTGCTCAGGCAGTTTCAGCCAATTGCCGATCGATAACCTGAATCAATTGATGCGCGGGAACTACTCCGGACTGCCGCCATACTGGTTTCCCATTTTGAAATAAGATCAGCGTTGGGACGCCTCGTACTTGAAATTTACTGGCAGCTAGCGGGTTTTTGTCCACATCGATTTTGATAATTTTTGCTTTCGCCCCTACTTTGGCTGCTGTTTCCTGAAGGATGGGCTGCATCATCTGACAGGGACCGCACCAGGTGGCGTAAAAATCCACCAGGACGGGTTGTTCGCTATTGATGATTTCTGAGAAACTTTTTCCACTGGCCATAATTCTATCTGTTTTATTTGATAACAAAAGTACTTCTTGTACCGTTTGGAAACAGTAATAAAAATCACAAAGAAGCACCGGGCGAAAGCAAAGGCAAGTAATGGCTTCTCAGAAGCACTAAGTGGTGCTCCACGTGTCCAAAAATGATGTAAACCAGCGCAGAAACAGACATGGGATGGTTATCTACCCGTCCCTCCAGGTGCCATTTTTCAGGTGATATCTCCTCTATAAATTCCCATAATAATTCCCGGTGAAGCAGAAAGGCCGCCAGTAATTTTTGGGGAGATCGGGAATCAAATTCGGCTGAATGCACATATTGGTCCTGATCGAATCCAGGTAAGGAAGCTTTTTCGCCCCTGCTGATGCACAAGGCCCGGAAGTGCATTATTTTTTCGGTGTCCAGTATATGGCCCAAAAGCTGATTGAAGGACCACTTTCCCGGTTGGTAACGTGCGGACGCTGCTGCAGGGGACAAATCCTTGAAAACAGTTGAAATGAAATTTTCCTGTTCTACCGAAATTTTCCTCAGGTCCATTCCCAACACCCGGGCGACATAGCCCTTATAGAACGGCTTGTAATTTCCGGCTTTAGGTTCTGGCAATCCCTTACTTGTCTCCATTATTTTGTTAATTTTGCATTTCAATTTAAATATACGATATGAATCCATTACTGGAAAAATTCAATACCCCTTTTGAAACCGCTCCCTTTCAGTTGATCAACGATGAACATTTCCTTCCTGCCATAAAAGAGGCCATCAAGCAGGCCAAGGAAGAAATCTCCCAGATAAAAGAAGCGTCCAAACCAAATTTCGTTAATACCATCGTCCAACTGGAAAATTCAGGGGAAAAATTATCGAGGGTAGCGTCCATTTTCTTTAACCTGAATGCAGCGGAAACCACTGATGAGATTCAAAAACTGGCCAGAGAAATTTCCCCCCTGCTATCTGCCCACAGCAACGATGTCCTGTTGGACGAGGATCTGTTTGACCGTATCCAACAGGTCTATTCACAGAAGGAGGCATTGGATTTAACCACAGAAGAAAATACCCTGCTGGAGAAAACCTATAAATCCTTCATCCGGAATGGCGCGCTATTGAATGCCAATGGCAAAAAGAGATTGCGGGAAATCGACCAGAAACTTTCCAGGCTGGGGCTGCAATTTGGGGAAAATGTGTTGAAGGAAACCAATTCCTACGAATTGGTCATCAGCAAGGAAGAAAACCTGAAAGGACTACCAGAAGGGGTAATTGAAGCCGCCTCTCAAACAGCAGAGGAAAAAGGAAAAGCTGGGAAATGGGTATTTACACTTGCCTACCCCAGCTACATTCCATTTATGACCTATGCTGCCAGCCGGGAGCTGAGAAAAGAACTGTTTATGGCCTATAATACCAAGGCTTCAAAAGGGGATGACCTGGACAACCGGCCTATCATTAAGGAGATCGTCCAGCTAAAAGACGAGCGGGCCAACCTTTTAAAGTACCCCAATTTTGCCGCCTTCGTCCTGGAAGAACGAATGGCCAAAGACGAGAAAAAGGTCATGGCATTTTTGGATGAACTACTTACAAAAGCCCATCCCAAAGCCGTTGCAGAAGTGAAAGAACTGGAGGGTTTTGCCAGGGAAAGAGATGGCTTGGAAAAGCTTGAAAAATGGGATGTCGGCTACTATGCCGAAAAATTAAAAATGAAGAAATTTGATGTAGATGACGAGTTGCTGAAGCCCTACTTTGAATTAAACCGTGCCATTCAGGGTGTTTTCCAGACGGCTCAGAAATTATTCGGGATTACCTTTGAGGAAAACACCCACATCCCGGTATATCATAAAGATGTGAAGGCTTATGAGGTGAAAGATGAAAAAGGAGCCCATTTGGCGGTGTTTTATGCTGATTTTTTCCCTCGGGCAGGCAAAAGAAACGGTGCCTGGATGACCATCTATCGTGGTCAAAAGCGAAAAGATAACCAAGAGCAACGACCCCATGTGTCCATCGTTTGCAATTTTACGAAACCTACCAAAACCAAACCTTCCTTACTTACCTTCAATGAGGTAACCACCCTCTTTCATGAATTTGGCCACGCCCTACATGGTATGTTGGCAGATGGCAACTTTGAATCCCTATCCGGAACGAACGTTTATTGGGATTTTGTGGAGCTTCCCTCGCAGATATTCGAAAACTGGTGCTACGAAAAAGACTGCCTGGATCTGTTTGCCAGGCATTATCAAACAGGGGAACCCATCTCCCAACAACTGATAGAGCGGATAAAAAAAGCGGCCAATTTCCATCAGGGATATCAAACCGTACGGCAAATCAGTCTTGGATTACTCGATATGGCCTATTATTCGACCGATCCTTCCCAAATCGGGGGCATTGCAAGCTTTGAAAGGGAGGTCACCAAGCCGGCCGAGCTTCTGGAACCCGTCGAAGGAACCCTGATGAGTGCCTCCTTTTCGCATATTTTTCAAGGCGGATACGCGGCTGGGTATTACAGCTACAAATGGGCGGAAGTCCTGGATGCGGATGCCTTTGAACTGTTTCTCGAAAAGGGCATTTTCGATCACGAAACGGCCCACTCCTTCCGGGATAATATCCTGGCGATGGGAGGAAAAGAGCACCCGGAAATACTTTACAAAAGATTCCGGGGAAGAGGTCCCAAAACCGATGCTTTAATCAAACGGGCAGGGTTGGAAATACAGGATAACTAATATCCGCAAACCTGTCAGGTTTTTATCGAATTTCAACTAACAACAAACGTTGAGTAGATAAAACCTGTCAGGTTTTATCCTATCCTTAATGGTTGAAAATAGGGTTAGGTAGCGGAATTAAGGCAGGATAACTAAATCGGGTAGGAAGGTAGGGATTATTCCCCTTTCCTGCGACCCTGCCGTGTGGTACAGGGCTTTATCACATAGTTCATCTATGATCCAAGTGGACCACCAACCGACTTCGAGAAAAGCGCGTAGATACTAAAATCAACGGAAATCCAAGCACTGAAAGTGCGGAATATCAAAATGAGAAACATTGACTTCCGCAACCCAAGGAAAGGGCGAAATATATTACCCTTCCCAGCTAAAAGGGATTCCGTTTTCTTAACCCGGATCACAAATACGCCGGCTCCTGCTGGCTGAGGCAATGAAAGGATCCCAAGCCCCAAATCAAATCCCAGGAATCCACTCCTACCACCTCCCGCTCCGGAAAACAGGACTGAATGATTTCCAGGGCATGGCTGTCATGGGCATCGCGGTAGGTGGGTACAATCACATGTTTATTGGCAATATAAAAATTGGCATAACTGGCAGGTAAGCGAACTCCTTCATAGATTACTGGCGAAGGCATTGGTAATTCTACAATCTCCAATGAACGCCCATCCAACAACCGGAAAAATTCCAACAGCTTCAGATTCTCTTGCAATAAGGCATAATTTTCGTCCTTTTTATTGGACTCGACGACCGTTAGTACCTTATTTTCACTAACAAAGCGCGTAATATCGTCTACATGCCCATCCGTATCGTCGCCAACAATGCCATCTTTTAACCAGAAAATCTGGCTCAATCCGTAATAATCTTTCAGGTAGGTTTCTATTTCTTCCTTGCTCAAATGTGGGTTACGGTTGGGATTTAGCAAGCAGGCTTCTGTGGTAATAACCGACCCCTTGCCATTAAAATCAACCGAACCACCTTCCATGATAATACCGGGCCGAAAACAGGGAAGCCCTAAGTGAAGCGCCACTTTTTCGGGAATTAAATTGTCCAGGTCGTATGGGGGATACTTATCTCCCCAGGCGTTATATCCCCAGTCCACGACGGCCTTGCTCATACCTGGCTGGGAGGGAATCAGAAAAGCCGGGCCGTGGTCACGACACCAGGCATCGTTCGTGGGGAAATGATGAAACTGAATCCGATCCATTGGCACCCCAGCCTGGTCAAGATGGCCTTCCGCAAAGTGCTGCATGTTTTGATCCGCGACCAGAATGTTTACCCGTTCGCTTTTGGCCAGATAGGCCACAAATTGTGCGTAGGCTGGATAAATAAGTTGGATTTTTCCTGGCCAGGAAGCTTCTTTGTGGGGCCAACTAAGCCAGGTAGCCTGGTGGGGGTGAAACTCCGCAGGGAAGAAGTATCCCAGATCGGCAGGCCGAAGCGGATCTTTATCGGAGAGGTTCTTAAAAAAGTATTTCGGATCAATCTTCATCCAGAAAGCGCTTGAGAATGGGATCATAACTATCGATGCGCCTGTCCCTGAGGAACGGCCAGTGCGTTCGGTACCGATCCGATTGGGTCAGGCTTACTTCCACTACCTCCACCTGTTCCTCCAAATGGGGTGCCTGGTAGACCACTTTTCCAAAAGCATTGGTTACGAAAGAGCCTCCCCAAAATTGAACCTCTCCCTCGATTCCGGTTCTGTTTACGGCCACTACGGGAACCCCGTTTGCCACAGCGTGTGATTTCTGAATGGTTTGCCAGGCCTGGTATTGTTCCTCGTTGGTGTCAGCATCCTGGGATTCATGCCAGCCGATAGCGGTGGGATAAAATAAAATTTCAGCCCCCATCAGGCTGGTGATCCGTGCCGCTTCCGGATACCATTGGTCCCAGCAAATCAACACGCCCAATTTCCCAAACCTGGTGGAAAAAACTTTATACCCCAAATCTCCAGGCGTGAAATAAAATTTTTCGTAAAAGCCCGGATCATCCGGAATATGCATTTTCCGGTATTTACCAAGGTACCTTCCATCTGCGTCTATTACAGCAGTGGTGTTGTGGTAGATGCCTTCTGCTCGTTTTTCGAAAAGGGATACTACCAACACCAGTTCCAGTTCCCGGGCCAACTCGGAAAAGGTTTCCGTAGAGGGCCCGGGAACCTTTTCTGCCAGCGCGAAATTCTTATATTCCTCTAAGTCACAGAAGTACAGGGATCGGAAAAGTTCCTGTAAACAGACGACCTGTGCCCCTTCACTGGCCGCTTTTCGAATAGCCAGCTTGGTTTTTTCCAGGTTTTGATCGATATCGGCACTGCAGCTCAGCTGCACCAAACCTATTTTTACACGCTTTTCTTTCAAGGGATTACGAATAGTTAGTGGTGGAAATTCGTTGATTACTATTCTATTGTGTTGGGTTTCTTATTTGGGAGCCAACTGCTGCAAATTTTCTTTATGAATTGCGGGATTGGCATACATGGAAAGGAAATTCTTTACGGCCATTGGGTTATCCATTTCTACCCCTCGTTGAATTCTTTTCTGAAACTCTTCTTTTTCTTCAGCACTGTACTGGTGCCGGTGTTCGTCCGATTGATTCAACAAGTCAAGAGCAATGTAATTTGTGGGCCATAGCCGGTAATTTCGAACGATGACCTTGTCCAGTTCCTCTACCAATAATTGAAGTTGTTTATTGACGCTGCTTTCTTTTTCAAAAATAGCATTTATTTCTTCATCCAGAACTTTTCCAACGGATATATGAATCCGTTTCTTTTGTCCCATAATCCCACTCATAAGGGTTCTGAAATCTTCATTTTTCTGCTTAACGTAGGCTTCTTCCCTTGCTTTAGCCAAAAGTTCGGGCATTTTCAAGACATCGGTCGGATCATTTTCATAAGAAATGGATACCGGTACAATTTTAAGTTTCAGAAAATAATCTTTCAACGAAAAGTTTTCACATCCTTTGGATAGCATTTTTAGGATCCCTTTCTGCGTGAGGTCAAGCCCGTCCTTCGTTCTTCCTTCTCGTTGGGCAATCCATACAGATCGGTTTTGGGAAAAGATAGCCTCTCGAATGTATTCTGAGTTTAATCTGGAAAACTCCAGCATCGCTTTGCTACTCAGCCCCCTATAGACAATAAAGTTACGGGTGAGTCGCGAAAGTGACTTTAGAAAAGGTTTTTTTACCAAATTATCGCCGATCGCTGAGGTGGTCATCAACAAGCCATGCTCGTACAAGGTGGCGTTTAAAAGGGAAGTGTCGAGAATAATATCCCGATGATTGGAGATAAACAAATAAGCCGTGTTCGGCTCAAGCTTTTCGAAGCCCGAAGTGGTAAGACCATCAGAAGTGAGGTCCAGAACTTTTCGAACAGAATGATAAATAAAGTTGATTTGAAAATCCCTGATGGAATGTGTTTTTAAAAGTTGCTCGGTCCATTCCCTTTCTTCTTTATCCGGAAAAGTAAAATTCATCATCGCCTTCATCATGGGATGATCGGCGACTTCCTTCAACGCATTATTGACTTCACTATCATAAAAAGGTCTTATGGAATCAAATTTAGACATATTGTATCTTTTAACAGGGTGCAAATTACGAAAAATGCCCCAAAGGTTCCTTCCTTTCGTCAAACAATAGTCCTGATACCAAAAAAGCCCCCTTTATAGGGGCCTTTTTCTTTTATTTTTGCGGTTAGCTTTCGAAACCGCAACCGGTATGGGATCTAAAGTTCCTTCACTTTTATATCCTTCCAGGAAATCTTCAAGCCTCCTCCACTGTGGATTTGCAGGGCTATCTGTCCCTCACCCTGTCCGATTTTCTCATCGGTGTAATCCACCATTTTCTTTCCATTCAGCCAGGTTCTCACCCGGTCTCCTTTTACCCTTATTTTAATATCGTTCCACTCCCCGAATTTCAGATGCCTGTCTAATTCCGGATCTGGTTTGACAAGCCAACCTCTTCCATACGACTCGTATATACCACCCGTATCATTGCCTGGAGGGGCGACCTCTACCTGCCAGCCGGATACCTTGGTTCCTTCGAAGGTGGACCGGAAAAAAATACCGCTATTTCCATCCTGATCTTGTTTAAACTGTGCCGTCAGTTCGAAATCATCGTAATTTTCCTTCGTTCCCAGGTACCCGTATTCGGCATCGGGTCCACTTTCGGACACTAAAATCCCGTCTTCAACGTACCATTTTTCGGTGCCATAGACCGTCCATCCAGTAAGGTCTTCTCCATTGAAAAGTGCTTTTTGACCGTATGAGGTCAAAAACAGCCCCATTACCATGGCCAGAAACAGACCGGATTTTTTTGCAAGTGTGTTCATCATTCTTCTATTTTTGTTTTTAGGTAAAAGCTATTTCGTTACACCAACTTCATTTCCACCGGATCCCAAGCAATAAATTCATCCTGAAAGTAGCTGTCATTACATAAAAGGGCCGGTGCAGCCGCTCTAAATGCAAAAACGGGATCTTCTGTCACCGTTCCATTTTCACGAATGGCGGCGAAAAAATTTCCAAAGTGGTCGTAATGGGCTCCTTTATATCCAGGTTCCACTTTATAAACCATTTCATTAGGAGGCAGTATACGTTTGCGATCAGCAGCCTTGCCACTCATTTGTGCCTGTGCTTCTAAAAAAGGATCGTCGCTGGATGCCTGCTGGTTGGTTTTGACCACTACTTCGTCCCACTTCACATCCATAGATCCTTTGCTCCCCACAATTTTCAAGTAGGTGGATCCACTGGTACCATCTACAAAATTACATCGCAGGGATAAATTGAACCCCGGATGCTCCTTGCTGTCGGGATATTGAAACATCCCCAACAAAACATCCGGAACCTCTCTTCCGTCTTCCCAGTATCTTAAACCGCCCATGGCGGAAACTTTATTAGGCCCAAGGGAATTGGTGATAAAATGCAAGCTGGTAAACAAGTGAACGAACAAATCCCCCGACATGCCGGTACCATAATCCAGGTAATTCCTCCATCGGAAAAACCGAAGCGGATCAAATTCCCTGTCTGTGGTATTGGAAATGTAACGTTCCCAATCTACCGTTTGCGTAGAA
>JAWLFL010000358.1:0-3253 GCA_041685605.1 Cyclobacterium sp. | reverse complement strand
AACATATTGTTCAAATCAATTCCAAACTCCCGAACCGCATTTCCATTCGTGGAAAGGGCAACAAAATGTTTGGCTACTTCATCTTTATGGTGGGCGTTTTCCAGAAACCAATCCCGGGCTGTATGGGCATTGGTCATGGTTTCCTGAGTGGTGAAGGTCTTTGAGGCTATAAAAAACAAGGTTGTCTCAGGGTTAACCTGTTTCAGCACTTCCGTAATATGAGAACCATCCACGTTGGATACAAAATAGGTTTTAATATGAGGGTACTGGTA
Source organism: Cyclobacterium sp. (assembly GCA_041685605.1). Taxonomy (GTDB): domain Bacteria; phylum Bacteroidota; class Bacteroidia; order Cytophagales; family Cyclobacteriaceae; genus Cyclobacterium. The sequence goes on along the minus strand of JAWLFL010000358.1, from coordinate 2,981 downwards.
AGGCTTCAATGCTTCCGTAACCATCACCGGTCCCAGATCACTGCCTCCGATGCCGATATTTACCAGGGAATCGATGGGTTTTCCGGTGTAGCCTTTCCATACCCCTTTGGAAACTTTTTCAGAAAACACCCTCATCTTTTCCAATACCCGGTTGATTTCCGGCATGACATTTTTTCCGTCCACGTAAACCGGAGTGTCGGACCGGTTTCGGAGTGCCGTATGGAGTACCGCCCTATTTTCCGTGCCATTGATCAATTTCCCGGCAAACATGGACTCAATAGCGGTTTTCAGATCGGTCTGCCTCGCCAGATCCAGTAAAGATTGCCTGATGGCATCATCCATACGGTTTTTGGAATAATCCAACAAGATATCTTTAAACCTTACCTGGTACTTCTCAAACCGCTTTGCATCCTCTTGAAATAATTTTTTTATTTCAAGAGTTGTTAGCGAAGCCTCCTTAAGTGCTTTCCATGCCTGGGTACTACTTGGATCTATATTTTTCATAGGACGGGTATGTTCATCGTTAAAGGAGTAAAACTAAAAATAAATGTCCGCAAGAAAAATAAGATTCTAAAAATGCCAGCCGGAAAAAAGAACGGCGCAACTCGAGTATTGACACGGGTCATCCGCAACACCTGGATTTTGGACGACTGATCCGAAAAAATCAGGGATGAAAATTTGAAATTTCCAACTGTCATTTTCCGCTTATCACCAGGGCTAAATCCTGTTTCCTCGGCGTTATTATACCATTAAGTCACCAATCATATATTTCTTTTGTCAAATATTTCGAATTGAATAATAATTGAATCAAAATGAATAAATTGAGCCCTATTCAAGACCCGGAAGACAAAATATCGGATAGGTTATTTGAATTAAAAATATAAGAACATTTCTAACCATCGTTAAATTTAGTATATTATTACCTAGTTAGATAAAAGGAAATTAACCAATTATGGGAGTGGTGATCTTTAATGAAATCGAGTTCCCATGTTTGCATCATTTTTGCGACCTATTGAAACATTGATCTGAAAAGTCAAATACCGTAAATCTTGAAAGTGATTTTAAATTTTAAACTATTTTTTCTGACCGCAACCACTGTAGCCGTTTTGTGGTCGCATTTTTCTTTCGGTCAAAGAGAAGCGATTGATGCCATCAAAACCAAAATCGATTCGATAGAAAACAAAGAAAATTTTACACCTGACAAACCCTATATTGATTTTATCAATCAGTTGGCAGAATTATACTATAATTTAAATCCTGACAGCACTTTCCTTTTGGGAATGAAAAGCCTGGAAGCCAGCGAAAAGGCAGAATACACCGCGGGTATCATAGATGCTTATCGTAACATCGGTGCTTACCATAACCTTCGTGGTGAGTACGATCAGGCCATGGGCTTTTTTGAGGAAGGCCTGCAATTATCCGAAAAAATCCAGTATTGGCAGGGCATGGCCAATATATACAATAGTATTGGCCTAAACTACTACGAACGGGGGCTTTTGGAGGAGTCAGTTACGGCCTATCTGCGGGCACTGGAAATAAAAGAGCAACATTTATCCGAAAACGAGCAAAGCAAGACGCTCAGCAACCTTGGGTTGGTTTTTTTCGATTTAGGGGATTTTGAGAAGGCCTTGAGTTACCACAATAGGGCGTTGGAAATCCGCAAACAAATCCGGAATGTACCCGGAATAGCCTATTCGATGGCCAATATTGGGGACGTATACAAAGAAAATGGAGCACTGGAAAAATCGCTTCAAAACTACAAGGCTTCCCTGAAAATCGGGGAGGATATTGACAATCGGCAATTGATTTCCGTATGTCACTTTAACATCGGGGATATTTACCTGAAGCAGGAGAAATTTGAGGAGGCACTTTTTCATTTTGAAAACGCCCTGGAGCTGGATAAAGAAAGAAATGACAAAGTAGGCATTTCATACGATCTATTAGGAATCGGCGAAACTCAAATGAAATTGGGAAACCTAACCTCGGCCAAAAAAACCGTTGAGGAAGGTCTTGAAGTGGCACTTGAAAGCCATTTAAAAGGTGAGGCACAGAAAGCTCATTTGTTGCTAAGTGAACTATACGAAGGAGAAAACAATCATTCTAAAGCCTTATATCATTTTAAATTGCACAAAGCTTATCAGGATAGTATTTTGAATGAAGGCACAAAGGTAGAAATTCAAAAGCTAACAACTGAATATGCGCTGGCAAAAAAAGAAGCCGAATTTCTCCAGGCGCAGCGCGAAACGAAGCTTCAAAATGAAGCCAGAATGGAGCAACGACTGCGTACTGGGGTGACCATCATTCTGGTAATTCTGTTAGTTGCTTTTTTTATAGCACTGCGATCAATCAAATCTCAAATAAAAGCCAGGGAAATCGTCACGAAGCAAAGAAATGAGTTGGAAAAGCTGAATAAAAAGATCCTACAGCAAAAAAATGAGATCGAGAAAGTAGCCAACCAAATGTTCGAGGTAAACCAGACGAAGGACAAATTATTTAGCATCGTTGGCCATGATTTGAAAAGCCCGATCAACAGCCTGAAAGGGCTCATGCAATACGTAGTAGACGAAAAACTAACCCAGGAGGAGTTTCTTTTGGTGTCTGCGCAATTGAGAAACGAAGTAGAACAGGTCCACTTCACCTTAATTAACCTTCTCCACTGGGCCAAAGGACAAATGAAAGGCATCGTTACCGACACGGAGAAGGTATCCATCAATAAAATTCTAAAGGAAATAATGAGTCTTTACAAACCGGTAGCGGAGGCGAAAGACATCAGCATCACCGATAATCTCCAAGCCCACACGGACTGCCTGGTAGACCGTGAGCAATGCAATCTGATTTTGAGAAACCTGATCAATAATGCGCTAAAATTCACCAATCGGGGCGGCAATATTTCTATCAGTAGTAAAAAGGTGGATGATTCCTATTGGGAAATCTCCATTCAAGACGATGGGATAGGCATCGATAGTCAGACGCTGACCAAA
>JAWLFL010000357.1:0-3269 GCA_041685605.1 Cyclobacterium sp. | reverse complement strand
CAACTGTTTTTCCTGATAATTCTGGAGGGCTTGATGCTTACTTTTTTGGGGGCCTTATTCGGCATACTGATCGGACACTTTTTTCTGTTCGTTTTGGTTATGCTTAATGAACAAGGGGTAATGTCCGGACTTACCGCTTCCGTGTTTCTTAGCAGGGAGTGGTGGATACTTGTGTACGCCCTGGTGGTAGGGGTGATGGCCTCACTGATACCAGCATGGAATGCCTATCGAACCGATATTGCCACGCAGTTAACCAAGTAAACATTGAACTACCTATGAAATACCTTATTATCTTAATGACGTTTTTTTCTTTTTCCGCACTGGCACAACAAAACAGCGTGTGGAAAGACCTGTCCAAGGTAACTTATGAGATTGGAGAGGATGAATTTGGCGAACTTTACCTGCCCGTTTTCGATGAAAAAGTCAGGGGGCTGGAAGGAAAAGAAGTTACTGCAGATGGATACATCATTCCTTTCGAAGGGATGTTCAAACCAGAGCATATCATTCTTTCTTCTCTCCCGTTGGCAGAATGCTTTTTTTGTGGCTCAGGAGGCCCTGAAACGGTGATGGAAGTAATGCTCGAAGACCCCATTAAGTATACTTCTAAAAAGGTCCAAGTGAAAGGAACCCTGGTACTGAACGCCAAGGATCCGGAAAAATTAATGTACATTCTGACAGATGCTCAGTTAATTTCTCCCTGAAAACCTTCTATCACCCTGAAGCTGATGATGTTGAGGTTTCGATTTCCAGGGCTAAAAAAGATTGCATCAAATTTCTAGTGAGTGGTCCGGGCATGCCGTCACCTATTCGGACCTGATCGATTTGAGTCACCGGTAAAATTCTTTTGGTAGTAGAACTGATAAACACCTCATCTGCCACCATGAGGTCTTCCAAGCTGAAATCGGTAAAGCTGACATCTTTTGCCAATCGAATTACCTTATCCCGTGTGATTCCCCACAGTATATCCCGTTGGGGAGTATAGAGGAGTCCATGTTTGACCATGAAAATATTACTCCGGGAGCTTTCCGAAACCCTTCCTTCGTAATGATAAACCACATCCTCCGCTCCTTGTGCTTTCCAGTCCAGGCTAAGGTAGCAGGGAAGGGTGTAATTGGTTGTTTTGATAGCAGGCAGCGGGCGCACGTAACTAGTGCTAAGCAGTTTAACCCCTTTTTGGTATTTTTTTTCGCCGGGCAAGTGTAGTGCTTCGCAAAAAATAAACACTTGACCCCGCGCCGGCAAAAAGTGATTATCCGAGAGGCCTCCGGTAAGAATCATACGGACTCCTCCGTCCTCATGTTCGTTTTTCTCTATTAGTGCGTAGATGATTTCCTTTAATTCCTGCATGCTGTAATCCAGGGGAAGCCCTGCCTTAGCGGCCGAATCCGTGAAACGTTTGAGGTATTCCTCCAGAAAAAGGGGATGCCTGCCCACTGTACGAAAGAAATCAAATATGGCATAACCCCGAATCAATCCTATATCCAGCGGATGCACGCTGGCCTGATTACTTTCGATGATTTTATCCCCGGCAAAACAAAATGGTTTCATATTCATTTTTATTATCTTTTTAAAATATAATTTTTTATTACTAGTAAAAAATGGGTAACTTTCATTTCTTTATAAAGGTTTTTTATAAAGTTTACCTGAAAGATAATAAACTCCCTAAAATTCCAGAAACAATAGGACATGAAATTAAAACCTTTTCCTTTAATGGTGGTGTTTTTTATACTACTATTTTCTTGTAGTGGCGGAAAAAATGAAAATCAAGCGTTAAAAGACCGCGTGATTTCAGTCCACGACGAGGTAATGCCTGAAATAGGTAGGCTAAAAAGTCTTCAAAACAAACTCAGGGAAAAAGGCGATTCCCTGGAGCAGGCGTCTTCTGCCTCCGAAAACCATGTACAATCCCTGGAAGCTGCCGCCCAATCCTGCGAAGTAGCATATGAAGGCATGTTCGTCTGGATGCGTCAGTTTGAGAGTGACTACGAGGATATGACTGAAGAAGAAACGAAGTCCTATCTGGAAGAGCAATTAAGAAAGGTAGAAAAGGTAAGAGACGACATTAAATCGGCACTATCGGTTTCCGATTCTTTATTGAACGTCCAAATCTGATTGGTCCGCTAATGCCTCCTTCACCTGATTGGATGAAATGATTCCTTTCTGATGGCCCCAGATATTATAAATGTAGGTGCTAATTTGAGCAATTTCCAAGGGGGTCAATTGGGGATTTCCGGGCATGGGCTGGTTGTACACCAGTCCGTTTACTGTCATTTCACCTTTCGCCCCATGGTGGATAATACGAATGGTGCGGGCTACATCGGTCAGCATATAATCGGATTCACGTAGGGGAGGAATGAGGCGTTTTAACCCGCTTCCATCTTCCTGGTGGCAATTGCTGCAATAGTTTAAGTAGAGTTGTTGCCCCTGAATGGCATATTGTTTGGTTTTTAGATCCTGTATTTGCTGGATTCCAGGAAATTTTTCCTCTGTAGAAGCACTGCAGGCAAGGAAAACCAGGAGGATAGGAAGGGTTAATAGCTCAATTGCTTTCATCCGGAAGGGCAAGAAGCTTGGGGATGTCTCTTATCAGACGATCAACTTGTGTGGCTTTGGTGCCATCATACACCCCGCGGATTCTTCCCTGCTGATCAATGAGGACGAAAGCACCACTGTGCAGATAACCGCCGGGTTCGTTTTTGTCCGACATGGCCGTGGTTAAATAGGAAGTTTGTCCTATTTCAAAAATCTTTTCCTGATCTCCGGTGAGAAAATTCCAGGTATCGGCATTTTCTACTCCCAGTCTGGCGGCATAGTCTTTGAGTAAGGCCACCGTATCGTACTCCGGATCTATGGTATGACTAAGGATTTTAAAATCAGGTTCCTCTTTAAATGCCTCGTAAACCCGAAGCATTTCTTTTTTCATAATGGGGCAAATAGTAGGGCAACTCGTAAAAAAGAAATCGGCGACGTATACTTTTCCTGCCACATCGGCATTTGAAACCGTATCCCCTTCCTGATTCTGAAAAGCAAAATCAGCAATGGTATGATAAACGGTATCTGTCTGGGTACGGCCGTTTATCGTTAGTTCCTCCGCATGGCGGTTTCCAAGGATTGGGAGTTTATCTGAGGTGGATGGGCTCTGGCAGGCCGCCAGAAGACCCAGTAGTACCACTTGATGGATTTTTGAAGAAAGAATGGTTTTCATATTTTTTATAAGACAGCGGGAAAGTGGAATTAGTTCCGTTCCCGTACTTTTTTGTACCATTTGG
>JAWLFL010000007.1:0-47417 GCA_041685605.1 Cyclobacterium sp. | reverse complement strand
GGCTGGAAAGCGGCCGTGTCGACTGTAGCCATTACTCCGCAGGAATCCATGTGGATGGCGGGTTATGCTGCGCGGGACCACCCCTCGGAAGGAGTACGGCATGCGATTTGGGCCAAGGCCTTGGTATTGGAAGATCGCTCCGGAAATCTGGCCGTACTGGTCACCACCGATCTGGTGGGTATTCGACAGGAACTGTCCCAACGGATACGCGATCGGCTGATGGATCAATATGGGTTATCCAGGGAACAGGTGATTTTGAATAGCTCCCATACCCATACCGGACCTGAAACCGATTACGCAAGGTATCAATTCCAACTCGACGGGGTACAATTGGATAAAATCAAAAGGTATGCGGAAGGGCTGGAGGATAAAATTGTCGATTTGGTCGGCAGTACGATGAAATCCCTGAAACCGGTTCAGCTGTACGCTGAAAACGGCGTGACGCGTTTTCAAGTAAATCGGAGAAATAACAAAGAAGCCAGTTTGGTGCAGCAGGAGGCGTTGAATGGTCCAAATGACTATGCCGTACCGGTATTGAAAATAACTGAGGAGCAGGGGGACATGATTGCCCTGGTTTTTGGCTATGCCTGCCACCCGACGGTGCTTTCCGACCATTTCATTTCCGGCGATTATGCAGGCTTTGCTCAGTTGGAACTGGAAAAGCACTATCCCGGAACCACCGCACTGTTCTTCCAGGGCGCAGGTGCGGACCAGAATCCCTTACCACGACGCACGGTTCCCCTGGCCCGGCAATACGGAAAAGAATTGGCCGCTGCGGTAGAACGGGTGCTACACGAAGAAATGAGGCCGTTGGACAGTGAATTAGCCACTGCCTACACCGAAATTGACCTGACCTTTGCCAAGCCTTCGCCGAGCCGGGAGGAGCTAGTGGAAATTACGGGAGAGGACTCCGGGTATCCGGACTACCTGAAGCAAAACGCCAGGGTGTTAATCGCCAAACTGGACAAAGGAGAATCGCTGATCACTTCCTATCCGTATCCCGTTCAGGTTTGGAGATTGGGGGACCAGGCCATTTTCTCCTTTGGCGGGGAATTATTGATCGGCTATGCCATCGCATTGAAACAGCTATTCGGCCCGGATATCTTTGTGATGGGGTATTCCAACGATGTCATGGCCTATATTCCTACCAAGACCGTGTTGCAGGAAGGAGGTTATGAAGGGACTCGCTCGCCCATCTTTACGAGTCCCTGGGCGATCAATATCGAAGAACGTATATTGGGCGAGGCATTGAAACTGGCAGAAGAGACCGGAATACCGACTCGGTAATACATCCTCATCGAACCATAACCCGATAGAGAACGACCCCCATCCGGTTTATTTTACACCGTGAAAAGTGGGTTTTAGAGTAAGAGGATCGTTGCGGTCTGTTTTCCACATAAAATGCGCTATTTGCCCTGTTTGCCACGATTGGTTGACGTTGCTGGGTAAGCAAAAAGAAAGGGAAGTCGATTCGAACCGGTTTCGACACCGATTGAACGAAAAAAATAAACAGTTAAAAATTGAGACCATGAAAAAATCCATTCTTCCTATATTCACAATTATCATCTCGCTACTACTCCGTTTTACTACCGGGTACGCCGGGATAGCCCTGCAGCAGGATTCCATGCAATGGAAAGCAGGGGTATCCAAGATTGAAATCACACCGGAAGACCCAATATGGCTGGCCGGGTACGGCGGAAGGGACCATCCATCCGAAAGCGTGCGACACCCCATTTGGATTAAAGCCCTCGCCCTGGAAGACCTTTCCGGAGAGCAAGTCGTTCTGATTACGGCGGACCTTCTGGCCATGCCAAAAGGCCTATCCGACCAAATCCGATCCGGATTGAAAGAAAGGCATGGACTTGAAAAGTCGCAGATCATCATCAATAGTTCCCATACCCACTCCGGTCCGGTACTCGAAAATTCCCTCTCTGATATCTATCCCATGGACCCGGAACAGAAGGAGCGGGTGAGCCGCTACTCAGATGACCTGGTCGCTGACATGTTCCAATTGGTGGCAGAAGCCTTGGCTTCGCTTCAACCGGCCCATTTGTTCGTGGAAAACGGTGTTACCCGGTTTCAGGTAAATCGCAGAAATAATGCAGAGAACAGCCTGCTGCGGCAAACCGAATTGCAAGGGCCAAACGATTACGCCGTACCGGTAATCAAGGTAGCCAACGCGGCGGGTGAGATTTTGGCCATTGCGTTTGGCTATGCCTGTCATCCAACGGTGTTGGGGGACTATGAGATTTCAGGGGATTATCCGGGTTTTGCCCAGCTTGAACTGGAGAAAAATTATCCGGGAGCAGTGGCCCTCTTTTTTCAGGGCGCAGGGGCTGACCAAAATCCCCTCCCGCGAAGAACGGTTTTTCTTGCGCAACAATACGGGAAAAGTCTGGCTGCCGCCGTAGAACGGGTGTTGAGTGAAACCATGCGACCCTTAGTGCCACGAATCCAAACGGCGTATTCCGAAATTGATTTGGCGTTAACAGCTCCCCCTAGTATGGAGACGCTTACTACCTTTATTTCCACCGCTTCGGGTTATCAGAAACGATGGGCGACCCGCATGAAAGAAGAGAGAAGTAAGGGTTTGGAAACGATGAAATCATATCCTTTTCCTGTTCAGGTATGGAAGTTGGGAGATCAGCCCATAATGACATTAGGAGGCGAAACCGTCGTAGGATACGCTGTTGAGCTGAAAAAGATTTTTGGACAACAGCTATTTGTAATGGGGTATTCCAATGATGTGATGGCTTATATCCCCACCGCTACCATCCTTAGAGAAGGAGGCTATGAGGGTGCTTCTTCCCAAATGGTATATGGCTTGCCCAGTACCTGGGCCTCAAACATCGAAGTTGATATCCTGCACGAGTGCATTCGACTTGCCGGTCAAGTGGGAGTTCCCCGGTTAGAAGCTAGTTTGATACCCGATTAATTCAGCGGTAAAAATCCTGGTTTTCCTTAGTGACAATATCGATGGGCATGAAATACATTTCGTCCACCGGCAAATTAAGGGCAAGGTGATGGTAAAGACTCATGAGTCCCTTGTATCCTTGTTCTTCTGGCTTGTGGCATATTAGAAAATCTATCAGACCTTTTTTTAGGTAATTTTGGTTTTCTTTCGAAAAATCGTAGCCAACGAGATGAATATGAGTGTATTTTTTTGATTGTAGAAACTGCGCTACCGAAAAAACCCTGGAATTGGTCACAAAAATGACTTCTATATCCGGATGTTGGATAAAAGCCTTTTCGAGGTTTCGAAACACCGATTCTTTTTCCGTATCTGTGATCGTCAGCTTGATAAGCTGGTGGTCTACATCATTTTCAAAAAAATAGTTTTTAAACCCTTCTTCAATCTTGGAATAGTTATACCTGTTTTTCTCCTTGGAGATGGTGATAAAGAGGATTTTTTTGCTGGTTTTCATGCCGAAGGTGCATAGACGGGCACCGAGAAATCCACTTTCGAAGAGGGGAGGGCCGATGTAGGAAAGGCTCCCATTTACCTCAATATTGCTATCGATAAAGACAAATGGGATCGATTGTTCCTGGCAATACCGAATGAACTTGATGGATTCTTTTACGAATGATGGTGCCATCAGGACCCCATCAAAGTGTTTTTGTTGTTTTATTCTTTCGGTGGATGCGATAAAGGTGCTTTTATCGTTCAGATCAAATAAAAAAGTGGTTACGGAAATTCCGTATTGCTTGATTTCTTCTTCCGCCCGTTTGATTCCGTTGAGGGGGGTATCCCAGAAATCGGTCCTTTTTGACCCTCTGGGGATCAATACAGCCAGCCGATATACTTTACCCGAAGCCAGCCTGCTGGCTAAAATATTGGGTTGGTAATTTAATTGCTTGATGATCGACTCTATTTTGGATCTGGTTTTGGCCGACACACCCGCTCGGTTGTGGATGACACGGTCAACGGTACCTATGGAAACATCAGCCAACCTGGCAATCTCTTTTACCCCAGATAACTTTCTATATTTCTTCATTCCAGATATAACCCAATAAAATAATTTTCTGTTGCAGCTATTAATTCGTTCGATTTGACCAAGCTGGATCAAGTTAGGAAAATTATTTCAAAGTCTTCAGATTGAAAATTTGATCGATTCTTTTTTCTTCGTATCGATTAATAACGCTTGCCTTGAATAGGCAAGGATCGAAAGATTCAAGCTTTTCATTTCTTCACCTTACCTGAAACGGGCTACAAACCATTTTTTTCTCAAATCTGGTTACATTGGTTACCTTTGGTTCTACTAACAAATGGTCATGTATGGGAAAAAGTACGGTTTGGACTGATAAAGAAATCCTGGAAGCAATTTCCAGCTCCAATCAGATTAACGAAGCCATACGCCAACTTTACGAAGGATATTATGGTGTATTGGAAAATTTCATTCTACAAAACAGTGGTAATGAAGCGGATGCGGCAGATACCATACAGGAAACCATGCTGGTGTTTCTGAATTTAGTAGAAACCAATCGGTTTCGGGGAGAGTCAAGTATCAATTCGGTATTATATGGTATTAATCGTAATATCTGGTTAACGATGCTCAGAAAGCGAAAAAGCACACTGAATCGGGATCAGCTCTATTCCATGCAGGAAGAACGGGAAGTACCGGACATAAGTAAAACGCTGGAAGAAGTGGAAGGATACCAATTGATGATGAGTCTATTCGAAAAGTTAGGAATGAAATGCAGGCAGTTATTACACTTGTTTTATTATGAGAACCTGTCGATGAAAGAAATTGCAGCACAGGAAGGATATTCCAACGATCAAATCGTCCGGAATACCAAATTGAAATGTATGAAGGAACTGATGAACCAGATTGAAGGGAATAAACATCTGAACGACTTGGTAAAAAACGCATTGGGATATGGAAAATAAATACGATGATCGCTTCCTGCTAAATTACCTGGATGGGACGTTAGAACTCAGTGAAAAAGAGTTGTTGGAGCAAGAGATGGAGAAAAGTCAGGCGATACGGGAAAGGTTGGACCTGATGCGTTTTACGATCAGGGCTATTAAATTTAAGGGGTACAAGTCGTCCGTAAACGAGATTCAGCACGACTTTTTGCAGCATCGAATTGAGAACAAATCGTTCACCTCCGTTTCTCCACCGAAACTGGAAGGCAAGGTGCATTCCATGAAATTTTGGATAAAAATTGCGGCCTCCCTGCTATTTCTGTGTTCGCTGGGCTATGTACTGTGGTTATTCCAGGCAGATGGAGAGCAGTTATATAAAAACAATTTTATTTCCTATGAGATTGCGCTGGAAAGGGGTGCTGGCCTACAGGAAAATCAATTGGGATCCCTTTATATCAATGGAGAATTTAAGCAGATGTTTCAGGTAAGCGCGGAAAAGACGCTGGAGGAGTTTGAATCCTTTGAACTTTTGCTTCTGGGTACGGCTGCGTTGGAATTAAATGACCCTGAGGAAGCGATGCGGTATTTGCAGAAAATTGACTCGGATAATACGGAGAATCAGACCGATGATTACCAGGATGAGGCTGATTTTTTTATGGCCATGGCATATTTAAAGCAAGGAGCATACGAACAAGCCCTCCTTCTCGTTGAAAAAATGAGGTCCGAGGAGCAACATAAGTACCATTCCAATTTTTCCTGGGCGGAGGTGTACGCTATTCATTTACAAAATATGCGTTAAGGCATAAAAAAAAAATCGATATCCCGCTGGGAATAATTTTTAATTTTCTTTCGCTGATTGGTTACAAATCGTGTCCGGGCTTCGACATAAGAGAAACTAAATAACAATTATTTATGATGCTAAGACAAAAATTAACTGCCACAGCAACCCTGCTCATGTTGGGTGTTGGCTTTTCAAGTTGTACTACCGATGAGGAGATGGTGCCAGGATCCGGAGACGGTACTATGGGAATGTTGTTCAAACTTCAAAACGATGCCGGGACTTCAGCTACATCCCGAACTTCTGCTCATGGGTTGAATTTTGTGGATGGGTTTATTCAGATTCAGGAATTAGAAATGGAACTGGAAGGTGATTTTAACCGGGAAGGTTTGAATCCTGCCGGTAGCTTCGACGATGACGATGATGATGGCGATGAAGAAGGAAGCGAGTGGGAATATGAGGTTGAATTTGATGAAGTTAAAAAAGTTACTTTTGATCAGTTTGATACAAACACCGATTTCTTTATTCAGATCCCAGAAGGATCTTATGAGGAAATTGAGATGGAAATCGACTTGATTGACTTCGGAAACGAACCCTCCATACAATTGAATGGCACCTACTCAAACGATAGTGGAGAGGAAGTTCCATTTCGCTACGAATATTATGGAGATGAGATTGATTTTGAAGTAGAAATTGAGGCAGATGGCACCGGAATTGTGGTAGATAGGATAAATAATCCCTTGATCCTATTTGAATTGGTCCCTTCACGTTGGTTTTCTGGTATCAGTGATCTTGAATTGGAAAATGCTGATCTGGATGACAACGGGTTGATGTTAATAAGTCGGGACCACAATCAATCGCTGTATCAAAAGATAAGTAATAGGATTGAGATGGATGCTGAAATAGAGATAGACATTGATTGAAAGATTGCTTAATTTAAAAAGGGAAAGCTCAGGTTTTCCCTTTTTTTGTCCACAAGTGCCAAATGGCCAAACCTGTCAAAATAGCAAATAGAAACCAAAATAGAGGAAACCCGAAAAAGGGAGTTGACTTTTGTGTTGGGTTACCGATAAAAACCAAATTGGCCCAAAAATAGGGATGGCGGTATTGTGCCATTTCGGGATCCTTCATAAGGCTAATTTTTGCTCGATGCAAGGCCTCGGCATAGCCATATCCGTTAGCGATCCAATGGTAGAAATCACGACTGAGATAGGCAGTGGCCTTATCATTTGCTTTCCAGAGGCTACTGACCACATTAGCGCATCCTGCATAGGAAAAGCCGCGGGAAAGACTAATTAGTCCCTCGCTTCTCATCACGCTTCCGGTGTGCGTGTCACAAGCACTTAAAAAAACCAATGAAGTATTGGATAATGATAACTGGTACAACTCCTCATCATGCAGCAGATGATCCGTCTCGGAGGGGGAAAACACAATATAGGCATTGGTAGTGCTGTCCCGGCCCGTTACGGCATGCGTAGCCAGGTGAATGAGAGATGCGTCCTCAGAATGATTCAAAAAAGCAGTTTTGGTAGCGGATTTTCCTGTGAAGACCCTTCCCTCCAGCGTCTGCATTTCTGATTCTGAATAGGGAAGCTGGTTAAAAGTAGTGGTATCTTCGGAAAAGGGGGCCAGAGTAAATGGAGCAAATCCCAGGGCCTGACGAGTACTCCGAACGGGATTCGGATCCAATTGCAGCAATTTTCCGGAATACTGATAGGTAATCGCGTGCTTTTCAACTAAATACTTTCCTTCTGTATCTATTAACATTTCAAAGGGTAAATGCACCAAAAACTGATCTGGTAAAATGACCCAGTTTGAATAAGATTTTAACTGCGGATAGGTATCGGCTACGAGTAGGTTATAGGCTGCTGAGGCCTGTTCTTCAAGCGTTTTCCGGTTTTTTCCTCCGGATTCAAGCAAGTTTGCTTGTATTGCCCTAATGTTCTCCCGGACAACATTTTTATTCGCTGTTGCAGCGAATTTCAGGCCATCCGGGCTAAACGTGAAGCTAATAACATCCTCGTCAGCGATAAAATAACTAACGATGGCCAGGTTACCGGAATCTACCAGAGCCTGAAGGCTGGAAAATGCGATTCTTTCTGCCGCCAATTTCTTGTTAAAGTAAGTATCAAATCCATTATAAGAGGCATACAGCCTGCTTAGAGCCAATTTCTTATCTCGGACGGTTCTTTCCAGTGTTTCCGTTTTTTCAGGAGCAACGTTATCCATCAGTCTTCGGTTAGCCCGGGTCAGTTGAAACTTCAGGGCCTTTTCTTCCTGCAAAAGCTCTTTCGGAATTCCGGCCTTGGCTTTTATCCTGGTTTCATTTTTTGCAAGTTCCAGTGCGCTGGCTTTGCTCTCCTCTGCCCAGATAAAACCCTGTATCAAGTGGGCCTGTTGGTTGGTCTGCTCGTATCGGTCGAGGGCAGCCAATACGGCCGATTCATACCCACTACGAATAGCCTCGCCCAGAAAGAGTCGCGCCTCCTGATTATCGTACAAATTATTCATGTAAAAAACAAAGTCGAAAGCTACCTGAAAGGTATCGAAAGTCAAATCGTAAAGGCGAACATCGTTTGTTTCTCCCGCCAGTAACCGGGCACTTTTTGCTTTTAGCAGTAGGGTTTCGAAAAGGTCGGTCATCCCCCAATTTACACTTCCGGGCGTTGGATTTTGAAAGATATCCGGCTGGGTAAAGCCTTCATCAAAATACAAAAGACCCTTATGAAAAGCATCCAGAGCCTTTAGGTACTCGCCTTTTTCGAGCCAGGCTTTGCCCAGTAACTGGTAGGATTTCCCTCCTCTGTAATGATAGGAGGTGGGTTCCTTTTCTTTTGGAGCAGCCCCTTCGTTGTTTTGCATGGAGTCCAAAAGGCGGATCACGCGCGTGGGCTGCCCCTTAAGTAAATAGATTTCAGCCAGGACGTTTTGATATAATAGATTATTAGTTTCTGAATCATTCCAGGCCCTTTGAAGGTAAAAAAGTGCCGTATCGGGTTCTTCCTTTTTTACGTAGAGCGAGGCCAGTTTTTTTTCTATTTCACGGGTTTCCACATTTAGATCACGTGCCTCGGCATATAAGGTAGCGGCTTTATCAAAATTTTTCATATTGGTCCATGCTGCGGCTTCGTTGCTGAGTAAGCTCATTAGGGCATATTGGTTTTCCGGAACCGATGCTGAGGCGGAGTTGGTTAGCAGCGTTGACCTTGCCCTGGAAAAATAATTAACCGCCTGGGAAAAATTCCCTGATTCGTAATAAATGACTCCCAACGAATTATATAACCTACCCGTATCGGCTTTGTCCTTTTTATCCAACAGGGATTTCTCTGCCTGATTCAGAAAATGAAGGCTACTGTCAATCTGATTTTGTAAAAAAAAACTTTCTCCCAGGTACAGGTAAGAGGCAAATAAAAGGGTATCTGACAAGGCCCTTTCTTGTGTAAAACGAACCCCGCGTTGGAGTAGTTGGATGCTTTGTTCCGGTTGATTTTGTATCAGGTGTAAAACCCCCAATTTTTCATATGCGTCCAAGAGAAGGGTGTCAGGGATAAGATCATTGGGTTGGCTTTCGATGATTTCCGTAAGTAATGCTGTCGCACTACTATCAGTGTGAGTGGTCGGATTTTCCGCATTAAAGTAATTCAGGGCTGTTTCGTACTTCTTTATCCAAGATTCGTCCTGTCCCATAGCCAAATCCGACATGATAAATAGCAAAAAGAACACATTTAATCTAAGATGATGAACGCTATTCCTGATGATATAAGCTACACCGCTCATCTTGAAAACCGGGAAACCACCACCAGATAGGGAGGACGGGGCCTTCTGGTACTCGGCCGATCAAAATTCAGCCTTAAATTGCCAGTGGCGGATTTGGTAGATAAAATTTGGTCTTGCTTTGCCTGTATTTCATCAATCAGGGTCTGGGGAACGTCTTCCATGGTCTCGTAGTAAAAGAATTTCAACCCGATCGAATTTAGGGCGCGCATGCTCCCATCGTTAAGCCGGTAATATAGCGTTACATCTTTTTGCACTCCATTTTCTGGTTGGGGACCAAAAAAATTGTTTTGCAATGTCTGCTGCAGATCGATAGTACCGGTTGCATTCGCTACAATCAAACCCTGCTCAGCAAGCCGTTCTCCGCCCGGGCCTTCCTCATCAAATTCACATTCCTCATCCTCATCCTCATCATCATCGTCATCCGGATCATCGTCGTCATCGTCATCATCATCACAAGGAGGTAAAGCCGATTGGTCTCCATTATAAACAGGCTGAATAAACGCCTCTCCCTGGTCGACTACAAAAATTCCATCCAGGTAATTGATACCGGCGATGGTCAGTCGAAATTGGCATTGGTTTTCTCCCCGGGTATAGCTGACTTCGTACTTTAAGCCGGTTTCACTTGCGTTTACATCTATAACACCGGTTTCAGGGTCGATCGCCAATCCCTCAGGTTGGGCTGAAAAACTACCCGAACCCGAAATGCCACTAGGCTCAATCAGGTTAGCAGTGGTATCGCTAATAAAAAACAAGGTGTCCGTGTAGGAAAATTCACTGCAATCTTGGTTTAGGGTAATGTCAGGACCATTATTTCCATTTTCTTCAACATTGCATGAAAATACAATTAGAGAAAATAGTAAAATACCGACATGAGGTTTTATAGAATATGCCATCAGATATGCCATTAATCGTTTCTTTTTAAGTTGCATCAACAATAGAATATGTAACACATTTTTCCCAAAAATGGTCATTATGATGCAATAATTGTTACAGTGACTTTTTATTCTTAAGGTGAAAAGGCCAATTTACTGAAAGTTACGCTTTTTTTGTATCTTCGTTCTGGACGAAAATTAATTAGGCAAACCAACTGACTCGATGGATACATCCAAAATATTGCAAACGCTTATTGAAAAATTGGAGCAATGGTTAATAGCCTTTGTCGACTATTTGCCTAATCTTATTTCGGCATTAATCGTTTTTATTCTTTTCTTTATTGTTGCCCGTTTTGCAGAGAATTTTTCCAAAAGGCAGCTGGTGAAGGTACATTTGGATGCGACGAAAAGTGGTTTTTTGAGCCGGCTCATTTTCGTGGCCATTTTCCTGGCCGGACTGATGCTGACATTGGCTATATTGAAATTGACGGGCACCGTGACATCAATTCTGGCAGGATTGGGAATCCTTGGGCTGGCCTTGGGATTTGCATTTCAGGATACGGCGGCCAATTTTATGTCGGGTATTTACATTACGTTTCAGCAACCTTATGCCATAGGAGATGTGATTGAAACCCACGATGGAATCATGGGTAATGTGATAGACATTGATTTACGGGTCACCAAGGTAAAAACCTTTGACGGACCTATGGTTTACGTCCCTAACCGCTTTCTTTTTCAGGAAAATTTTACCAATTACACAGAAGAAGGCCGGAGAAGAATACGAATTGATTGTGGTGTCAGCTATGGGGAAGATTTAGAACTGGTGGAAAAAGTAGCGTTGGATTCCGTAAAAGATGTGCCTGGAAAAATTGAAGAAGAAGATATATCCCTCTTTTGGAAAGGGTTTGGAGACAGTTCCATCGATTTTTCAGTCAACATATGGTTGGAATACAGTCGGGAAAACAGAGCCTACATCGCGGCCAAAAATCAGGCAGTCAAAAACATTAAAAAAGCATTTGATGAAAATGGGATTACCATTCCTTTCCCCATACGTACGCTGGATTTTGGGATTAAGGGCGGAGAGACCTTTCAGGAACAAATGGCTAGAACTGAACTGCTGGTGCGAAGAAACCCGGAGCAGTAAATTTTTATTCGCCGGTTTTGAGATTGCATCGTATTTAGGGAAAAAAATTAGCGGTTAAAAAAAAAGGTTGCCCATTTTCTGGGTCAACCCTTTTGTCAATTCATTGAGAATGCCTTATTTGGCTTTTTCTTCGGTAAAGAGCATTTCTTTTAGTTCCTCTTTGGCAACTCCCGTTTTTTGCTGGAGTTTTCCAACTAATTGATCCTCTTGTCCTTCGGCATAAGCCAGATCGTCATCGGTTAGTTCTCCATATTTGGCCTTCAATTTACCTTTCAATTCGTTCCAGTTGCCCTTCAGCTTAAGATTAGTTGACATAATATTATTGGTTTAAGTGAAAAATTATATACTAATTTGTATTCGATTAGCACAATAACTGTTCCAAAATCGAAAATTCATGACAACAATTAAACTTCCTGGTCATTTAAAGGCCCTGACTATCTTGCTACTGCTAATTGTTATTGTTTTTATTTTAATCGTGGGAAGAAGTTTATTGATTCCCATCATGCTAGGTGGATACATCGCGATGCTGTTGATACCGGTATGCAATTGGATGGAATCCAAGCGGGTTCCCCGTCCCCTGGCTGCATTGATATCGCTTTTAACTTCCCTTGCGGTGATCCTCGGACTGATCGCATTGGTCGTTCTCCAAGTCAGGAGTTTCTCCAGGGACTTTGAAGATGTTACCGGAAGGCTGAATAGCTATTTGGCCGATCTGGATCAAATGGCGACCGAGATATTTGGAGCAAATTTGGGGATAGAAAATGGTCTGGATAAGACCCAACTGTTTGATCTGCTGGAATCCAATAGCGAAACCGTTTCTAATTTCTTATTATCTACGATAGGCTCCCTTTCCGGTGTGGTATTGCTCCCGGTTTTTATTTTTTTTATGCTGCTTTACCGGGATCATCTGGCAAATTTTATAACCAAATTTTTTAATCCGGAAGAGGAAGAAAATGTAAAATCAAAAATAAAAGGCCTGCGAAAGGTAGTGCAATATTACATCATCGGAATGATTAAGGTGATGGGAATCCTCGCGGTACTTAATACGGCAGCATTGTATGGAATTGGTGTGAAGCATGCCTTGTTTTTTGGATTATTTGCGGCACTGCTAAACATCATCCCGTATTTGGGACCTTTTTTGGGTGCTATTCTTCCTTTTATTTTCGCGTTTTTGACCATGGACGGCTTGATTTATCCCCTAATGGTCGTCATTACATTCACGGTTATACAGTTAATAGAAAGCAATTTTCTAACGCCGAAAATTGTCGGGGGAAATGTAAATTTGAATGCCTTGATGACGTTTTTAGGTTTGTTAATTGGAGGGGCAATCTGGGGAGTAATCGGTATGATTTTGATTATTCCTACCTTGGCCATATTAAAGCGTATTTTTGAACTGAAAGATAGCACCAAACCATACGCATATTTGTTCGGAGAAGAAGAGATTAAACCGCTATTAAAAAGAAAGAAATGAGAGTAAGATGGCCGTATTTCCTGCTGTTGGTGACCTGTATCGTTATTGCCTGTGATTCTGCCGAAAGTAAGAAAGGAAGGTTTTTATTAAAAGGGAACAATGAATTGGCGGAAGGAAATGCCAAAGGAGCGATTTCCTATTATTCTGAAGCCATCGATATCGATCCCGAATTTAAAGAGGGCTATTTCAACCGCGGAATGGCCTACTATCGGCAGGCCCGCTACGAGGAAGCCATTGCCGATTACTCGCAAGCCCTTTCGCTTGAGGATGATTACCAGGAAGCCCGGTTACAACGGGCAATGGCTCACCTGGACTTTGGTGAAAATTACAAAGCACTGGAAGACACCAAAATTTTGATCAGTAGGAATGACCAGGATAGTCAGGCGCATTTTGTACAAGGCCTTACCCAGTCGGCCTTGAAAAACTATACGGGTGCCCGGGAAGCCTTTAAAAGATCCCTGACACTGGACCCCGATAATGTAGAACTTTATATCAACCTCGCCACCGTAAACTACCAAACGGGAGCATGGGAAGCGGCTAGACAGGATTTATCCCAGGCCCAGCAACTTGACTCGGAGCACAGTATGATTTACAACCTCCAGTCCCTACTTCATTTCGAAAATAAAGAATACAAGAAAGCGCTGGCGGCTGTGGAAGAGGCCATCAAAATAGAAAAAGACCAGTCTTTTTATTATAATAATAGAGGATTGTATCACCTGTACCTGGGGAATCTGGAAGAAGGCCTAAAGGATATTAATTTTAGTTTGAAACAAAATAACCAAAACCTGCATGCGCTGCGGAACAAGGGGATCTATTATTACAAAAAAGGGGAACCGGAGATGGGAGAACGTTTTCTTAAAGAGGTTTACCAAAAGGATCCTACGATCGATTTGGTTGAAGAATATCTAAATAAAAACTAAAAAAGCCACGAAAACGGGTCCGTGGCTTTTTTTAGTGATTACTAGGTTGATTTATTTCCTATATAGCATTTTCCTTCACCAGGTTTAGTGCCGATCCCGCCTGAAACCATTTGATTTGTCCCTCATTATAGGTATGATTTACCTTGATTTCATCCTTGCTGCCGTCGCTGTGGTTCAGAATTACCGTTAGCGATTGACCGGGTGAAAATTGACCCAGTCCAACAATATCGATCGAATCGTCTTCTTGTACCAGATCATAATCAGCCGGATTATCGAACGTCAGCGCGAGCATTCCTTGTTTTTTCAGGTTGGTCTCGTGGATTCGCGCAAAGGATTTCACCAGAATGGCCCTTACTCCTAAGAATCG
Organism: Cyclobacterium sp.; assembly: GCA_041685605.1. Lineage (GTDB taxonomy): Bacteria > Bacteroidota > Bacteroidia > Cytophagales > Cyclobacteriaceae > Cyclobacterium. Next base: position 33,221 of record JAWLFL010000007.1, on the reverse strand, counting down.
CGGTTCCATGGCCGCATGTTCACGTGAGGACCCTTCGCCATAGTTTTCGTCCCCAACTACCACCGAACCGATGTTGTGCAGTTTGTATTGGCGTTGTACGGCGGGAACTTCTCCATAGCTACCATCCAGTTGGTTTTTTACTTTATTGGTTTCTTCGGTGTAATAGTTGACTGCGCCGATCAGCAGGTTATTGGAAATGTTGTCCAGATGTCCTCTGTATCGTAGCCAGGGACCTGCCATGGAAATATGGTCGGTAGTACATTTTCCTTTCGCCTTAATGAGCAATTTCAGCCCTTTCAGGTCAGTACCTTCCCAGGGCAAAAAGGGTTCGAGTAGTTGCAGGCGCTCAGAGTCCGTTGCTACTTTTACCTCTACGGAAGAACCGTCTTCGGCTGGTTCCTGGTAGCCAGCATCTTCCACAGCAAAGCCTTTTGTGGGCAATTCCAGTCCTGCCGGCTCTTCTAACTTCACCTGAGACCCGTCTTCGTTAGTCAGGGTATCGGTCATGGGGTTAAAGGTCAGATCACCGGCGATGGCCATGGCTGTCACAATCTCTGGGGAGGCCACAAATGAGTGGGTATTGGGGTTACCATCGGCTCGTTTCGCAAAATTCCGGTTAAAAGAAGTGATAATGGAATTTTTTTCCTGTTTTTCAGCACCATGTCTGGCCCACTGTCCGATGCATGGTCCGCAAGCATTGGCCAGCACCACACCGCCCATATTTTCAAAAATACCCAAAAAGCCATCGCGTTCCACGGTAAACCGCACTTGTTCCGATCCAGGAGTAATGGTGAATTCGGACTTGGCATTTAATTTCTTATCCACCGCCTGAGTGGCCAGGGAAGCTGCGCGGGATATATCTTCGTAGGAAGAGTTGGTGCAGCTACCGATCAGTCCAACTTCCAGTTTTTGTGGCCAGTTATTTTCTTTAACGGCCGCCGCAAATTTGGAAAGGGGCCAGGCTAAATCTGGTGTAAACGGCCCGTTGATATGGGGTTCTAATTCGGACAGGTTGATTTCGATGACCTCGTCGAAATAATCTCCCGGGGAAGCATATACTTCGTCATCACCGGTCAGGTGTTCTTTGATTCCATTGGCCAGGTCGGCTATTTCCGAACGGTCGGTTCCTCGCAGGTAGGCTTCGGATTTTTCGTCATAGCCAAATAGGGAGGTGGTCGCTCCAATTTCAGCTCCCATGTTGCAAATGGTGCCTTTGCCGGTTGCCGATAAAGAACGGGCTCCTTCTCCGAAATATTCCACAATGCACCCGGTTCCGCCTTTAACGGTCAGGATACCAGCCACTTTTAGAATCACATCTTTTGCAGCGGTCCATCCGGAAAGCTTTCCGGTTAGTTTTACGCCAATGAGTTTGGGAAATTTCAATTCCCAGGGGAGCCCTGCCATCACGTCACAGGCATCCGCTCCACCTACGCCGATGGCCACCATTCCCAAACCACCTGCATTGGGTGTATGCGAGTCGGTACCAATCATCATTCCGCCAGGAAAAGCATAGTTTTCCAACACCACCTGGTGAATGATACCTGCACCGGGTTTCCAAAATCCCAATCCGTATTTATTAGACACCGAAGATAAAAAATCGTATACTTCCCGGTTTTTGTCTTTGGCCCTGGCCAGGTCTTTATTGGCTCCTATTTCCGCCTGTATCAGGTGATCACAGTGCACCGTAGAAGGAACCGCCACCTGAGACCTGCCAGCCTGCATGAATTGCAGTAGTGCCATTTGTGCAGTGGCATCCTGCATGGCCACCCGGTCAGGTTTGAAATCTACGTAGGAGCCTCCCCGATCATAGGCTTTAGCAGCTTCCCCTTCAGAAAGGTGGGCATAAAGGATTTTCTCGGTAAGGGTGAGTGGTTTGCCCACTGCTTTTCGGGCTGCGGCGATCCGTTTTGGGTATGCGGCGTAGACCGACTTGATCATGTCTATATCAAAAACCATGGATGATAAAGTTAAACTAAGTTTATAAATTGAATGTTAAAATAAAGGGTAAAGATACGAAAATCACCTGTAAATCGGTCAAAAGGCCCCTTCAATCTGCTTATTTGTAAAGGATTTAAAACAAGTTGGTGTTGATAGTTACTTTAATAGAAAGGCTTACTTTAAGTCCAGCAGAAATTGTAGGGTATCCACTTTATCGGCATAATCGTCTAGTTGAGGTGATTGAGCGGTTCCCAGGGGGATGCTGCCTTTCCACCAGCCCTTTCTGGAAACGATGCATTGAATTTTGTCTTCCTGAGCCGCAAGTCTTGCCTGCAATTGCGATCTATCGGTATACAATTCGTAATAGAGTACCGAGATGGGGGATACCAACTCCTGGCTTTCTACCAGAAGCAGGTGGCCATTGTCCAGGTGAGGACTTCGATTCACCAGGTACTTGGATTTATTGTATTCGTAATTATTCAGGTATTTGTGGTGGTTGATGACCTGCCTGGCCGGGTCCATGCCCTTCATAAACGACTGAATCTGTTCCTTATCCGTAAAAAACACCTTGGAAACGTTCCTACAGCCTAATCCATAATAGCGGAAAATATCTTCCGAAAGCAGGTTCCATTCCTGCTGCTCCTCCCGCCCGTCCAGGATGGCCACAGAGGTCCTGTTTTTTCGAATGATATGTGGGTATTTGCCAAAATAATAGTCAAAATAACGGGCCGAGTTATCACTACCTGTAGCAATGTAGGCATCCATACCTACCAGCCGTTCTTCAAATGATACGGCTTTGGCCAGGGTAGGGTCTATTTCGCTGAGTTGATCGGCCAGCCAGGGGATGATTACCTGGTCGGAAGTGCTCAGTTTCACGCAGGCCCGGTGACCTGCCACCAAAACGCATAAAAGATCGTGGAAACCTACCCCGGGAATGTTGCCAGCCATAATAAGGCCGATGTTTTTAGAAAGAAAAGATTCGTTTTTATCAAAACTATACCGGCTTGCCCACTGTAGAAGCGAATCTGGCCTGAGGTATGCGATGATCCCTTTCAGGGCATGGCGGGACTGTTCGGGCGTAAACCAGCTATTTTGGTTCTGCATCTGATCAAATAAGGCTGCCAGCTCCATTTCTGGAAGGTTATTAAGGTGTTCGTGAAGGGCGGAAAGTGCGGATAGTCTTTGGTTAATATCCATGGGTGTTCTGATCGGAGTCGGGTTGCGAGTAGGATTAATTTTTAAAATCAGGCAAAGATAAAGAAAGCAAAACAAAGGGAAAAGAAAGTAGTTAGTATAGCAATTAATGTAGGCGAATTAAATTGAGCTAACCGGGAATCTTTTTGCTTGTGAGATTGTATTTTGGTTAGTAGTTTTGCGAACAAACAAAAAATGGAATAACAATGGCAATAATGATAACGGACGAATGCATCAATTGTGGTGCCTGTGAACCTGAATGCCCGAATACCGCTATTTATGAAGGAGGTATCGAATGGACCTGGGGTGGCGGCACCGAATTGAAGGAAGTGACGCTGGAAGACGGCACGGTGGTCAGTGGGGAAGAAAAGCAAGAGCCTGTATCCGACGAATTTTATTACATCGTGACCCAAAAATGCACGGAGTGTACGGGGTTCCATGAAGAACCGCAGTGCGCTGCAGTCTGTCCGGTGGATTGCTGTGTGGATGATCCCGATCATCGGGAGTCCGAAGAAGAGTTGCTGGCGAAAAAGCAATATCTCCATGGAGAATAAGGAGATTGCAAGAAAAAACAGTCTTTTGTAGTCATAAAATTGTCTTTTCCAATAGGTAATTTGAAGATTATCACAGTTTTTGGAAAAAAAAACAGACAATAACTTGAATTTAATAGTTGAATTGGTTTAACTTGGCATTAAATCGATTTTTGCAAAAAATTAAAATGTTTGGATAGTGGAAAATAACAAGGATTACGAAAGAGATGAAATTTTCACCAGAAGGGTAAAGGCCGGAAAGAGAACCTATTTTTTTGATGTGAAATCTACCCGCTCCAATGACTATTACCTGACCATCACGGAGAGCAAACGGAAAATTAAGGATGATAATTTTTTCTACGAAAAGCATAAAATTTTCTTATACAAAGAAGATTTTGCGAAATTCGTTGAAGCCCTTCAGGACGCTGTGGATCATGTGAAAAACGACCTGATGGCTGACTTTGATTTTTCCCAATTTGATGTGGAGCCGGAGGCCTCTGAAAGCAACAACGATAACAATAAATTTGGGGAAGATCTGAAGTGGGAATAGGTTAATTGTAGCCCTGGTTTCAGCCAGATTGAAAACGTTTATAAGCGAATTTTGGGACTATTTGTTGGAAAGCAACAAATACTATCCCATGATTCGTTTTTTTTGTTATTTTTGATCTATGCTCAAAGTAATCCTTACGGCAACCGTTTTCACGCTGCTTGTCTTTTTATTGGGTTGGTATTTTTCTGACATCAGCCTGTATTTCATGTTTTCATTGGTATTAGCTGCTGCGCTGCGCCCTTTGACGAATAAGATCAACAACCTGTATGTCATGGGGCGGCACATACCCCGAGTCTTTGCCATCATTTTGTCTTTCCTGGCAGTGATTTTAGTAGCCTTCTTTTTGGTCTTGCTTTTTTTACCACTTCTTCGGTCTCAGATAGAACTACTTACCGATCTGGACATCACCTACCTTTACGACCAGATTCAAAGGCCCATCGATAATCTGGAGGCAATACTGATTCAACTTAACCTGATCAATAACGAACCGGGATATTTGATAGGACTGGTAAAAGAAAACCTGATCAGTAGTCTAAACGAGGTGAACATTCAGGGCTTTATAAACCGGGTAATATCCGCCACCAGTACCTTTTTTATAAGTATCTTGGCCGTCGGGTTCATTACTTTTTTTCTATTGCTGGAAAACGGGTTACTTCGTAGGAATTTATTGAATTTTATTCCTAATAAGTATTTTGAACTTTCCGTAGCTACTTTTCATAAAGTGGAGCACCTGCTTTCCAATTACCTACTGGGATTGCTCATCCAGATTTCAGTGATATTTTCGATTGCTTCGATCGGGCTGACCATTGCGAGCGTGGAATATGCTATGACCATAGCGGTTTTTGCCGCAGTGGCGAATTTAATTCCCTATGCCGGGCCTTTGCTGGGGGTTATATTTGGGGTTTTGGTGGGGCTTTCCACGGGAGAGTTTAGTGCTGCCAGTGAGGTGTATTTTTTCTTATTCAAGTTATTAGCCGTGTTTTCGGTGGTACAATTAAGCGATAATGTCGTGTTACAGCCATTTATTTTTTCTAAATCCGTAAAAGCTCATCCCCTTGAGATATTTGTTATTATCTTTGTGGGTGCAAAAATTGCGGGAGTATTAGGGATGATTTTTGCGATACCTGTGTATACCATTTTCAGGGTATCTATCCAGGAATTTTACAAGGGATACAGGGAGTACAGAATATTTAAAATTGATAAGATATAACGTTCATGGGATTAAAATGTGGGATTGTTGGCCTGCCCAACGTGGGGAAATCAACTTTATTCAATGCCTTATCCAGCGCAAAAGCGGAAGCTGCAAACTTCCCTTTTTGTACCATTGAGCCCAATGTGGGCGTCGTCACCGTTCCGGATAAGCGGTTACATATTTTGGAAGGTCTGGTCCATCCACAGAAAGTGATACCGACCGTGATTGAATTTGTAGATATTGCCGGTTTGGTGAAGGGAGCCAGTAAAGGCGAAGGACTTGGAAACAAATTTTTGGCAAATATCCGCGAAGTAGATGCCATCATTCACGTGATCCGGTGCTTTGAAGACCCCAATGTAGTCCATGTAGCCGGTTCGGTAGACCCTGTATTTGACAAGGAGGTCATCGATACCGAACTACAGCTCAAAGACTTGGAATCCGTTGAGAAGAAAATCATCCGGATAGAAAAAGTAGCAAAGAGTGGCGATGCCAAGGCCAAAAAAGCCATGGAAAGCCTGCTTAAATTCAAGGAAGCACTAAAGGCTGGGAAAAATGCCCGTGCAGTGGAGGCCGATTCGGATGACCTGGAGGTGCTGCAAGATATTCACCTACTGACGATCAAGCCGGTACTGTACGTGGCCAATGTGGATGAGAATAGTATTCAGCAGGGGAATGATCACGTTACTAAACTGAAAGAAGAGGTAGGCAAAGAGCATGCGGAAGTCGTCGTATTGTGCGCGGCATTGGAGGCCCAGATAGCTGAGTTTGACGAAGTAGAAGAAAAGAACATGTTTTTGGCAGAGTACGGGCTGGAGGAAAGTGGGCTAAACCGATTGATAGCTGCTGCGTATAAACTATTGAACTTGATTACCTATTTTACCGCTGGTGTTCAGGAAGTACGGGCCTGGACCATCAAAAAAGGATGGAAGGCACCTGCCGCTGCCGGTGTGATTCATACCGATTTTGAAAAAGGGTTTATCAAAGCTGAGGTGATCAAATTGGAGGATTATAAGCAGTACAAAACCGAGGCGGTTTGCCGTGAAAACGGAAAAATTGCAGTTGAAGGTAAAGAATATGTAGTTTGTGACGGAGATATCATGCATTTTAGGTTCAATGTGTAAATAAATTGAAATTTTATTATTATGTTTGTTGCAACTTATTTACCCATAAATTAGTTATTTCTGTTGTAATGATGTAATTAATTATTGTTTAACTTTTCATTTTTAATGTCGTGAGAATAAGATTAATATTTTCTTTAAAGAACAAAGGTGCTTATTTACCCTTTCACCACCAGTACATTTTGGCTCAATTTCTCAAAGGTCTGATCGTCAAGGGAGGACAAGAAGCGTTTTTTAACTACAATTACTTCAACTTTTCTGGCTTGAAAGGTCAGACGAAAGTAAGTAGAAGCGGGCTACACTATTACTCCAGCTTAGTTACTCTGGTTGTATCCGCTCCTGATGAATCGTTTATCGATTACTTATTGGAGCAGGTGTTTAAAACCCCTAAAATTGAGTTGGGAAACCTGATTTTGTCTCCTGAATACACGGAAAAAGAGATTGAACCGCCCTTGGAAACGTCCAACAAATTCGTCTGTATCTCTCCTTTGGTGTTGTTGATGCCTACCTTTGATGATGAATCCGGGAAAAGGTTTATTAATCCGGACACAGATGAGTTTTCAGACCTGCTTTACGAATCCACCCTCACCAGAATGGAGAAATCGGGATGGTTTAACCAGGAGCAGATGGAATCTTTCTACAAATTTCAAGTAGTACCGGACATGAATTACGTAAACAAACTGCGGGAACAGCAGAAAAAGTTTGCGAGAATTTATTCGGTATATGACATGGACGTAAAATACGAAGTGAGGGGATATACCCTTCCCTTTACCTTGTACGCAGCGGAAGAAGTGCAGGATTTCGTGTTTAAATGCGGTTTGGGTGCCTTTACGCACAAAGGTTTTGGTATGTTGGATCTGGCCAATAATATGCCTAGTCAACGAACCGAACCGTACAAGTTTAAGCGGGAGGGATTTATACCCTATCGCTCGCAATCCCAGTCACACGAGCCAAGAAAAAATGACGAAAGGGCAGAAGGTGATAAAGACAGTTCCGATTCTTCGGAATCAGAGGATTAAAAAAAATATAAAAACCCGGAAAATAATCTGGGTTTTTTTATGTCTTTGTCAAAACCTTCTTTTGTTGGGGTTTACGACTCCATAGCCAATCAGTTCATCGTAGCGCGATCCCATATCCCGGTAATAAAAAAAGAGCTCGTATTCGTTTTCGGTCTGAAAATGATTCCCTTCAAAAAGCTCGGTATCCCAACCTTCTTCATCCGCGATGCCGTAGAGGTAGTCATACCAACCTTGCTTTAGAAATAACGAAGCCTGGTACCTTTCTTCTTCAGCATCGTAAACCATTTTGGACTCGGGTTTATTCCCCCACTGACTTAATGCCCCCAGCACGTATGGGGGAGCAGGAAGTTCTTTCGATTCCAGGTTAAAGGTGAGCAGTACGTATTCGCTTTCCAAATCGTGGTTTTGGCGTTCAACATTAAAAACCCCAAATTGTCCATTGATGTCCAGGTATTCCAAATAACCCTGCCCTTTTCTACTTTGATCCATACCTGCTTCCGCAAATACGGCATCATCTTTCATGGTGATGCCGGCGATGTTTCTGCCTCTGGTCCGAACGTAACGCAGGTCTACAAATCGAAACTCATTTCCTGCCGAAAAAGTATTGGACCCGTCAAAATGGTTGTACTGCAACTGTCTCAGGTCCCCCCGAATTTGGGTGAATTTCAATCCATAAATTGCATTGTCCCAACGTTGGTTTTGCCGAATGACCAGGACCGTTTGGTTCCTGGGGTCTACTAGTTCCCGATTACCATAATTGACCGTTACATCCAACTGTTGGCGGGTCCTTCGGTTTTCATTCCGACTGGCAGGCACGACCTCGGCCCCAATACTTACCTGATTTTGGTAGACCATAAAACGTTTGGTGAAAATCGTTTTGGATTCATCCCTGCCCCGGTATACTTTGATAATGTAATTTCCGCTACGGTTTACTCTTGGGATCTGAAAGGTGTAATGGATATACGGAATACGGGTATTAATACTGTATTCATAGGAATTGACATTGTACTCGTTGTACTGTTCGAGAAAGTCAGCATCTCTCAAGCCCGATTGGGTCCAGTCGGCATTGCAATGAATAAGCTTGGCAGAATACCGGTCTGCTTCGTAAGCAATGTCATCAAACTGAAGCACCAAAGGCGTTGGACTGCTCAGGGAAATCACTGGAGCGGTCATCTGAGCTTGAAAATCACCTGAAGCTGGAAACAGTTGAACGGTATGAATATTAGTATCAAATACACGGTCTTCGTATACCTCCTGTGCTACCAGTTTCGGACCGGATACCAGTAGGCAGAGGCAAAGGAGCAGGGGTAAAAAAATATATTTCATCTGTTTATAATTTTTTTTAGCGGTCAGATGGAATCTCGCATGGCTTATAATCATCCCGGTGTGTGACGGCTACGTCATGCTCGATTTCATAGCTTGGAATTAGAGATAAACCATCAATCCGTTGGGTTTTCGATTTGTTCTGCCAACGTCTCCCATTTTTTATTCAGGCTGGCTTCCTGATTCAGGAGCACCGCGTATTCTGCCTGTAGTTCCTGCATCCGTTCTTCATTTTCATAAACGGCAGGAGCTGCCATTTCATTTTCCAGGGCCGATTTTTTATTTTCCAAAACCGTAATATCTTCTTCCAGTTTTTCCAGCGCAATGGCTTTTTCCCGAATTCGCTTTTTCTCCCCGGCTTCTTGCCGGTCGGTGTTGGATTTACCATTGGTAGGCTGGCTTTCTTTTTTCGAAACGGGGGCAGCAGTAGCCTTTTCTTCCTTAGGAGCCTGCTGGGAACGCCAGTATACGTACTCATCATAGGTACCCGGGTACTCCTTGATTTTATGATCTTCTATATACCAGATCTTATTAGCTACCTCTTTTATAAAAAGCCGGTCGTGGGATACGGTGACAAAAGTCCCTTCGTATTGCTGCAGGGCCTGGGTCAGAATGTTGACCGATTGGATGTCCAGGTGATTGGTAGGTTCATCCAGAAGCAAAAAATTAGCTTCAGAGATTAAGGTCTTGGCCAAGGCCACCCGGGATTTTTCCCCTCCTGAGAGTACCTTGATTTTTTTGAAAACATCGTCATTGGTAAACAAAAAGCAACCCAATACATTTCGGAGTTCCGTTTCTGTTTTTTTACTACCTGCCTGAGCCAACTCCTGAAGAATTTCATTATTGATTCCAAGGGCTTCCAATTGGTGCTGGGCAAAAAAGGACTTGATCACATTGTACCCTTCCTCTCTGCGCCCCGCTATGGGTTCGGAACCGTCAATGATCCGTAATACAGTGGATTTACCCTTTCCGTTCGCACCGATCAGGGCAATTTTATCTCCCCGCTCAATGCGTGCATGGGCATTGTCCAGGATTTGCAGGGCTCCGAAAGACTTGGAAACCCCATCCAACACGACCACATCCCTGCCTGATTTTTGGGAGAACTTGAATTTAAAATTGACCGACACCTCATCCCGGACCACCTCCGAGACCCGGTCCAGCCGGTCCAGGGCCTTGACCCGTGATTGCACCTGATTGGACTTGGTAGCCTTGGCACGGAATCGCTCAATAAAGCGTTCCGTTTGTTTGATCATCTGCTGTTGGTTCTCGTAGGCATTGTGCTGAATCTCCTCACGTGCCACCTTTTCCTTTTTGTAAAAAGCGTAATTACCGGCATAGCTGGTCAGGTTTCCCTGGGATACCTCAACTGTCGTTTCGGTACAATTGTTTAGAAAGGTCTGATCGTGGGACACCACCATTACGGCACCCTCATAGGCCTTTAGGTAATTTTCTACCCATTGAATGGAAGGTAAATCCAAGTGGTTGGTAGGCTCATCCAGCATTAGCAGCGCTGGCTTTTCCAATAGAAGCTTGGACAACATGACCCGCATTCGCCATCCACCGGAGAAAGTTTTGAGTGGCCGGCTCAGGTCTGATGTCTGAAAACCAATGCCTTCCAGTACTTCTTCTGCTTTGGCTTTGATGGTATACCCTTCGTTGGCCTCAAAACGTTCTTGCAAATGCGCCAGCTTTTGTAGGATCTGATCCGAATAGTCCGTTTCCATCTGTTTTAATACCCTGTCGATTTCCTCTTGCAAGGAAAGGGTTTCCTTAAAAGCTTCCAGGGCCACATCCAGGATGCTGTCATCCGACTGGAACGAAAGCAAATCCTGGTTCAAAAAACCAACACTGCAATCTTTGGCCTTTTGTATTTCACCACTGCTTGGCTGCAAATCCCCATCGATGATTTTGAGCAGGGTGGATTTACCGGTTCCGTTTAAGCCCACCAGTCCAATTTTGTCTTTGGGCTTGATGTGTAAGGAAGCATTTTCATACAGGGGACGACCCCCGATGTAATAGGATAGATTATTGATGGATAACATGCTGCAAAATTAAGAAATCTATGTGGTAAATGGCAGCAATGCAAAAAAGGATTTTACCTCCTAGTGTTTTTAGTGGAATAAGGTCAACTCAAAGCCCACGTTATCTATGCCTTTTGGAGGGAGGGATTGAATGCCTACTTTTTCCTGGAAATTACCATTGTGCGTGAGGGTATCTGCAATTCCGTTCCAGGGTTCTATGCAGACAAACCCCGCATCCCGCTGCTTGGTCCAAAGACCGAGCCAGCGAAACTCCTCAAAATCCATGGCGTAGCCTTTTCCCGTTTTACGGCTGCGTATCGAAACGGAAGTCACCGGACCCACATCTGTAATCAAGGCATCGTTTCGAAACCACTCCCAATCCAGATTCAGTTTTCCGTTCTCGAGGGGGAGGGTTTTTCGGTCGGAACTTATTAGTCCCTTTTCTAGGACATACAGGGAAAGGGAAGAAAGGTCTTGTTGCCCAAAATCAAGTTGGTAATCTTCGAGGGATTCTTTTTCCGGTTCGAGTGGGCAAGCAAATCCTGGGTGAGCCCCAATGCTGTACCAAAGCTCTTTATCAGCGGAGGCATTAATGACCCGGTAATCTAACCGCATGCCGGAATCGCGGAGCGTGTATCTGATTTGTAATTCAAACGCAAAGGGATAGACCTGCAGGCTTTTTTCATCCGATTTCAGGGAGAATAGCAGGCTATCCTGAGATTGGTCCAGCAGCGAAAACTCCCGGTCCCTGGCAAAACCGTGCTGTGTAAGCGAATAGTACTTGCCACGATAGCTATACCAATCGTCCTGAAGTCGCCCCACGATGGGGAAAAGTACCGGGGAATGCCTGCCCCAAACGGAGGGATTGGCTTGCCAAAGGTATTCGAGCCCATGAGCGCATAACGAAGTACACTCGGCACCTAAGCTGGAAAACCGGGCTTCTACCGGTCCTTTTTTTAAATAAAACGATTTAGAGGAAGTCATGAGCTGGTTAAAATCGTAAATCTTCTGTTCAAAAAAAAACCTTTCCTGAAAAAGGAAAGGTAGGGTGCGCACGAGAAGATTCGAACTTCCACACCCGAAGGCACCACCCCCTCAAGATGGCGTGTCTACCAGTTTCACCACGTGCGCAAATTGGAAACGCAAAACTAGTAAGATATCGGTATCGTTGCAAACAAATGGGAGTACAAATTTACTAAGCAGGTACGATGGATTTTCACTGCGGAATCACATCTGGTTGTGGGAAGAATAATTTTGCCTTTTTACCGATACCCTATTGCAGTTGGATAAGGCGATACCGGAAATAAAAAAAGGCAAGAAATGTTGGGGTAAAAAAAAGGAGTAAACCCTTCGACGGGTACTTTCTATGCATTTTCCGGACATCTGTGAACAAAATTACCGTTTGCTTTGGTCGCTACCCTCATCCTCTGATTTTTTTTTGGATTTGGGCTTTTTCGGAGGGTCATTCTCTCTTTCATCGAAATGTACCCCATCGGTTTCCATATCGGAGATACTGCGCTTGATGGGACCCTTTCGCTTTTTATTTTTTTTTGTCGGGTAGTCCTCTTCCTCAAGCAATGAACTGAGCGCATTAAACAAGGCTGCTCGGGTAGGACCAGAGGCCGGCTCATATTCATATGGTTGCTCCTCCATGCGACTGAATTCCCGAAGAGAGGTGACGATAAATACCACAAAGGAGATCACCACTACGATTGTCAATATGATTACGTCTGTGTTTTCCATTTTATCTTTTCATATTAAATAGTATCAAAAAACCCAATATGGTCGGGCACCACAACCCTATGAAAATGGCTTTGAGGGGTTCTCCGACGATGAGAAAGTAGTATTCTGATACTCCGATCAAAATTACCACCAATACCATCAATACTATTTCAGATTTTTTAAATTTCTTCATGAATTTTATTATTGCTTAACTAAGTTACAAATTACTAAAAAAATGGTCATCGAAAAAACATTGCGTTCAAACCATTGAATAATATTTTGATAAAAACCACCATTATCAATTTATTTATCGGTAAAGGTAACTCATTAAACAACAGAAAGTTTATTTGCGTCTGTTTTTGTGTCCGTCTCTGCAACAATTCACAGGGGAACTGATATGAACGATATTAGTAGGTATTATAGATTTTAACGGACTTAAAAAAAGAATTCTAATAGCTATTCAAAAGTTATAATATATAATCCATTTTCACGTCGCAGCGCTGATAGGTGCCCGGTTCCATGGGGATGTTCCTGAAACCTAACTTTCGATACAAGGAAATGGCTGGTACAAGGATGGAATTGCTATAAAGCAGTACTTTTTGAGCTCCATTTTCTTTAGCCCAGTCCAGCGCAGCTTGACCCAGCAGCAGTCCTACTTTTTGGCCACGGGCTTTGGGAAGTACCCCCATTTTGATCAGTTCGTACTGCCGGTCACCGGTTTTTTTAAGCCCAACCGTGCCCACGATTTCGCCCTTCCACTGAGCAAATAGCACTGCTCCACCCTTTTCGATCAGGGTTCCGCGAGGAGATTGCAGCTGCGCCACATCAAATGGCTCCATGCAAAAATAGTGTTCGATCCACTCCCGGTTGATGGATAGAAAATAGGGTGCTAATGTATCGCTAAAAGGGAGAATCTTGACCGTTTCCATGATCAAAAATAAGGAAGTCGGATAGTAAAATAAAGTAACTTCCCGGTAGAAATCTAAAAACCCAGGTCGAATTGATTTCCGGGCTTGTCTTTGGCCTCCAGTTGCAGCAATTTCAGTTTTCGCCACAAGCCTCCGGCATAGCCGGTAAGCTCCCCGGTACTGGCAATGATCCGATGACAGGGGATAATCACCAGTAGCGGGTTGACACCGATGGCAGCTCCTACTGCGCGAACAGCGGTGGGTTTGGCCAGTGATTTGGCAATGTTATGGTAAGAAACGGTGTGTCCAAAGGGTACTTTGTTAACTTCCATCCAGACTAATTTCTGAAATGCGGTTCCACCGATTCCCACAGGGATATCAAAAACGGTAAGTTTCCCCTTGAAATACGCTTCCAGTTGGGCCATGATGTCCAGAAAAAAGGGGGAATCGGCTTTTTCAGACACCTCGTCTTCCGTAAAACGAGAGGACAAGAGAAAGCCCTCCTCGGCGATGAGACGGATATTACCTAAGGGAGACGCCATTACCACTGTTTCTTTCATATCCTCTACAACTTTAAAACCAAAAACAAGGTTTAACCCTAACTGAGGCAGCGACTTGCTACTGTACTTGCCAATGAGATAATCGATGCCTGGCCCTTTTTAGACTAAAAATACATGCGTCTATCGATGCATATGCAATATGACACCGGGATTAGGGATGAGCATTTTTAACAGGTTTCGGCAGAAAATGTTGCCGGAAATTAATCATCGATGGGTGTTCGATGATGTAAAGGTAGGTTTAATTTTAGTTTATAGCAACTAATCGGACATTATACCATCATCATGCGGTACTTCCATACTTCCCGAACGGCATCGGCGTTTGTTGATCCGCCTGATAGGACTTCGCTTCAGCGGCCTCGTTCACGGAAACTACCAGATAAATCTGTTTGAGGACAGCCAAGAGCGCATATCCCTTTATCAGGCACTTGATCGAATCAATGGAAAATACGGGGACAAAACCGTTTGCCGGGCCGTAGGCATGCAGGTGGGACGCAGGCGGTTTAATCCGTTTAACGGAAAGGAAATTTGAATGATTGGGATTTTTGTTTTATAAATTCCCGGCTTCATCCTGGTTCCAATCACTCGATAAAGGCATTCTTGCCGAAAATTAATCCCCAATTGGCAAAAGGTTTTACCAGCCGATGCCTTTGGAAAAAAGCTGAGCTAATACGCTCCGTCTAGCGAGGCTGAAATAAAAACGGCCGTCACCGGGTGGGTGACGGCGCGAAAAATGCTACTGGCCTTGTCCCAGGGAATAGGCCTTTTGCCCGTCAAAGGCATAGAGGTTTTCGGTTTTGATTACTTCCACGTCTTTTTGGATGGCATGGATTAGCAGTTCGGCTATTCCAATCGCGGATTTGGCAGTTTCTGCTATCAGTTCAAAACGGCATCTCCAATGATCTGTGCAAAAGGTTTCTTCAAAACCCTCAGGCCATACCTTTACACCCCGGTTGGTGATCATCGTGAGTCGGTAGGCGGGATGCAGCTCCTGTATTTTAGCCGCCAGTTCCTCGGGATCGCTACCCTTCCAATCGATAAAGAGGTCTACCCCCTGTAGTGTTTTTTTACCGGGTGCCATCCGTTGGTAGGGAGGAAGTTGGATTCGTACCTCTTTGGCATAGGAAACCGGCTTGAGTTGTTTGGGCAATTTCCCCAGTCTTTCGATCACCGCCCTGCCAAAGTCGCGCGTGCCGACTTTTTGTTTACTTAGCCCGGGACGGAAGATTTCCTCGGTGTGTATGCCTTCTTCCAGGGTACAGGACCAGGCATTTTTGATGGTTTCGGCTACTTCCGGCTGCCCGATGTGATTGAGCATAAGAATAGCTCCGCGCAATAGTCCGGAGGGATTTGCCAGATCCTTGCCTGCCAGCGGAGGAGCCGAACCGTGAATGGCTTCAAACAGGGCGCATTTTTCCCCGATATTAGCCGATCCTGCCAGACCAACGGAGCCCGATAATTGAGCAGTGATGTCGGATACCACATCGCCATACAGGTTGGGCATGACCAATACGTCAAACATTTCCGGCGTATCGGCGAGCCGGGCCGCTCCGATATCGATGATCCAATTGTCGGATTCGATGTCCGGATATTCCAGGGCGATTTCTTTGAACACCCGGTGAAACAACCCGTCGGTCAGTTTCATGATGTTGTCCTTGGTGAAGCAACTTACTTTTTTGCGCTGGTAGTGCCGGGCGTATTCGAAGGCATACCGGACGATGCGTTCGCATCCGGGGCGGGTGATGAGTTTCAGGCATTGTACCACCTCGTCTGTCTGCTGATGCTCAATGCCAGCGTAGAGATCCTCTTCGTTTTCACGAATTACCACCAGGTCCAGCTCCGGGTGTTTGGTAGGAACAAAGGGATGAAAACTTTTACAGGGCCTGACGTTGGCAAAAAGTCCCAGGCTTTTGCGAAGAGTAACATTCAGGCTTTTGTACCCCCCTCCCTGTGGAGTGGTCATCGGAGCTTTTAGAAGCACCTTGTTTTTGCGGATACTTTCCCAGGCTGCCTTGCCAATACCGCTGCTATTTCCAGCCAGGTATTCCTTTTCGCCCATTTCTACCGATTCCCACTTTACTTTTGCTCCTGCCGCCTGCAAAACCTGCAGGGTGGCCTCCATGATTTCCGGTCCAATACCGTCTCCATGGGCTACACTTATTGATTGCATGTGCGTTTATTTTTGGTCCGGCACAAAAGTAAAGCGGAATATTTATTAATTTTTATTTATGTTTATTATAAAAAGCATAATTTTAATTTATAAACAAATCACCACTCCCCACATATGACCGCAAAATTTTGGCATTTATTTCAGAATGAAATTACCGTTTAGCGTAGGCCTGCGTTAATGGTATCCAGTGTTTTTTGGCCCGGGCAAAGGCTTTTTTCGTCCAGGCTGTTCAATGCCGTATCCGTAGTGTTCAGGATTTGGTGTAAATCCCCATATCCGGTATGAATGTACAGCAAGCCGGTGAGGATTTCGTTTTTTGCTCGGGCCTGTTGCATGGCATTGACGGTGGAAAGCCGGTCTTCGGGGTCCCAATCCGGAGCCAGCTTGTGGAGGCTCATGACCGACCCATCGTGAAGCGTCACTGCCGTGTCTGTTCCCTCGGCATAGCTTGCTTGAATGGATTTTTCCTGGGGTACAAAGTCCGTCTTTCCCGTGGCGTGCATGTGCTCCCTCACGTAATCGTAGGATTTGGTGGATCCGGGATTATTGTTGAAGGTGACACAGGGCGACATCACGTTGATAAAGGCGAGTCCCTGGTGTTGGATGGCGGCTTTGAGGAGAGGAACCAGTTGCTGTTTGTCTCCGCTGAAACTTTGGGCAACGAAGGTGGCACCTAAATCCACCGCCAGGCTGGCGAGATCTACCGGCTGAAAGGGGTTGATGTGGCCAGATTTACTAGCCGACCCCACGTCTGCCGTGGCCGAATCCTGTCCTTTGGTCAGGCCATAGCAGCCGTTATTCATCACGATATACACCATGTTCAGATTTCGGCGGATGGCGTGAACAAACTGTCCCATCCCGATCGAAGCCGTGTCTCCATCACCGGAAACACCGAAGTACACCATGTTCTTATTGGCCATATTGGCTCCGGTGGCTACGGATGGCATTCTTCCATGCACGGAATTAAACCCGTGGGAATTTCCCAGAAAATAAGCCGGGGTTTTGGAAGAGCAGCCGATTCCGGAGATTTTTGCTACCAGATGGGGCTCAATGGCCAATTCGAAACAGGCCTGCACGATGGTGGCACTGATGCTATCATGTCCGCATCCGGCACAAAGGGTGGAAATGCCGCCCTCGTATTCTTTGAGGGTGTACCCTAGTTTGTTTTTAGGTAACCGGGGGTGTCTAAATAAGGGTTTCAGATAGGTCATGGGGCACAGCGTTGTTTTGTTTTAAATAATCGGCGATTTTCAGAGCGATTTGGTCGGCAGTAATGGGCATGCCATCGTAATTCAGAATCGATACCAGCCGATGGGGGTCGTGTTGCATTTCCTGAATGAGCAGACTACGCATCTGCCCGTCCCGGTTTTGTTCGATGACAAATACCAGTTGGTGGGAGCGGATAAAGGCCTCCGTTTCTTTTCCGAAGGGGAATGCCTTGATGCGTAGGGCATCCAATGGGATTTCCCTTGCGGCCAGCAGATCTCTGGCCTCTTCTGAGGAGAAGGCAGACGTTCCGAAAAACAACATGCCCCAGTCGCTTTGGTTTGTTTCCTGATACAGTTGAGGTTTCGGTACGAGTGATTTGGCGGTTTCCCATTTTACCAGCAATCGGTCCATATTTCTTTTGTAGGCCGCACTGTCCTCGGTATAGACGGCGTATTCGTCCCGGGAGGTTCCCCGGGTGGTAAAAGCACCCTTGGTTGGGTGGGTACCCGGATACGTGCGGTAGGGAATCCCGTCTCCTTCCTGGTCCAGATACCGGCCATAACGGCCCATGGCATCCAGCTCTTCTTTATTCAGCACCTTTCCCCGGTCGTATTTCCGGTCCCTCTCCCATTGAAAGGGTTCACTCATATGGTCGTTCATACCCAGGTCCAAATCAGTCATCAGGATGATCGGGGTTTGAAGGCGATCTGCCAGGTCAAAGCATTCCGCTGTCATCTCGAAACACTCCTTGGAAGTGGAGGGAAAGAGTAGGGGATGTTTGCTGTCCCCGTGCGATGCATTGGCAGCAAGGGTGATATCCGATTGTTGGGTTCGCGTAGGCATGCCCGTACTGGGACCTGCTCGTTGCACGTCAATAAGTACGGCAGGCACCTCGGCAAAATACGCAAGACCGATAAATTCATTCATCAGGGAAACTCCTGGTCCGCTGGTAGCGGTAAGTGCCCTCGCTCCATTCCAGTTAGCCCCGATTACCATTCCCATGGCGGCCAGTTCGTCCTCCGCTTGAACTACAGCGAACTGGTTTTTGCCCGTTTTCGGATCTACCCGGTACTTGGTAGCATATTTTTCGAAGGCTTCTGCAACCGAAGTGGAAGGTGTAATGGGATACCAGGCCATCACCGTGGCACCGCCATAAACGGCACCCAGACCGCAGGCGGTATTGCCATCCACCATGATTTTATTTCCGATCAAATCCCGTCTCTCCAGATAAAAATCCAGGGGGTGATCAAAATGCTCCCGGACATAGTCCATGCCCAGCTTCAGAGCCTTCAGATTGGGGGCAATGAGTTTTTCCTTACCGGCAAACTGTTCTTTCAATAGGGTTTCCAATACCGAAAATTCGATTTGCAGTAAAATCGCCAACGCGCCTACGTAAATGATATTTTTAAATAATTGTCGCTGCCTGGGGTTGCTGAAGTGTTCATTGGCCAGTTCCATCATGGGAACACCCAGGTAATGAATGCCGTCTCGGATCAGCTCCGGTGCTATTTTTTTGGTGCTGTCGTACATCAGGTAACCCCCTTCGCGCACACTGGCAATGTCCTGCTTCATGCTTTGGGCATTTACGGCCACCAGCAGGTCAATTCCTTCCCTTCGTCCCTGGTATCCTTTTTCGCTTACCCGTACTTCATACCAGGTTGGTAATCCCTGAATGTTGGATGGAAAGATATTTTTGGGAGTGACGGGGACGCCCATTCGAAAGATGGCCTTGGCAAATAGAAAATTGGCACTGGCCGACCCGGTTCCGTTTACATTGGCAAACCGAGCTACAAAATCATTGACCCGAGCTTCCGGTCGGGGGAGAGAACTGGAAATAGTCATAAGTTTCCTGCTTTGGTAACACTATAGAAAAATTGCTGCATGTCCCAGGCAGAGGTGGGACACCTTTCAGCGCAAAGGCCACAATGCAAACAGACGTCTTCGTCCTTTACCATTACCCTTCCTGTTTTTAACGTTTCGGAGACCAGAATGTCCTGGGACTTGTTTTCGGCAGGAACAAGTAGTTTTTCCCGGAGTCGGTCTTCATCGGCTTCATTGCCGGTAAAGGTAATGCAGGAAGTGGGGCAGATGTCCATACAGGCATCACACTCGATGCAGCGGTCGGCGGTAAAATCGGTTTGCACATCGCAGTTTAGACAGCGTTGGGCTTCTTTGTAGCCGGTAGGAGGGTCAAAGCCCAATTCCACCTCTTTTCTCCTATCTACCAAGGTGATGGATTTTTGGGCCTGAGGTACCAGGTAGCGCTGATCTATGGTAACCGGGCTGTCGTAGCTCCATTCGTGAATGCCCATCTTGGTACTGAATAGGTTGGTGTAGGGCGCAGGCCGCTGGTGCAGGTCTTTTTCCTGGCAAAATTGGTGGATGGATACTGCTGCCTGATGGCCATGAGCCACGGCCGTGATTACATTTTCCGGCCCAAAAGCTGCGTCTCCTCCAAAAAATACCTTGGGATGGGTTGACTGAAAGGTGACTTTATCTACGACGGGCATATCCCATTCGTCAAATTCCAATCCTATGTCCCGTTCGATCCAGGGAAAGCTGTTTTCCTGGCCGATGGCGATTAACACCTCATCCGCTTCGATAAATACATCCGGTTCTCCGGTAGGTATGAGTTTTCGTTTACCCTTATCGTCGTAATGGGCCTTTACTCGTTGGAATTTCATTCCGGTTAGTTTTCCGTTTTCCACTTCAAAACTCAGCGGTACATGGTTGTCCAGAATGGCTACGTCCTCGTGTTGGGCATCTTCTTTTTCCCAGGGAGAAGCTTTCATGTCTTTAAACGGGCTTCTGACGACCACTTTCACTTGTTCGCCCCCCAGCCTTCTGGAAGTACGACAGCAGTCCATGGCTGTATTGCCGCCTCCCAATACGATTACTTTTTTGCCAATTTTATCTACATGCTCGAACGCCACGCTGGCAAGCCATTCAATACCAATGTGAATGAACGCATCCCCTTCTTTTCTGCCGGGCAATTTCGGTAAATCCCTTCCTCTGGGAGCACCGGTGCCCACAAAGACCGCATCGTAATCTTGATCCAATAATTCTTTCAGGCTTTCTACATAGGTCATAAATTGGGTATGGATGCCTAAATTTAAAATATATCCCACCTCTTCGTTTAATACTTCCTCGGGCAGGCGGAACGCAGGGATCTGACTGCGCATCATGCCTCCACCGGCAATTTGTTCGTCAAATAGATGGATTTCATAGCCCAATGGTGCCAGGTCCCGGGCAACGGTCAGGGAAGCAGGCCCTCCTCCAATCAGGGCAATTTTCTTTCCGTTTGCCGGAAAGGGTGCATGTGGCATGAGGGATAGCAGGTCCCCTTTTTGGTCGGCGGCTACTCGTTTCAGGCGGCAGATAGCTACCGGTTCTTCTTCCACCCGGCCCCGCCTACAGGCAGGTTCGCAGGGACGATCACAGGTTCGGCCCAGAATTCCCGGGAACACATTGGATTCCCAATTGATCATGTAGGCTTCAGTGTACTTTTCCGCAGCAATTTTCCGGATGTACTCCGGCACCGGGGTGTGGGCCGGACAGGCGTATTGGCAATCCACCACTTTGTGGTAATACTCCGGATCGCGGGTATCGGTAGGTTTCATGGCATTCTGGGTTTATTCTACTTTCTACTTATTGCAGAATAATTTTGTAAAATAAAGTCATCAAAACAAATGAATGACCAAATAATTTGTTCAGACTCCTAATTGACGGGTGTGAGGGCTGATTTTTTTATTTTATAACTTCCTTAAAAAGGACTAATTTTGGCTGGCAGAAAAATGGCATATGACGCTGGATAATTGGAATCAGAAACTGGGCAGTAAATTGCCCGCCGGATCGGTAGCTTATTGCTTTTCATTATGGAAAGAAGATCCATTTGAACTGGTAATCAGCCGGTCCAGGTCTTCCAAATTGGGAGATTTCCGGTATAGAAAGGATCAAAAGATTCAAAAGATCACGATCAATCACGATCTGAATCCCTATCAGTTTTTGATCACCCTTATTCATGAAATTGCCCATCATCGCGTATTTCGAGACTTTGAGCGTCGGGGAATCAAGCCTCATGGTCCGGAGTGGAAGCGGACTTTTCGGCTTTTGATGGAACCCATGCTTGAAATTACCGTTTTTCCCAGAGATGTTTTAATACCCCTTCGATTACATCTGAAAAATCCTAAAGCCAGTACCGGGGCCGATTACTTTTTGATGAAAGAATTAAAAAAGTATGATACCCTTCCCGGTAAGGTTCCGGGGCTACTCCTGGGGGACCTGAAGCCGGGAACTACTTTTGGGTTAAAACACAGGGTTTTTGAAAAGTTGGAAACCAAGAGAAGCAGGGTGCTGTGCCTGGAGCGGTCCACAGGGAGAAAATACCTGATCTCCCTTCATGCAGAAGTGACTCTGGTGGAGGAAGATCCGGAGGGACCCTTTTAGTCCTGCCGGCTGCCGGGCAGTTGGTTTCGGGCGTTGATGCCCAGGGTCTTTAATTTTTCAGCCTGAGAAACCAGGTTTCCTTTACCGGTTTTTAGTTGCTTTAGGGCGGTCTGGTAACTTTCCTGCGAGCGGTCCAGGTGGCGTCCGATTTCTTCCAAGCTTTTTAGAAAGGAGGCAAATTTATCGAACATTCGACCTCCTCTTTCAGCGATTTCCAGGGCATTTTTGGTTTGGTCATCCCGGATCCAAAGATCTTTTATGAGCTTCAGTGCCGCGATCAGGTTACTGCTGCTGATAAGCAATACCCGCTTTTTGTAGGCATATTCCCAAAGGCGCTCATCGGCCTGAATGGCAACCATGTAGGCCGCTTCCAGCGGTACAAACATGATTACGAAATCCAGTGCGCGTGCATAAGCCTCGTATTGTTTGGCTGCCAGTTGATCAATGTGTGTTTTGATGGCCTTCACATGTTGGTTCAGGAGGCTTTGTTGATCCGCTTCCTTCTCTTCGCTGCAGTACTGCTCGTAGGCTAGCAGAGAGACCTTGCTATCGATGATGACCTTTTTGTCGTCCGGATAATGGATGATCACATCGGGCTGCATTTTTTTGCCGTCCATGCCCAGAAGGGGATTGCCCGCCTCATCCCTGAGAAATTCCTGTATGCTGTAGTGCCGGTTTTTTTCTAATCCCGAGTTTTGCAGAATGGTTTCGAGTATGGCCTCGCCCCAATTTCCCCTAAGCTTCGAGTTTCCTTTCAACGCATTGGTTAGGTTTTGGGCCTCCTGGCTAATTTTTTGATTCAGTTGGGCTAACTCCCGAACCCGGTTTTCGAGTGAAAAGCGCTCTTTAGCCTCTTGGGTGTAGGTCTCCTGCACCTGTTTGCGAAAGGCTTCCAGGTCTTTGCTTAGGGGCTGTAGGATACGGGTAATGTTTTCCTGGTTCTGAAAGGTGAACTTCTTTGATTTTTCTTCCAGAATTCTGTTGGACAGCAATTCAAATTCTTGTTGGAATCGATTTCCCATCTTTTCCATTTCGGTTTCCTGAAACTGAAGTTTTTCCTGAAGTAGCTTGGCTTGGTTGTCCTGGTGTTTTTTTTCCAATTCCTGTTCCAACTGTTGCCGCTCCATCAGCTTCAGGCTTTCTTTCAGCACTTTGTTTTGGGTGGTAGCTTTAAATAGCAGCCAGGAAAGAACCGCTATTCCGGCCAAACAAAGGAATAACAGGTATAAAACTTCCATTATCAGGGGTATTTAAACCTGTGGATCGGGCAAGCTGCGTTGCCGGATGGCTTCGTAAATGGCCACCCCCGCCGCAACGGACACGTTGAGGCTGGCCACCTCACCCAACACAGGGATTTTCACAAATTCATCGCAAAGGCCGAGCAGCTCATCGGATATCCCGTCCTCTTCAGAGCCCATAACCAGTGCGGTTGGTGCCGAAAAATCGGCTTGATAGATCGTTCGGTGAGTTTTTTCCGTGACTCCGACCACGTTTAAGCCCAATTTTTTCAGGTCTTTGAGGGTATAGTACAGGTTTCTGACCCGACTCACAGGGAGAAAATTCAGCGCGCCGGCAGAAGTTTTCACGGCATCCGAACTTATCTGAGCACTACTTTTTTCGGGGATGATAATTCCATGTACCCCGGCGACTTCTGCCGTACGGGCGATGGCACCGAAATTTCTAACATCCGTAATGCGATCCAATAGCAGGATCAGGGGTGCCTGGCCTTTATTGTAGCAGGCATCTACCACATTCTCCCAGGAAGCATAGGAAATGGCACCCATGTAAGCAATTACTCCCTGGTGATTTTTTCGGGTAATCCGATTGAGTTTGGTTTCCGGCACCTTTGTGATGGGGACGTTTTTTTCCCGGGCCAGCGTCACTACCTCCTTTAAAAGGTCACCTTTCAGTTCTTTGTTTACCAGTAATTTATCGATTTCCTGACCGGCGTGAAAGGCTTCCAGTATCGGCCTGATTCCAAAAATGTAATCTTTAGGGTTTTCATCTCGGTTGATCAGAAAACCATCCTTCCGTTTCTCCATGCTGTAATGGTTTTGAACCAGATGGGCTGATAGGCCCTTGACCGGTTCAATGTATAATAATTGGGGGTTAACATATTTTTTACTCGCGCAAAGGTAAAGGTTATTTTTGAATTTGAATCCTGTGCCTGATAAACCCAGCTTTCTTTATCCACATCAAAGTACACCTCCTGCGGCGGCCCCATGACGATGTATACCATGCCCCTGTCGGTGGCCCAGCCTTCCTTAAAATCAGTAAATAGGATATTGGCAAACTCCACCTGTCGAAAGTATTCTTTAATCAAGGTTTTGGCAGTTTCCTCATCCCGGGTCATCCGTATCCAGTATTCGTCCAGTGCTGTTTTTTTGTTTTCGGCTTCCAGCAAGGTCTCGTGCTCCTTTCGGGTGGATATGTAGGTGACCATTTCGATCATTTCTTCCCAGGTAGCTACCCGGGGAAAAGTTTTGTTAACCGTCTTTATTAGCAGGCCAGTGGGCGAACTGGTATCTCCCTGAATGAAGTAATATCCCGATTTATCGAAAGGAACGGGCACATTCACCAAAAAACTACCTTCGTCCATTACTTCTGTTTCTCTGGGCACTTCGGGAGCTTTGGTTTCCATGGGAGGCAAGGGAAGTGGGAATTCTTGAGGATAGTAATACCGATGTAAGTTGACACCCTGTTCTTTCCTGAATAACAAGGACTCGTCTACATTTAGAAAATTCTGATCAAATGGGATGTCATTCCCAAAATAAGCACCAAAATCAGGTTGCTCGGGTACAAAAGGGCTTATAAGGTCGGCGTGATAGACGTATTGGTCCTCTTGCCGGGTATCCTGTGCCTGGAACACCACGTAGGCTGCTTCCTGAGAAGCAGGTATTTCCACGGTTTCTTCAAAGTAGAAATGCCGGTCTGTATCGGCTTTTAGCAGGTTCCTGTCCAGGGCAACGATCTGCTCGTCTGAAATCTCCTGTTCGAACCCCCCGACGATAACATACGAAAACAGGTAATCCTCAAAATTGGGGTCTTCCTCAATTTTTTCAACTACCATTTGAAGGGTATAGGTTCTTTCGGCCGTTTTTATGGGGATTACCTTTAATGAAATCCGTGAATACCTGGAATACCGAAGGCTTTGGTTAATACTTTGAAGGTTGTTTTGTGCATGTGTGGAGAGGGCGAAGAAGCAACATACGGTCAAACATGCAATATTAGTTCTCGTGAGCAATGACTTTGTTATTTCCATAGTTGGTTTAAAAATTAACCTTAATTTTGTTCAAAATAAAGAAATTTTAAATGGCTACCTATACAACGGAAATTACTTCCGATAAGTTGATAAGTGATAATCCCATACATCAACGCCTATTCAAAGCCTACATTGTGGCCAAAGCCTACGTTTCCGGCCATTTGCTGGAAATAGGATGTGGCGAAGGCAGGGGAGTGGCGGCCCTGGGACCCTTGGTTGATACGTATCATGGGATTGACAAGATAGGAGAAATTTTAGACAGGTTAAAAAAGAAATATCCTGATTATACCTTTGAGCAGGCCCATTTGCCTCCGCTTTCCAGTTTGGAGGATGCTTCCTTTGATTCCGTAGTCAGCTTTCAGGTCATCGAACACATTGAGGATGACCGCTGGTACCTGGAAGAAATATACCGGGTGTTAAAGCCGGGAGGAAAGGCCTTGATATCCACCCCAAACATTCGATTTTCCCTTTCCAGAAATCCTTGGCATATCCGTGAATACACGCCGGACCAATTAAAGGAACGCTGCGCCGCTATTTTCGATGAGGTGGAGACCAAAGGCATTGGAGGAAACCATAAGGTATGGCAGTATTACGAAGCCAACAAAAAGTCGGTAAATAAAATCACCCGTTGGGATTTCCTTAACCTTCAATACCGCTTGCCAGCCAGCCTATTGAAAATACCGTACGAACTGGCCAACCGCTTTAACCGAAACAAATTGCGCCAAAGTCAAGGGAAAGCGGTGGAAGAGATTAGCCATGAAGATTACCTATTGGTAGACTATCCGGAAAAGGCGTTGGATCTCTTTTATATCCTTTACAAAAAGCCGGAAAACGAAAGCTAACCGATGGCTTTTCTGAATATAGAATGAGCTACGGTCACTTTCCGCATGTAAACCTCAGAGCGGATTCAATATCACAACGGGAAGGGCAGATAGCCCTTCCCGTTGTGCTTACTATCAAATAAATCGCTTTATTGCCCGTGTCTCAATTCAACCGCCGCAATTTAAGTGGAGCCTATCGTTACCTTCGCTGCAGGCGGTTGCTGGAATTTCCAAAGAGCCGTTCAAATTCCACCTGAAGTTGATCGGCTTTTTCTTCATATCCTTGTTCCCGGAGAAGCGGTAAAAAATACCGGAGCATCTCCATGGAAATGGAGGCTTCCCGGTCCATGGCTCTTTCGGTTTCCTGATAAAAATCAAGCATTTCTACTGAGCGTTCAGCCATTTCATCTACAATGTGAAGGGCCTCTTCTTCCATGCCAAGTTCGAAAAGAAGCGGAACAGACTGCCCGCTGGCCAGGTCATAAGGGATGGCCTCGTGGGGAAATTTTTCCAAGCTCAATCGCATAATGTCCTCCGCTCGTTGCAAGTCCTTTTCGTCTATTAATGCAATGGTGATGCTGTTTAACACGCTGCGGTGATTGGAGGTAAACCGTCGGTACTCATCATCGAAATAGTTATCGGGATCATTCATGCCCCGGAAGGCAAAATTCTCCATGACATTTTCATAAGCCAATTCCGTATTTACCAGTTCTTCCTGATTATCTGGTTTTTGTATGGGTAGTAGCCGGTACGTAAGTCCTTCCATGACCACATGCTGGCTCATGTCAAAGCCGATCGTGGCCAGGGAGGTATTGTTAAAGTAAATAGGGCGCTCCCAATTATTCGTGGCAATCAGATCGAGCAGCATGAGTGTACCTTTGGTGACGTAATTGCCGCGAAGACGAATATTTAACTGGGGGATCCTCAGGTTTCTAAATTGTTCCGGAACGATATCCAGTGAATCTACCCGATTCTGGTTGATGGGCAGGGTCAGGTTTCGGGAAGGTACGGTATTGATGTTGCTTGCTCGACTATTTGAAAGTTTAAGCAATTCGCTGTTATTTTTCAGCAATTTCAGATACTCCACCAATGGCAAACTTTCCAGGCGATCGGTAATGTAGAGCACATCATTCGTGCCTTTTTTGAAATTGTCAAATTGCAGGGTAAAGTCCAATTCCGGAGATTCATTAACTGGCCGGGCCATTTGCTTCACGTACCAATCGGTGTCAAAATAACTCAGTACAATGACCCGCACATCTGTTCTGAATCCTTCCACCTCCTGTACGTACCACAGGGGAAAGGTGTCATTATCGCCGCCGGTAAATAAGATGGCATTCGGCTCGCAAGAAGCCAGGAAATTTCTTGCCGAATCTACGGAGAAATACCTGTTGGAGCGATCGTGGTCGTTCCAATTTTCCCCGGCCATCAAAATGGGTGCGGGCAAGGCGATCAGTGCTGCGTACATGCCGGCCATTGCCAGGCCTTTTTTCAGTTTTAATAACTGTTGCCGGATGGCGAGTACCCCAAAACCCATCCAAATGGCAAATGCATAGAACGAGCCCACGTAAATATAATCCCTTTCCCGCGGTTCTACAGGAGGGGAATTAAGATAAAGGACCAGTACCGCCCCCATCATCAGAAAGAGCATTAGGGTAAGGTAAAAGGATTTGGGATCCGCCTTTGCCTGAAAAAACATGCCGATTAGCCCCAATAATAAAGGAAGCATGTAATAGTTGTTATGCCCCTTGTTGTTTTGTATGTATTCGGGAAAATCCGTCTGAATACTGGAAAAGATACTCAAATAGGGGGCATCACTGAAGTCACTCTCCCTGCCACTGAAATTCCACATAAAATACCGCCAGTACATATGACCCAACTGGTGGTCTATCATAAAATAGATATTGTCAAAAAAGGTAGGATCCTCTCCTTCTCTCAAGCCCAGCTTTGAGCGATAGAGCTGTTTGTGCCTTTCCTGGGTAGAATAAATTCGGGGCAGAATGGTTTTTTTCTCCGGTTCGTAAATGTTTTCCAATTGATAATCGACCACCTCGTATTTTTCCTCTCCTTTCGCATATACGGGTTCGCCCTCGACCTGATCGATGACTTCTGCGGTGAAATATTGCCCGTGAAGCAGTGGCCGGTAACCGTATTGCTCCCTTTTGAGGTAGCTGACAAAACTGATGATATCCCGGGGGTCATTTTCGTTGATGACGGTATCCGCATTGGCCCTGATAACGATCAGGGCATAGGACCCGTATCCGATGAGGATAAAAGTCAATGATATCAGAATAGTATTTAAGATTACTTTTTCTCGCTTATAAGAATATACAATAGCGTAAGTCAATCCACCCAGAAACAATATCGTAAAGAAAATAATCCCGGATCCGAATGGCAGGCCAAGACTGTTTACAAAAAATATTTCGATGGACCCCGCAATGCTGGGTAGTCCGGGAATAATAATATTATTAATGATAACCAGGGCCACTCCTCCCAGGAGAAATGCGATAATACCTCCCTTTAAGGTGTGCTGCTTGTATTTTTTGAAATAGACTACCAGTGCCAGCGGAGGTAAGGTGACCAGGTTTAGTAGGTGAACACCAATGGATAAACCCACCAGGTAGGCGATGAAGATCATGTATTGATTTTCTGCCCTTGGATCCCTGATCACGTCCCATTTTAGAAAAGCCCAGATGACAATTGCGGTAAAAAAGGAAGACATCGCATACACCTCTGCTTCTACCGCGGAAAACCAAAAGCTATCTGAAAAGGTATAGGCAAGGGCACCAATCAATCCAGCACTCATTAAAGCAATCGTTTGTTCTTTAGACGGTTCGGTTTCTGCAGAAATTCCGTACAGCTTTCTTCCCAGAAGGGTAATCGTCCAAAAAAGAAATAAAATGGTAAATGCAGAAAATAGCGCACTTCCCACATTCATCCAATAGGCTACATCCAAACCCTCTCCAAAAGCCAGAAAACCAAACATGCGGTAAATTAGCAGGAAGAAGGGAGCACCCGGGGGATGCGGAACCTGTAGCTTATACGCCACAGCGATAAATTCACCCGGGTCCCAAAAACTTGCCGTCTCCTCTATGGTTAACAAGTAGGTGATAAAAGCAATCAGGAAGGCGGTCCAGCCCGCTAGGTTATTTACCTTGGAATATGTAGGCATGTGAATGGTTTGTATTTGAAAAGCGAAAATAAAAAAATTATCAGTAATAAAGGATGATTTAACTTAATTTAAAGATTTGGTCGGTAAGCAACCCTCTCTATTGATGGCGTATCCGCCCGAAAAATAAAATATTTAATTTTATTTCGCTTGCTTTGATTCCAAATAAAATTCTATTAATTGGCTTTTTTTCAATTTTTTAGAACTTAGAAAACAGGAAATTCAGGACGAATAGTTAGTAGAAATGCATGGGTCGGCTGATTGCTCCTCCCTGAAAATGCCGATTTTTAAAATATTTTTTATGTATTTTAAATACAATAAAATGATTTTTAAATTTTTTTATTTACCTTTACATCATCATAAAAAAACAGCAGAAAATTTTTGTTTTATGAAAAAAACGATCAGCGAAAAATTAAAAATCGGAATTGTCGGTACGGGAGGTATCGGCAGAGGGCTGGCAAAATTGATTGCCCGCAGAAAAGACATGGTGCTCTCGGGAGTTTTGACGAGGAGAAGCGGGACGATCGATGATCTCGGCGTCAGTCAGGATTTTTTGACTTTGGTTCCTGATGAGCTTTTGGAATCTTCCGATATAATTGTTGTTAGCACAGGAGATCCCATTTATTCTACGGAGATTATCGACAAAGCGTTTCAATTTGGATTACCCGTGGTAACAATGGATGCGGACACGCAGGTAGTGACCGGCTCCTGGCTTTCCAAAAGGGGTGTCATTACGGAGGCGAACGGCGATCAGCCGGGTTGTTTGGCAGCCCTGAACAAAGAGGTAGTTCAGATGGGCTTTGCTCCGTTGGTCTACGGAAATATCAAAGGGTTCTTAAACCAGAATCCTTCCCTGGAAGACATGTTGTTTTGGGGTCAGAAGCAGGGATACAGTCTTAGTTCAGTTACTTCCTTCACAGATGGAACGAAATTGCAAATTGAGCAGGCCTTGATTGGCAATGGTTTAGGACTGGATATTATCCAGCAGGGGCTGGTAGGATACGAAACCTCCGATTTTGAAAAAGGTGCTTTCGCATTGGGAGAAATCGCCCAAAAGGAAAATAAAATTATCAGCGACTACATTATTTCCAGGGAATCCCCTCCGGGCGTATTCATTACGGCCACCCATCAAGAGGACCTGGCCGCTGAATTGAAAACCTACAAGATGGGTGAGGGGCCTTTCTACTTGTTGTATAAACCCATGCACCTTTGTTTTTTTGAAATACCAAATAGCATCCTTAATTTGGTTAATCACGATGAAATTTTGCTGGACAATGGGGTGACACCTACTATTAGCGTGGGAGCGATCGCTAAAAAAGACTTAACCTCAGGTTCGGTAATAGACAAGGGTATTGGTAGCATGGAAGTACGGGGAGAAGCCTTGAAAATCAAAGACTGTCCGGAGCATGTACCCATCGGCTTACTCAGTAAAGTTCAACTGAAAAGGAATGTTGAACAAGGAGAATTAATCACTTTTGACGATATCAATATACCGGATTCCCTGGCATTGACTGCCTGGAAAAGTACCCTGGCAGAACAGGGTGCCCACAAGGAGCCGGTTAGAAGGTAAGCTGTTAATTTTTTTATCTTATTGCTGTTTACAGATCCATTGGCCAGGATTGCATTTCATGTGATTTTGGTCTAATGGGTCTGTTTTTTCAGCAGTCATTTTTGACACCGTTTTGTTGGTATCATAACAACCTATTCGTTTTTTTAACCGTTTTTGAAAAGAGCGGGCGGTCTTTATGAAAGAGCTCCTTTTTCCGGAATCAAGGGCTTTGTGTTTGCACGCATAAAAAAAATAACCGATTCGAAATTAATTGGAGTTGGCTTTTGTTTACCCTCTTGTGTATACCTGTATGTATTCAGAGCGCATTTGTTAAAATTATCCTGAAATTGAAAGTTTACCCTATTTACCTTACCATAGTCTTGTTGTCAACAGCTTTGCTGTTCGCCTCTCCGGTGCGGGCGCAGATGGAAGCCTTGACTCAAATCGGAGAACCAAAAAGTTCTTACTTGTTGTTGGATAGGGGACTGCAATTTCGGATCACAGATGCCGTCAACAGCATGTATAATTTTGACTTTGAGCGTGCTGAGCGTGGGTTTCAGGTGATGCGGTACACCTACCCTGAACACCCGCTGCCCTATTTCCTTATGGGGCTTAGTCAGTGGTGGAAGATTGCGGTGGCCACTGAAAACAAAAGCCACGATGCGCTTTTTCTGGAATACATGGACCGAACTATTGAGAAAGCCGAAGCATTGTTGGATGAGGAGCCGGAAAACAAGGAGGCAGCCTTTTTCCTCGCAGCGGCTTACGGTTTTCAGGGAAGGTTGTATAGCGAAAGGAGGAATTGGACGAGTGCTGCTTTTGCCGGGAAAAATGCCCTTAATTACCTTGAGATGAGCAGAGGGGAAGAGGAGTTGAATCCTGAATTGCTCCTGGGTGATGCCCTGTTCAATTATTTTTCTGTTTGGATACCCGAAAATTATCCCCTGTTAAGACCGGTCATGTTGTTGTTTCCCAAGGGAGATCAGGAGTTGGGGCTGCAACAACTGGAGGAAGTGGCTGAGAATTCGTTTTATGCCAGGGTAGAAGCGCAATATTTCCTTTTCCGCCTGTATGCTTCTGAAGAGAAGGAGCCTTTCAAAGCGCTGGAAATTACTTCCTATTTACACGAAAAATATCCCAACAACCCCTATTTCCATCGTTTTTTTGCCCGACAGCTCTATGCTGTCGGAAGAGCAAAAGAGGCGATGGAAGTTTCCCTGAAAATCCTGGAACGCATAGAAGCAGGCTGGACCGGCTACGAGGCCAACAGCGGTCGGTATGCTTCTTTTTTTGCGGCACAATATTTGGATAGAATGGGACAGTACGCTACCGCTAAAAAATATTACCTGCAAACAGTGGCCTATGGAGAAGAACTCGATTTTCAGGAAAGTGGATATTATTTGTTTGCATTGTTGCAATTGGGTAAGATCTCCTTAGAGCAGGGCAATAACTCCGACGCAGAGAGGTTTTTACAATCGGTCAAGCAGCATGCCAAACGGAAGCATCCTGCGCATAAGGAAGCAAGGGCCTTATTAAAAAAGAATAAACTTTGACGGTGACTAAACCGTTATTAACATGGTTATTCGACAGGAACGTTATCTTTTTTTAGAAATTGCAAAACACTGAGCGCAATAATTTTAATTAGATCGATAATTTACTAACAATATTTCGTCCGTACTTACGTTTTTTTCGTAAATGTCTTTAAAATAAATATAAATTGGATTACCTTTGTACCACATATAATTCGGTAAATTCTTTACAATATGGATAATAGCATTAAAGTTAAATTTGACAAAATCGACCGTAAGATTTTAGAGATCCTTCAAGCGAATGCAAAAATCACGAATGCACAGCTTTCAAAAGATATAGGTTTATCCCCTGCACCTACCTTGGAGCGGGTAAAAAAGTTGGAGCAATCCGGGATAATCAAAAGCTATCACGCAAAATTGGATCCTGAAAAGATCGGATTGGGAGTAAGTACATTCGTCCTGGTGGGGCTGATAGGTCACAATAAAGGCAATATTGATGCCTTTATGAAGGAAATCGATCAAATCCCGGAGGTGATCGAATGTCACCACATTACAGGAACAGGAGATTTTATTTTGAAAATCATTTCCAAAGACATCAATTCCTATCAGAAGCTGATGTTAGAGCAGGTGAGTGAAATCAAAGAGGTAGATTCCATGCAGTCCATGGTTATTCTTTCTACATTCAAGGATAGCAAAGTACTGCCAATTCCTGCATAAGTATTTATTTCACACAAAAAATAGACGAAGGGTGGCTAAAAGTCACCCTTTTTTTCATTATGAAAAATCCCTGGACCAAAATTTCGGCGGTAGAAGTATATGACAATCCCTGGATTCAGGTAGAGGAGCATCAGGTACTGGCACCGACGGGTGCCGAAGGCATTTACGGATGGGTACATTTTAAAAACAGGGCAATAGGAATTCTGCCCCTCGATCAGGATAATCATACCTGGCTGGTAGGGCAATATCGTTACACCCTGGACGAATATTCCTGGGAAAT
>JAWLFL010000103.1:0-13700 GCA_041685605.1 Cyclobacterium sp. | reverse complement strand
ATTCCGCCAATTCCCGGTCCAGGCGTAGGTAATTGTCCTCCACCTCTACCGAAGAGGGGCCAAACCGGTGTCCGATATAATCGGTAGAAGAAAAACTCACCGCCAGAAAGTCCGTCTCTCCCCTTTTCCCCAATTGCTCCCCTTCCAGAGCGGCATAAGCCAGGTCCAGGGTGAGGGTATTGCCGTAGGGAGTGGTACTGATCAGGCCCAGTCCTCCATTGTCCTCTGTCAAAGCGGGCAGATCATAGGGAAAAGTAGGTGTTTCCATGCCGATGAAGGGCGATTCAAACACATTGTCATCCGCTGCCCCCTGCACATAGGTTTCTACCGGAAATAGTGGTTCCCAGGTTTGGGACAAATATTTCTGCGGTAATTTTCTGTCGTTAAAGGCCTTGGCCCAATCCGGCAAGGCATCGTAGTAATAGGTGGACGTCATGAATTCCCCGGTTTTGGCATCGTACCAGTAGGCATCCCCCATGTGTCCGGCCGGTAAGGCCGCCCCTCGGTCCTTGATAGCGATCCCAACCACTTTCGACCGCGTTCCGGTAGCAAACATCAGCTCGTCCGTAATGGTACTGCTCAATAGGTTTTTGGGAGAAATCTCACCGCTTGAAGCGGTGCCGGCCACTCCTGTAACGGTACTGTCTTCGGCGCAATAGATGGACCGCCCTAAGGACCTTACATACCAGTTATTACCGATAATACCATGGGTGGCCGGGGTAGTCCCTGAGTAGACAGAGGCATGTCCCGGGCCGGTGTAGGTTGGGATATAATTATAATGTCCGTTTTCCATCACAAAGCCGGCTTTCAACAGACGCTTAAAACCGTTTTCCACAAACCTGTCCTGGTAACGGTAAAAATATTCCTGACGCATTTGATCCACCACGATCCCTACGACCAGTTTGGGTCGTTGTAAAGAACCTGATTCCTCTTCCTGAGCCAACCCCACTTGAGAAAGGATCAATAACCCCAGAACAACTATTTTTTTCATAATGCTATTGGTTTCTGATTTGCGCAAATATACCGGATTGCCCCTTCAAGAAATGCATAAAAGGTGCTTCAATTCCAAAATCTAGGATTAACGGCTGGAAAGTCATTCAAAGCTCAGCAGGTATCAATCCCTGTTTTTCAGGTCTCCGTTTTTGATGGATTTGATAAATTGGGCCCAGGCAAAGGGATTAAGCAAGGGCAGGGGTCTTGGTCCGTACCGATCCAGGGTTTGCTGGGTCTGCTGGTTAGTAAATTGCCGGAAATTCTCATTGCCGGATGCGGGCATTTCTTCCGCCCAGCGCAGAAGCAGTTGCGGACTCAGGTTGCCCCGGTTGAGCGGTGGTTCTGCATCTACATTCACGGCCAGAATGGCATTTTTGAATTCCTCTTCCGTAGGATACGGCATCACCTGTACTTCCTGTAAGGCAATTTCATCCTCCACCATGGTCAGAATGTAACTAACTTTATCCTCTTCGATGTTTTCAGGAATGGAAATGGTCTGCCTTTTGAGGCCGATAAAGGAAAACACCACACTATCTCCGGCCAACACCGGCATGGAAAAATACCCGAACCGATTACTACTGGTACCCCTGCCCTTTTTGGGCACGTAAATGTTCACCCCGGGAATGGCAATGGTGCTATCTGCATTAAGAATGACCCCCGAAAGCTGTACCACTTTCTGATCCGGGTCATCCTGAGCCTGTACTTGTAAGGTTACTCCTACGTAAGCGATTAAAAATAGAAATAGTATTTTTATAGATGGTTTCACGTGATTCATTTTTCCTTTTGCCTGCTTCTATACACAACGAGAAGAAACCAGGCCTGTTTAGTAACAAAGTCAATGTTTTTACGATAATAAGAGAAAAACCCCTGAATTCATTAACTTCAATCCGTTTAATTTGTTAAAGTTAATTAAATGCGGCTAAAAAACATAAGTTTAAACTATGGGATGCGTGTCTTCAAGGCCCTTTCAGAGGAGCCGAGGGTACGAATCCTCCATTTGCTGATTCAAAATAAGGAATTGTGTATTTCTGATCTGGAGCACATACTTGATTTTACGCAGACGAAAACAAGCCGGCATGTAACCTATTTAAAACATGCGGGTTTAATAGGAAGTAGAAAAAACGACCAATGGACTTTCTACTACATTTTGGAGGAAGCGCAGGAAATCCTGGGGCAGATCCTGAAATTTATCCAAAAGGACCAAAACTTATTGCGGGATCAGGAAATTTACGATATCCTTTACTCCAACCGGGAATTGGCCAAAAACAAAATTGAAAACAACCTGTACCGAAAGTAACTTTCCATGAAAGCCTACCGACACCTTCTTTTTGACCTGGATCATACCTTATGGGATTACGACAGCAATGTCAGGGATTCCCTGACAGAATTGTTTGCACGGCACCGTCTGGCCGAACTGTGCGAATCAAATTTTGAAACATTTTTTGAGGCCTTCCAGGCCACCAATCTCGAACTTTGGGATCAATTTAACAGTGGTCAGGTAGATCGAGACCAGCTGCGGGCCATCCGGTTTCAGAAGGTTTTTACGAAAGCCCGGCTAGCTACTTCCCAAATCCCCAAATCCCTGGAGGATGATTTTATCAGTCTTACCTCTTCCAAGGCAAAAGTAATGGATCAGGCCGTGGAAATCCTGCAATACCTGGGGGAAAAATACGACCTACACATTGTCACCAATGGATTTAACGAGAGCCAATATGCCAAATTAAAGGCCTCTGACCTCGAAAGGCATTTCAAGGTAATTGTTACCTCCGAAAGTTCCGGATTCCGGAAACCCGATCAACGGATTTTTGCCCATACGCTCCGCGAAATTGGCACTATTTCTGAGGAATGCCTGATGATTGGCGATAATCCCAATTCGGACATACAAGGAGCAAAAAACGCAGCTATCGACCAGGTCCACTTTAACCCCGGAAATATCCAAAGCCCGGTTTCGGCAACCTTTACCATCTGTCACTTATCAGAACTAAAGGACTTCCTTTGAACCCTGCGCCGGAGCAGTTCGTTTATAAAATGAAATCCTGATAAAACCATTTCTTTTAACAAAACATTTACATTTTATGCTTAAAGGCTTTTTTACCGTACCCGAACCGACCAATGAACCCATTAAGAACTATGCTCCGGGATCCGCAGAACGAACTTCCCTACAGGAAGCTATTCGGTCGGCCCGGTCTCAGGTAGCGGACATCCCCATGTATATTGGGAGCGAAGAGATCCGGACCGAAAGTACCCACCCCATTCACCCCCCGCATGATCATGGACACCTGTTGGGACATTATCATGTAGGAGATAAGGGCCATGTTACCCAGGCGGTTAATGCAGCACTTGGTGCCAAACATGCCTGGGAAAACATGCAATGGGAGCAACGGGCAGCTATTTTTCTAAAAGCAGCCGATTTGCTTTCGGGCCCCTACCGGGACAAGATCAATGCCGCCACCATGTTGGGGCAATCCAAAAATGCCTTCCAGGCAGAAATCGATGCCGCTTGCGAGCTGATCGATTTTCTGCGTTTTAATGTAAAATTCATGAGCGAAATCTACGCGCAACAACCCCCAATCAGCGGTGATGGCGTGTGGAACCGTACCGAACACCGGCCGCTGGAAGGCTTTGTATTTGCGATTACGCCCTTTAATTTTACAGCGATTGCTGGTAACCTGCCAACGGCACCCGCCATGATGGGCAATACCGTCATTTGGAAACCGGCGCATACACAGATTTATGCTGCGAATGTATTGATGCAGGTATTTAAGGAAGCAGGAGTCCCAGGTGGTGTCATTAATCTGATCTATGTGGATGGACCGGATGCTGGAGAAGTGATCTTTTCGCATCCCGATTTTGCAGGCTTGCATTTTACCGGCTCCACCGGCGTATTTCAGCATCTCTGGAAAACCATCGGGCAAAACATCTCCCGCTACAAATCTTACCCCAGAATCGTGGGGGAAACAGGTGGAAAGGACTTTGTCATTGCCCACAAATCGGCCGATCCGAAGGCAGTCGCCACGGCACTCAGCCGGGGGGCCTTTGAATACCAGGGACAAAAATGCAGTGCCGCTTCCCGTGCCTACATTCCGGCTAGCCTGTGGGAAAAAGTAAAGGGCTTTTTAGTAGCGGACCTGAAGTCCATGAAAATGGGAGGAACGGAAGATTTCGGGAATTTCATCAATGCCGTCATTGACGAAAAAGCCTTCGACAAAATTAGCGGGTACATTGAAGAAGCTAAAAAATCGCCCCATGTGGAGCTGATTGCCGGTGGAAATCATGACAAGTCAAAGGGTTACTTTATAGAGCCTACGGTACTACTGGTACAGGATCCGCTGTATAAAACCATGGTCGAGGAGATTTTCGGACCCGTATTGACCATTTACGTGTATCAGGGGGATCATTTTGAAGAAGCCCTTGAACTGGTGGATCAGACCTCCCCCTATGCCCTTACCGGAGCGGTGTTTTCCCGGGATCGCTATGCCATCGAGCTGGCCACCACCAAACTCCGTCATGCCGCCGGGAATTTCTACATTAATGACAAACCTACCGGTGCTGTAGTAGGGCAACAGCCGTTTGGAGGCGCCAGGGCTTCCGGGACCAACGACAAGGCAGGCTCCATGGTCAACCTGCTGCGCTGGGTTTCCCCACGAACCATCAAGGAAACCTTTGTGAGTGCAACTGACTATCGTTATCCCTTTCTGGAAGAATAATAAAAGAATTAGTTCACGTGGCAACCGCGGCGGATACTTGGCGGATGCTGCGTGAAATCTAGTAGCATCCCCTTACGGTAAATGCTAATCTTTGCCCTCTCTGCGACTCTTTATCTAAGGCGGTGTCAATGAAAAGGAGATTGGGATGGATGCCCAGATGATTGCCCTTTCAGGTGATAACCCATTTGTTTCGGAAATTGGTTTTTTTGAACGATTGTGTATTTGGTTCCGGGCTAATGTTCAACCCACTTTTGGGTTGCTGGAAAGATAGATTGGCTCATAAACCCCGGGTTTCGCCCGGGGCTATTATTGTTGAAGCCCTGCAAGCTTCGGAGTTGAATAGGAGCTTGTTTCTTGGGAAGTGATTTGGGACTTCACTGCGTTTGATTGGGCTCAATTCGGATTAATCTTTCTAGATACCTTTCATGGTCGTTTTTAATTCCCATAAAGACTCCAGGCCTGAACAACAATAACCGTGGGTGCAACCTGCGGAAAGCTAACAAAAACGAACCTCCAACCCCGGACGGGGTTGAACCTTTTTACGGAACATAGATCGAACTTAGGTTACTATTTTATTAACGAACTCTGGTTACCAAATGGACTGCAGGTAGTGCAACCGGTTTTCGTCAGCAAAGCCCTTCAGTTCGATCTGTGTATACCTATGCTCTGGAAACAGCAGGTCCGTCAGCACCAGCTCGCCCTCATTGATAAATACCTCGATGGAAGACCGGTCCAGATAAATACGGATACGCTGAACCGTTAGTTCCCCCAGCGGTGCCTGGTGTCGAGCTGGAAAACGTTCGTTAAAATCCACCAAACCTGATTGTGTCCTGTCCAGTATCAGCATCCCATCCGCTTTTTCCAGAATTACCTGTTCCCCTTCAGAATTATTGAAAACGATTCTAAAGGTTTCCTCATCAGGAGTCATTACGAGTTCGACCAGTTCTTCCTCCAGTAAAATAGTATCTCCGGAGATCTCATGACTGCTTTTTCGTAATTTTTCCAATTCTTTTACCGGACGGGAAGCCAGGTTCCATTCCGGTGATTTGCCCCAAAGCAATAACTCCCGGGGAAGGGTAGTGGCCGATCGCCATACATCGGTAGGTACTACATTGGCATATAGCCAGTTGCTCATCCACCCAATAAACAACTGCCTTCCATCTGAGGCGGGAATATTGGACCAGGTCACGCCGGCATAATTATCGGCCCCATAGTCCAGCCATTGTATTTCGTTTTGATCGGTGGAAAAGGTTTGTCCGTCAAAATCTCCTATGAAATATTGCGTAGCGGAACCTCCATTCGGTCCTCCCGGATTGATACTTACCAGTAACACCCATTTTTCCTGACCATCGGGAGTCGTCAAGGGAAACAGATCGGGACATTCCCAAACACCTCCATAGGCTGCCCAGGGAGGATTGAAGTCGCTTTCATGTGTCCATTGGAGCAGGTCTTCCGAGGAATAAAAACTAATCTTGTCTTTTACTGCCAGGGACATGATCCATTTATCCCGACCCTCCACCTGAATTTTACTCACCTTTGGATCTCGAAAATCCCGTATCCCGGGATTGGCTAAAACGGGGTTATCCTCATATTTTTCCCAGGTCCTACCCTTATCCAGGCTAAAGGCGATTCCCTGCGTCTGAAAATCATCCCGGCCGGCATCGGCTCCTACCGGATCGTGGTAGGTGTAAATGGCTACCAGCGGCGGGTTATCCTCCGTACCCAGTCCGCTGGTATTTTCGGCATCGAAAACTGCTGACCCTGAAAATATCCATCCCAATTCATCCGGCTCAAGTGCTACAGGAAGTTGCTCCCAATGAACCAAGTCCGTACTTACCGCATGGCCCCAATGCATGGGTCCCCAGACGGTGCTATCCGGATAATATTGATAAAATAAGTGGTATTCCCCGTCGAAATACACCATGCCGTTGGGATCATTCATCCAGTTGGCTTTCGGACTGAAGTGAAATTGGGGCCGGTGTGGCTCCTGATAGGTGTTCCCGGAAGATTCGGAAACGGTTTCCGACTGATCGGTTTGGCAAGAAAAGACCAAAAATAGGGCCGAGACAATTGCGATACGTTTTACGAGATGATTCATTGGTTGTTTATTTTCAGTTGGATCATTCTTCCGAATCCCTCACACCGAGCAATACGATCCGAAAGGTAGTGCCTTTGCCCAATTCGGACGCATTGACAAAAATTCTTCCGCTATGGTATCCTTCAATGATCCGTTTGGCCAGGGTGAGTCCCAGCCCCCAGCCACGTTGACGCGTGGTGAAGCCCGGATTGAATACCTTGGTAAACATTTTCTTTTCCATGCCCTTTCCGGTATCGCTGATATCAATAAAGACGTATTTTTCGCTTTCCTTCACAATGTTTATCCGAATAGCTCCCTGCCCTTTCATGGCATCTACTGCATTTTTACAAATATTCTCGATTACCCATTCGAACAGGGAGCGATTCATCTGGGCGTAAATATTTTCGGCATGGGAATTAAGATCAATGCTAACCTTACTGGAAATCCGTGGTCGAAGATAATTGATAGCATCTGCAACCACGCCGTACACATTTTCCGGTTTGATGACCGGGGTACTTCCAATATTGCTAAATCGTTCGGTGACCATGCTTAGCTTTCGGGTATCCTTTTCCAGTTCCGTGATCACTTCTTGATTTTCTTCAAAAACCGGGGAATTTTTCAGGTAATCGACCCAGGCCATCAGTGAGGCCAGGGGCGTACCCAACTGATGAGCGGTTTCCTTGGTCAGTCCTGCCCAAAGTCGGTTTTGTTCGGCTACTTTGCTTTGGTTAAAAAAGGCATAGGCCAGTACCCCAAAGACCAAAATAACGGATAACTGTACATAGGGGTAGTATTGCAAGCGGGTAAGCAGATCAGAATTGCGGTAAAAAATAAAGGCATCGTCCGATAGGCGAATCGGTTCGTAAAGGTCCCTCATCACTGCCAATTCTTCCAGCAGCTGATCCCTTTTTTCCTCCTCCGTACTATTTTTCCTGAAGTGAACATTTTTATATTCAATGGGTTCGCCTTCGGCATTGACGGTGATGACGGGTATGGACTTATTTTCCTGAATGATTACCTGAAAAATAAAGGTAAGGTTATCGGAATTTAACGAGGCGTACTCCAGTGCTTCCGCATACAAATCTACCTGCCGTTTCTCTCTGATTTTGAGTTCTTCTACCAGGGTATTGGTATAATAGATGGAGCCCAATCCAATGATGATGGAAAAGGCGAATACCCCCCATTTTACTTTTCCCCTGTTTTGGTAAAGGTCCAGTGAGGTCAGGTCTTGAAATTTGCTCTTCATTAATTAAACGTGTGTCCCAACTTAAAGAAGTTCATTAACAGAAACAATAGATCTCCCTCATTATTGCCTGCAAAACCGAAAAAAATACCCGGGAAAGGATGTATTACCCAAAGGGCTACAAATCCGCGGCTTTACCCATTATCTTTAAGCCACTTCCATAACACTTTGTATCCCACCTTGGTACCATGCACCAGGATACCAATACGGTAAATTTTGCCTGCCATCCAGGTGGTGGAGAGAAACCCAGCCACCAGCAGCCCAATCGAAAGGGCAAGTTGATGCCAGGGTACCCCAAAGCTAACCCTTCCCATCATCGCGACAGGAGAGGTAAATGGAATAATGGAAAGCCAATAAGACACGCGGCTGTTTGGATCGTCCAAAACAAAAATAAACAAGCCCATATAGGCGATCAAAAGGGGAATGGTCACCGGAAACATAAATTGCTGGGCATCCGAGGGACTATCCACTGCTGCACCGATGGCGGCAAAGAACGCACCATACAACATGTATCCTCCTATAAAATAAATCAGAAAAGTAAGGGTCAGTTGAAAAAAATCG
The DNA here is from genome assembly GCA_041685605.1 of Cyclobacterium sp. Lineage (GTDB taxonomy): Bacteria > Bacteroidota > Bacteroidia > Cytophagales > Cyclobacteriaceae > Cyclobacterium. The sequence continues at coordinate 5,119 of JAWLFL010000103.1, read as the reverse complement.
ATACCCTGTACCAGTTGGACCATTTCCATCAGACCTTCTTGCCCAGTATCGGGAAGAAGCTCCTGCTGCCCGGACATTTCCAGCATTTGCTGCTGAGGCATGGTCATTCCAAAATAGCCCATTACCAGGGAAGAAATGGCACTGATCAGCACAATCCAGATCAAAAACTGGGTCAAGCCAACCGCTCCAATCCCCAGGATTTTACCCATCATTAGTTGGAATGGTTTGAGGGAGGACACCAGGATTTCGATAATCCGGCTGGACTTTTCCTCGATGACACCCTGCATGATTTGATTTCCATAGACAAAGATGAACGTGTAAATCAAAATCCCTGCTAAAAATCCAACCGCATAATTTACAATGCTATTGGAAACCCTTTCTCCACCAGGTTCGCCTACGATGATGGATTGAATATTGACATTGGTCTTTAGCGAAGACAAGACCGCCGGGTCGATGCCGGATGCAAAAAGCCGAAACTCTTCAATTTTTTGTTTTAGAGATGTTTCCAGGCTGCTGATCATGGAGAGAGCAGGGGTTTCTTCACTGTAAAAAGTAATGCCCTGTGGCCTTTCCAGGTTTAACTCGGGAATGTATAAAAAACCAAAGCGCTTCCCTTCCTGCACCAGGTTTTTAGCTTCCTCAGGACTCAGCTCCCCATAGGAAAAGGTGTACATTTCGTTACTCTCCAGAAAGTAAGCGTTGTTTTCATCCACCACTTCGATCAATTTACGGGTCTCTGTCGAAGTATCCGACAGGGCTATCCAAAGAAAGAGCCCCAATATCGTGGGGAAAATCAGCGGCGTAATGAGGGTAGCCAGTAAAAAGGATCTTTTTTTCACCCTGGCCAGATATTCTCTTTTGATCACTAGAAAAATCTTACCTGACATGGCTCTCGTTTACTTTTTGGATGAAAATTTCTTCAATGCTGGGGATAATCTCTTCGAATCCCAGTATTTCACCGTATTCCATAAGTTCGGTAAGCAGGGTGTTTGGTTGGCGTCCATTCAGGTCCGTGGTAAATTCCTCATACCCTTCTTTCTGTTCCATATTTCCCCAGGGAACCGCATTCCCATCCTCATTTCGAATCATTTTCACCCTGAACCGGTTGGTTTTGGATTCATTTTTTATGGTCTTGACCGGACCATCCAGGATTTTTTGCGCCTGATTTATCAGGGCAATATGGTCACATAGCAATTCCACCGACTCCATGCGATGGGTGGAAAAAATAATGGTCGTCCCCTGCCGTTTTAATTCCAGGATTTCATTTTTGATGATTTCAGCATTTACGGGATCAAAACCCGAAAAGGGCTCGTCTAATATCAGTAGATCGGGTTGATGAAGCACGGTAGCAATAAATTGTACCTTTTGGGCCATTCCTTTGGAGAGATCCTGGATTCTATTTTCTTTCCACCTACTCAGGTCCAGTTTGTCCAGCCAGGCGGTTATCCTTTCCTTCGCATCCTGCTTTTTAAGCCCTTTGATTTGACCGAAATAGAGCAATTGCTCTTTGACTTTCATGGCTTTATAGAGTCCTCTTTCCTCAGGCAAATACCCGATATTCCGCACGTGCCGCATTTTAAGCGGTTGTCCTTTTATCAGGATCTGTCCGGAATCCTGTTCGATGATTTGATTGACGATTCGAATGAGGGTCGTTTTTCCTGCACCATTCGGACCTAAAAGTCCAAAAATGAGCCCTTGCCCTACCGACAGGTCGAAATCTTTGAGTGCCACATGAGCCCCATAGGATTTATTTAATGAACGAACGCTTAATAACTCCAACTAAAATCTTTTTTAAGGATACAAATCAGCCCGGACACCCTCCTTGTCCTGTTTTCATTCCAAAGATACAGATCCCACAGAAACATCTATCAAAAAGGTCATGAGGTTTTTGGCATCAGCCTGATATCCCTGGCTTAAATAGGTTTTTTCTCCGATTTCTTTGAGGTGGCCAGGCACCTTGGTTCTGCACATGGCTGTAGATTTGATCTTTACTAAATAAGGGAGATTACGGGAAGGCAGTTTGATATTCACAGATCCTGCTCCCACCATTGCATTCACCGTGGTAGGCCCGGCCATGGTGTCACCAAAAGAAAGGTTCAAGGACCCATAGTTGATGTCAAGCAGCAATAACCTGGCGTTTGATAGCTGTAGGTCCTCGGCATACAGCGAACCCATATTAATGCCTACGGCCAGGGTATCCATGGCTACCGAATTGGGTATTGGCTTGGAATAGGCCAGGTACACATCCGCGGAAGCGGTTTTTATCACGCAGTTGGAAATCGGGAGATTGGCAAAGTCCAGTCGGGCCTTGCCAATCCCGAAATGAAGTTGTAGATCGTATAAAAAACTGGCATCCAATCCTACGTTCCATACGTGATCGAAATCATCATCACTACTGGAAAATAATCGGTAGGAAAGGTTTTTGCTCAGGCTTTCGGATTCGACATTTTTGTGTTCCAACGCTGCATATAGGATACCATCCGCAAAATGATGGGAAAAGGAAGGCAAAATATTTACTTTTCCTAATTCCGCATTTGCTTGAAAAGGCATGCCAGCATAGCCTCTTTGGATCGTAGAGACCCCCTTGTAGCTGGAGAAGGAAAGGTTAACAAGGTTGATTCCTTCCCTTTCTTTCACCTCAAAATGCCTCACAATCTGTCCCTCGGTGGAAATGATCAGGCAAGTGACCAAACTTATCGCTACAATCAATCCCTTAAACATACGGAATTAATACGATTGGACTTCCAAAAGGTTTCTTAGAAACAAAAAAGGCCGGTATCCGGCTGTTCACTTTCAAAAGAACTCCTTTACCTTATCAAAGATGCTTTTTTCGGATTTTCCAGGGTTGGGTCTGAAGTTTTCCGAACCTCTGAGGGATTCTAATTTTGCTCGCTCCTCTGCGGTAAGCTCCTTCGGTGTCCACACATTCACGTGGATTAGCTGATCTCCTTTGCCATATCCATTGAGTTCTTTTATTCCTTTCCCTTTTAAGCGCAGGATTTTTCCTGCCTGGGTACCGGGCTCGATTTTGATTTTTACTTTTCCATCGATGGTAGGTACCTCCAGCGATACTCCCAGGGCCACGTCTACAAAACTTAAATATAAATCATAGACCACGTTATTTCCATCCCTTACCAACACCTCATCTGCGATCTCTTCGATGAGAATCAGCAAGTCGCCAGGAACGCCTCCGGGGGTTTCATTTCCTTTCCCGGTCAGGCTCAGTTGCATTCCATCTGCAACACCACCGGGAATGTTAATCGGAATAATTTCCTCCTTTATGATCAAGCCTCTACTGTCAGCATTGGCAGGCTTTTTATCCACGGTTTGGCCACTTCCCTCACAGGCAGGACAAGTACTGGCAGAAACCATTTGGCCCAGCATGGTATTCACGACCTTTTTGATCTGGCCACTACCCTGGCAAGTACTACAGGATTTAAAGGTAACACCATCGGCAATCATGTGCCGCTTGACTTTAATCTTCTTTTCTACGCCATGCGCCAGCTCCCGAAGGGTAAGTTTGAGTTTCACGCGAAGGTTGGTTCCTTTCTTGGTCCTACGGGAACCTCTGCCTCCTCCTCCAAAGAAAGAGTCGAAACCGCCGCCCCCAAAAATATCTCCAAACTGGGAGAATATGTCATCCATATTCATACCGCCGCCACCGAATCCGCCGTTTCCGCTGACACCCTGATGGCCGAACTGATCGTAACGTTGTCTTTTTTCCGGATTACTCAATACTTCGTAGGCTTCCGCTGCTTCCTTAAACTTGTCTTCAGCGGCAGGATCGCCCGGGTTTTTATCCGGGTGATGTTTAATGGCCAATTTTCTGTATGCTTTTTTTATTTCTTCAGGGCTCGCGTTTTTTGATATGCCGAGTACCTCGTAATAGTCTCTTTTTGCCATAACTATTTATTTTCCAATTACCACTTTGGCAAAACGCACCACTTTACCAGCCAGTGTGTAGCCTTTTTCCACCACGTCTACAATTTTGCCTTTTAATTCTTCTGACGGGGCAGGTATTTGGGTAATTGCCTCATTATATTCAGCGTCAAAATCCTTACCTACCAAGTCATCCATGGGTTTCAATCCCCTGGCGGTAAGCATACGTAATAGCTTGTTATAAATCAATTTACTCCCGGCATCCTTTTGTTCTTCCTCATTGGCGTTGTTTTCAGCCTTGAAAGATCGTTCAAAATCGTCCAGAACGGGTAATATCTCCTGAATCAAGTCCTGAGAGGCGGTATTTACCAACTCTAATCGCTCCTTAGCCGTCCTTCGCCGGAAATTATCAAATTCGGAATACAACCTGACATATTTGTCTTTCAGCTCTTGGTTTTCCTTTGCCAATTTGGCTGATTCAGACGTTTCGGACGCTTCGGATTCATTGGAAACTTCCTTCTCCATCTCTTGGTTCACGTCTCCTTCATTTACAGGATTTTCTGCCGTTTCCGTCTGTTCCAGACCTTGTTCCTTATCTTCTTTCGCTCTATCTGTCATTTTTATTTCTGTTTTTCAAAAATCCATATACCATGGAACAATTAACTTGCCATTCTTTTCATGTATGCCATTCTGACACGCTTAGTGCAATGACTTCCAAATCAAGTCTTTGAGTTCGGGAAGTTGAAACCCGGTTACGGAGGAGATAAACAAATGGGGCACGCCTTTTGGAACTTCAGCTTCCAAGGCCTTCATCAGTTCGGTATCCAGTAAATCTGCTTTAGATATGGCTAAAATTCTCCGTTTATCCAATAACTCCGGATTGTACTGTTCCAGTTCCGATACCAGAATTCGATATTGCTCCCCCAGATGCGCCGCATCTGCCGGGACCAGAAAAAGTAATATGGAGTTTCTTTCTATATGACGGAGAAACCGTAAGCCCAGTCCTTTTCCTTCGGCAGCTCCTTCGATTATTCCCGGAATATCAGCCATAACGAAGGATTGGTCTCCCCGGTAATCTACCACGCCCAGATTGGGCACGAGCGTGGTAAAGGCATAATCAGCAATTTCAGGTTTGGCAGCTGAAAGGCTGGCTAACAAAGTGGATTTCCCTGCATTAGGAAACCCCACCAGTCCCACATCTGCCAATAATTTCAATTCCAGGATAATCCATTCTTCTACC
>JAWLFL010000102.1:0-13703 GCA_041685605.1 Cyclobacterium sp. | reverse complement strand
CGGAAAGTTCTTCGGAAACCTGACCAAAAGCCTGAAATCCGTAGACCTTAACGGACAGGACGAGCGCACACACATTGAATCCAAATACGCCAACCGCCTGGTGCCTAGCCCGGACAACCGATGGGTAGCCTTTATCCACTTGCACAAAGCCTACCTGGCACCCCTTGTACTCAATGGCCAAACGGTCAATCTGGATGATAAAACCAAATCCCTGCCGGTGGCCCAACTATCCGAAGATGCGGGCCTGAACCTGCACTGGTCTCCTGACAGCGAGACCATTTTTTGGACGCTGGGTGATGCCTATCACAGCAAGCGACTGGACGAAAACTTTGATTTTCTGGGCCAATCAGGTCCGAAAGCGGAAAAAACCGAATACGAACCGATAAAAATCGGATTGGAGGCTGCAGTCGATCGGCCGGAAGGGATCATTGCCTTTACCGGTGCCACCCTGATCACCATGGAAGGGGATGAAGTAATCGAAAACGGCACGGTCATCGTCGAAGGTTCCACCATCAAAGCAGTAGGTTCCTCTGCTGCCGTTTCCATCCCCGATGGGGCATTTGTTTACGATATGGCTGGAAAAACCATTATGCCGGGCATCGTGGATGCCCACGCCCATATCGGTGCATTTCGGGATGGGCTTACCGTTCAGCAAAACTGGCAATTGTACGCCAACCTCGCCTACGGCGTGACTACCGCCCACGATCCTTCGGCCAATACTGAAACGGTCTTTACCCTTTCCGAAATGGTGCAAAGCGGTGCGCTGGTAGGGCCACGGATTTTCAGCACGGGCTTTATTCTGTATGGAGCGGATGGCGATTTTAAAGCGGTCATCAACAAGCTGGAAGATGCCCGGTTTTCAGTACGCCGCACAAAGGCTTTCGGTGCCACGGCCGTAAAATCCTATAACCAGCCCCGGCGGGATCAGCGGCAACAGGTACTGCAAGCTGCCCGGGAATTGGGAGTAAACGTGGTGCCGGAGGGCGGCTCCACCTTTTTCCACAACCTTTCCATGATTCAGGACGGGCACACCGGCATCGAACACAACATCCCCATCGCACCGGTGTACAAAGACGTGTTGGAGCTCTGGGGTCAAACGGAGGTGGGCTACACCCCCACGCTGATTGTCAACTATGGCGGCATCAACGCAGAGTATTACTGGTACCAGAAGACAAATGTTTGGGAAAACGAAAAATTACTGCGTTTCAGTCCCCGGGGAATGATCGATGCCCGGTCCCGCCACCGAACCATGGTCCCAGAGGAAACCTACGAAAACAGCCATATCCTCACTTCCCGGCAGATCACCGATCTGGCCAATAAAGGCGTCACCGTAAATCTGGGTGGTCACGGACAACTGCAAGGCCTGGGTGCCCACTGGGAATTGTGGAGCCTGGCGCAAGGCGGCATGTCCAACCACGAAGCCCTAAAAGCGGCCACCATCAACGGTGCCCGGTATATCGGGATGGATGCGGACCTGGGATCACTCCAGCCCGGTAAACTGGCCGATTTGATCGTTATGGAAAAAAATCCGCTAGCGGATATCCGCCACTCGGAAAGCATCACCCATACCATGATCAATGGACGCTTGTATGAAACGGAAAACATGAACGAAATCGGCCACCGAAACCGGGAGCGGCCGCCCTTTTATTGGGAAAACCGATTGTTTCAGGAGGCCTTTCCCTGGCACGAGAGCATCCAAACGTACATGCACAGCGGCTGCGGCTGCGGCGTTGGCAGGCACTAAGACTGCTTTCGGTCTACAAAAAACAGGGGATACTTCTTTAATTGGAGGGTCCCTTTTTCCCAAAGGCTCCGGGCATCCATCAGCACCGAATCGGCCTGCAACACCCTCCCTTTTTGGCAGGAATCCAATCCCAACAGCCCTTCCATCCGCTCGTAACGCTGCTCGAATCCGGCAAAATCATGCGTAAAATACGATTTCGATATCTCCCTTCCGGTTTGATCTTTTAAGGTATAACGGACCCGGGCACCCAATAGATAAGGTGGCTTGATCCCTTCTTCCACCGCATGCATGGAGGTATTGGGCCGGGACCCGCAGCCCAGAAACAGGATTTTACCATGCACTTCAGGAAGCTTGGCAAAAGGAGAATGCGCACCGCAGGGTGTATCGTCCAGCAGGTGCTCCGAGAGAAAATAGTCGCTTAATTTTCCAATCGCACAAACCGAATGCGTGGGATGCATGCTTCTTTGTACGCCTGGAAAGGTGCGGAAAAACTCCGGTAAGCCACCAACACAAGTAGGTGTTTTCGCCAGATCAAAGATGGGATTATCCGGAGTGACCGTTTGATAGGATAATGCAGGCATCAACAAGGTTCCCCTGGGTCCCAGCAGATCCAGAAGGGCATTAACGACGATTTTGGCCCTGTCCGGAAACTTTCCTAAGGAATTCAAAGAGGCATGAACAAGCACATGATCTCCCTCGCCTATCCCAAGCTGGCTCAGGTCTTTCTGAATCCGCTGTTTCCAATTCATGTATTTATGATTTTTTCTTAATGGTCATAACTTGTGCGGCTCCGAAGGTCGGGATAGCCAGTTCCGATCCTGAACAGGAAACACCTATCGATGACGTATTTTTACCACCCCCTGTCTCCCCCTCCTGGAAACAGGAGGGGGCTGGGGGGAGGTGATTTGATGCCATTCTTTAATTTTCTTAATATGTTGATTTTTAAATAGTTAAAAATAAATACCGTCATCCCGATTTCAGCGTTTTTTAAATATTAAGTCTGCCATTGACATGTGAAAGGTAACTATTTCACGCGGCGAGCGCTGCGTGAAATCAGATGTCATTTCCTTTTTGTAAATGCAAATAGAATACTCTGTGTGTCGCTTTCGTCATGCCTTAGAAAGGCTCGATTTGATTTCACTGAAAATTGAGAAAGCCTATTTTTTCAACTTTAGCTGCTTAAAGGAACGCGTAAGGTCCAGCAGGGACTGTTCTACTCCCATTCGTTCCAGGGAAGAGGCACCCACAAAACCGTGTACGTCGGTGGCAACCAGCACCTGACGTACGTCCTCGGGGGTATTGATCGGGCCGCCATGGGTTAGGAAAAACAAGTCCGGATTAATGGATTGGCAGGCATCCATTATTTCACGGGTTTTGTCAATCGCCTCCTCCATGGTGCAGGAAGCACCGGTAACCCCCACGGAACCTCCAACGGTGGTGCCCACATGCGCAATGATGGCATCCGCTCCGGCTTCCGCCATTTTGATTGCCTCCTCTGGTTTGGCCACGTACACGATGGAAAATAGGTCCATCTTGTCAGCTATACGCACCATTTCCACCTCTTTGTCAAAACTCATTCCCGTTTCCTCCAATATCTGACGGAAATTTCCATCCACGATGCAGTGGGTGGGGAAATTATTGATTCCCGAGAAGCCCATGTCTTTCACTTTGAGTAAGTGATGCCAGATCCTTCGACGGGGATCCGATCCGTGAACCCCGCAGATTACCGGCACCTCTTCCACCACGGGCAAAACCTCAAATTCACCGATCTCCATGGCCACCGCATTGGCATCTCCATAGGCCATCAGGCCAGCAGTGGAGCCATGACCTGCCATCCGGAAACGCCCGGAATTATAAATGATGATCAGGTCTGCCCCTCCTTTTTCAATAAATTTCGCACTGATACCTGTTCCGGCACCGGCGGCAATGATGGCGTTATTACTATTAATGGTTTTCTTAAGGCGATCCCGGACTTCCTGCCGGGTGTAGGGATTTCCTTTACCTGTCCACGGATTGGGCATGTTTTACTTGGTTTGGTGTTTCCACAGCAAGATATTTCAAAAAGGGCAGTCATTCAAATCTAGATGACTAACTTTTCCAACGTTTGGAACTTTGGGAAAGTTAAATGGGAATTAAACGGGGAGCGTTTCAGCGTTCCCAACGTTTTGGAACTTTGGGAACGCTATTTGAAAATACTATAATCTGTTAATTTTTAAAAATTCTGGTTATTTAAAAAGGCTTTGCCATACCAGACAACTGTCAGAAATGGGAAATCTGACAGTTGTCTAAACTTTTACCTTTTGAAAAAAAATTTGTAGATTCCATCTTAAATTCAAACCTATAAACCCATTTTACCATGATTCGAAAGCCATTCCTGTTGTTTTTTTTTGGCATTACCGGCTGCCTTTATCTGCAGGCCCCAGCCCAAAGCATTGATGAAGGCATTGAACAGCACCGAAAAGGCCAACTCATCATCGAAGCCAGTCCAGGGGCAGAAGTTTCGATTAGACAACTTTCCCATGAATTCTGGTTTGGAGCGGCGATTGCCAATGGATTGGGTTCCGGAAATATGAGTCCGGATGACCTTCATAAATACAAGGCCCATTTTCTGAAAAACTTTAACAGTGCCGTCACCGAAAATGCCCTCAAATGGGCCAATATGGAACCCGAAAAAGGAAAGGTGAACCACCAAACCGTAGAGGGAATCCTGCAATGGACAGAGGAAAACAATATTCCGCTGCGGGGTCACAATTTATTCTGGGGCATCGAAAAATTTGTGCAGCCTTGGGTAAAGGAGCTAAGCGATGCCGAGCTGGAAAGCACCATTAAGGAAAGGGCCATCTCCATCGCCCGCCGCTACCGGGGCCGCTTTGTAGAGTATGACCTGAACAATGAGATGATCCATGGCAATTATTACGAAGAGCGTCTGGGGCCCGATATCACGGCAAAAATGGTCCAATGGGTGCTAGAAGGCGATCCTGATGCCAAACTTTACCTCAACGATTACGATATTCTGACCGGCAACCGGCTGGAAGATTACATGGCCCAAATCCGGGACCTGCTGTCACAAGGAGTTCCCCTTGCCGGTATAGGAGTGCAGGGACACCTGCATGGAAGCACCTTTGACCGACAGGCACTGAAAGCCAGCCTGGACTCCCTGGCTCAATTTGGATTGCCCATCCGGATCACGGAATTCAATATGCCCGGACAGCGGTCCAAGTTTTATAAGGACACTGACCTTAAAATGAGTGCTGAAGAAGAGAAGCAGAATGCCCGGGAACTGGTAGATTATTACCGCATCTGCTTTGCTCATCCTGCCGTAGAAGGCATCCTCATGTGGGGTTTTTGGGAAGGAGCCAACTGGATTCCCGCCTCCTCCCTTTACACCCGGGACTGGCAAGCCAAACCGGCTGCGAAGGCTTATCAGGAATTGATATTTGACACCTGGTGGACCGAAACGACCGGTTCAACAGATGCTGAGGGCAACTTTGCTACCCCTGCGTTTTATGGGAATTACCAGATAACGGTTGATGGAAAGTCACAAGAGGTATCTCATAGCAAGGCCGGGGGAGAAACGAGGGTTGAATTTCCCCGGCCTTGATGGATCATTCATAATCGGCCTCTGTCAGACTTTCCAATACCGACTGTTGCCATTCCCTGAGTTGTTCTTCCATATTCCCGGCAAGTTCCGCCTGGCTGTCAATCAAATTCTTTTCTTCGGCCGGATCGGAATGGATATCAAACAATTCTCTTTTGGCATCTTCTCCTGTTTCCCCGTGAATCACCAGCTTGTATTGGTTGTCCAGCAAAGCTCTGGGGCCGGAAAAGTCTTCCTCCTGAATATCCCTTTGATGGTAATTTCTGAAATTTCTGGTGGCAATGCCATTCATCAGCTTGACCAGGGGAGTGGTCCCTTTCTGAAGCTCCGGATCAATATAGTCTTCCAAGCCCTCTCCCCCATTTCTGGGTCGGCCGTTCCAGAATCCGATGGGTTCCGGTCTTTGGTGCATCCTGTTTTCCAGCATGGGCAATAAACTGATTCCATCAATGGGTCGCTCAGGCAAATTCCCTCCAACAATATCCATTAAAGTCGGTAATACATCAGAAGAAACCGCATGGGCATCATTGATCATGGGCTGATTGATTTTAGCAGGCCATTCGAGTACGGCAGGTACGCGGATACCACCCTCATAGATATTTCCCTTCTGCCCCCGGAAGGGCACGGTGGCATTTCCCTCCTGCGGGGTACCATTGTCCCCAAAATACCAAAGCAGGGTATTGTCTCTCTGGCCCTTTTCCTCCAGGTAATCCCTCAACTGCCCAATGGAACGGTCCATAGCCGTAATTTCCGCAAAACGCTCTTGCAGCACATCCCGTTGCAGGCGTTCGACCCGGGATCCCGTTTCGTTGGATGTCAACGAAACCATGCGGTCTCCAAAATCCTCCGGAAGATCGTCGTAGAGGGCCAGGTCCTCGGGCAAACCACTATACGGCTCATGGGGAGAGCCGTACCAGATAACCACAAAGAAAGGCTTTTCTTCTTCCAAGGCTTTATCCATAAATTTCCGGGCTTCACGGATCAGGATTTCAGAACTCTCCCCCTCAAAGATGACCGGCTCGGCCCCATTGACCGAAAGCGGTGGGTCCATTTCAAAGAAATTGTCATGAGACAGGTATTCTTCAAAACCAAGGGCTGCGGGATTGGTAGGTGATTCGGATTTTACCGGCCCCAGATGCCATTTCCCGTAATGAGCCGTGGCATAGCCGCTATCTTTCATCAGGCTGGCAATGCTGATTTCTTCCGGTCGGATGGAATATCCCGGAGTGAAGGTACCGTACCGGTTAGGATGCCTTCCCGTGATGATGCTTCCCCGGGTAGGCGAGCAAACCGGAGAGGCGGAATAGAAGCGGTCCATTCGCAATCCTGTGGCCGCCATTTCGTCCAGCACGGGCGTGTGGAGATAAGGGTGTCCGTTATACCCGGTTTCATCCCAGCCATGATCATCCCCCAAAAGTAAAACCACATTGGGCATATCAGAATTGGTTTGCTCCTGGCTTTCTGGTTGGCAGGAAATCGCCATGGGGAGGACAAATATCAGGAATAAATAGCTTAGGTTTTGGGTGATTTTCTTCATCAAATGCTTATCTTTTTTAGCGTTGAAAATTACGTTTCTTTTGCTCTCTTTCCAAATAGCTGTTAATTTCCGCTTCTGTCAGCCGATAGGGTTCCTCCATTTTTCGAACCAAATCGGGATGTGATTCAGCTAAATCCTTCGTTTCGGCCTGATCTTCTCTGAGGTTAAACAACATCCACGGATCTTCGGGCTTCTCCCTCAAAATTTTATAATCCCCCCATATCAGTGCTTCATGGGATCGGTATTTAAAAAACAAGGAAGCATGGGGAGAATGAACGGTCTGGCCTGTAAGTACCGGAATGGGGTTTTTGCCATCAATAAACCGATCCTGAGGAAGTTCCGCTGCTACAAGTTCTGCTACCCCTACAAAAAGGTCCGGAGACCAGAGTCGGGTGCTTATGATGGAGTTCGCCTTGATTTTTCCCGGCCACTTTGCCAAGGCAGGGACATGGATCCCTCCCTCCCAAAGCGTGACCCCTGCACCATTAAATGGCGCATTGGATTGAATATCCAGGTAAGGGTAAAAGGCTCCATTGTCTGAGTAGAAAAACACGAACGTGTTGTCCGAAATACCCAATTCATCCAACCGCTCCATTAGCCTGCCGATTGCCCTATCAATGGCAGTGACCACGGCCTGAAATCTTTTTTTGGGATCTTCTACCTCAGGGCCAAAATCATAGGGCTCAAAAGCATCATCGGGTGCTTTCCAGCTATTAGGCTCTCCGGGATCAATGTTCCTGTCTCCCGGATGGTGGGGCGCATCAAAAGGAAGGTAAACCATCCAGGGGATTTCCTGGGAGGATTTTTCTGTGATAAATTCCATGGCGGCATTGGCGAACAAATCCGTGCTGTATTCCCCATGCCGGTTGATGGCAGTGGTATTGTGGTACAGATCTTTGCGACCGGCATATACATGAGTAAAATGATCGGCGTTTCCGGAGGCAATGCCCAGAAATTCATCAAACCCTCGTTCGGTAGGCCTGGACCCGGGGGCAAAACCAATGTTCCATTTTCCAAAAGCGGCAGTTGCATAGCCGTGCGGACTATTCTTCACAACCTGAGGTAAAATGATTTCCGAGTGCGACAGGCCAATACCGTAGTTGCCCTCAAGACCTACCAACTGTGTGGATAGCTTGTTTCGTTGCGGAATCCTTCCGGTAAGCAATGCCGCCCGTGAAGCCGTACAGGTAGGAGAAGCCGTGTAAAAATTCGTCAACAGTGCCCCCTGGCTCGCCAACAAATTCAGATTTGGGGTGATTATGGTAGAAGCATCGTTAAAGGGTTTGAGATCTCCGTACCCAACGTTGTCTACCGTGATGATCAGTATATTTGGAGGCGGGTCAGTAGTGGCACCAACACTTTCCGGCAAGGCACACGCTATCCGCCCAGACAGCATTACCGAGGCTAAGATCAGCCCCAGAAGCACATTAGATATCATCCTTTTTGGTTTGTAAATTCCTAACATCTCATTTTGTTTCAGGTCAGAATAGTGGCTTTTTTCGGCTTGTCCAGGCAAATTTAAGATACCAAGATGTAACAAATAAACCATTGAGTCAACTCAACATAAATTACAGGTAATCTATCATTTAACAAAATCTATTTTATGTTCTTTTTAGCCGTTTTCCGGTAGGTCGTTTTCCCGGATCTCGAGCAGTTTTTGACGGAGGATTTCCTGCATGCGCTCCACCGTTTGCTGGTAGGCGGGAAGCTGAGCCAGATTGGTATACTGCTTGGGGTCCTGTTCCATATCAAACAGCTCCATTCCGTCTTCCCCTTCTTCTCCGTATTGGATAAAGGCCCATTTTTCATTTCGGATCAGAAAGGTATGGGTGCCCCTCCAAACATTGACGGAGAAAGCAAAATCCCTTGTATGATAGCTTGGATCATCCAAGGTCGGGGCAAAACTAATACCCTGAATTTCGTCCTCCGGTTCTATATCCGCAAGTTCGGCTATGGTCGGATACAGATCAATCAGTTCGACGAAGGAATGACAGACCTGTGCTTCTTTCCCGGGAACTTTGACAATCAAGGGAACCCGGGAAGACTCTTCTTTTAAACTGACTTTCATCCAAAAATCATGTTCCCCCAGGTGAAACCCATGGTCGGAAGTAAAGATCACGATCGTGTTCTTCTCCAGGCCTTCTTCTTCCAGGGTTTGTAGTATTTTACCTACCTGAGCGTCCATATAGGTGACGGAAGCATAGTAAGCTCCAATCGCTTTTTTCTGTTGCTCTTCCGTCATTTTCGCATTCAGGGTGGTAACGTAATTTATCCCCTTCTCGGGAATATCATCCCAATCACCCAGCACCTTTGGTGGAAGCACTACCTGCTCATAAGGATACCGCTCAAAATAATTTCTGGGTGCCACAAAGGGCACATGGGGCCGCACCAGGCCTACGGCCAGAAAAAAGGGCTCGTCTTTGAATTTCCGTATCAGTTCGGATGCTTTTTGCGCGGTTTTCCCATCCGAATGGACCAGGTCATCTCCATCGGCCTTGACAATGGTCATCACGTTTCCACCTTTTCTAGGCAATAAGCCATAGGGGTTGTTTTGAACCAGTTCCGCCTCCCCTTCGGCCGTCCATTCCGGTCCCTGGCTGTTATACCTTTCGTTCCAGGAAGCTTCGTCGTCCGTACCGTTGGAGCCTTTTTCGATATCGCCAGGCACTCCCATGTGGAAGATTTTGCTTACCCGGGCGGTGTGCCAGCCGTTTTCCTTGAAAAGTTGAGGCCACATCTTCTTGTCCGGGCCAATATTTTCCCGGCCACTGACGTAACCGAAAGTGCCGGTCGCATGTGGATAGTATCCCGACATCATGGAAGCGCGCGAGGGCCCGCAAACCGGATATTGACAATATGCCTGGGTATAGCGGGTACCTTCGCTGGCTAGCCGGTCAATATTGGGCGTATATCCCGCACTGTTTTCATAGGAAGAAACAGCCGTAGTGGTCAGATCATCGGAAATGATAAAGAGGATGTTGGGTTTTTCGCCGGACTGCGCAAAGGTGGAAAAACAACCCATCAGGAGCAGCCCAACTAGTAATTTTTTTTTGATCATGGATTTATTATTTAGGGATTTTTAATAGCAAAAAAGACAAAAAATCCCTCCGAAAAAAGCCGGAGGGATTTTTTAATCAATAGCCTGCATTTTGTGTCAGATTGGTATTCAGTTCCCGCTCTCGCTGAGGAATGGGCCAAAGGTAATCCCTGGCCGGATCAAAGGAACGGTCAAATCCATCGAGCCGTATTTGTTTCCATTCCCCGTCTTCTTCATAATACCGGCCCATGGGCACACCCGGCATGACCTGTTCTGCCAGCTGCCACCTACGGATGTCAAACAAACGGAACCCTTCGTATGCCAGTTCTACCGACCTTTCCATCCGGATAAGTTCTCTTAACTCATCAGCCGTAGAAGCCATTTCAGGTGTGATGGCTGGCAAATCCACGCTTTCGCGCTGTCTGACTTCGTTGATCGCTTCATAAACCGTCTGGTCTATTTCGCCAAGCTCTACCTTTGCCTCGGCATAGGTCAATAATACCTCTGCATAGCGCATCAGCATAATGTTTAATCCGGAGTTGGAAGGATTCGTATAATCCGCTTCATCTACATACTTCCGGATATTGTATCCGGTAGCGGTAGAATAAACGGTAATCTGAACCGCATCCGATCCGTCGGTACCGGGAGTAGAACCATATATGCCTCCATCCGGAAGCGGTGTTCGCCCGGAAATGAAAACGGATTGATATAGCCTTGGATCTCTGTTTTCCAGAGGATTTTGGGGATCGTAGCCACTTTGGGGATCGGAGATGGGCAGGCCATTCGCCATGGGATAGAGGTCGATCATGGCCTGCGTTGGGACATATAGGCTTCCCGAACTACCCGGAATCTGGCTCCAGGGGGCAGCCGTTGCGTAAATATTATGCGAGTTCACATCGGCTGCAAACTCCCTGGCTAATAGCACTTCCTGATTATTTTCTCCTTCGTATTGGAACAGCTCAAAATAGTCCGGATACAAGGCATATTCCTGACTATCCATGATGGTTTTAGCTGCGGCTGCAGCCTCAGTAAACCTGCCTGCATACAGCATGGCCCTAGCCTGAAGCCCCAATGCCGCTCCCTTTCCTATCCTGCTGTCATTCTGGTAGGGAAGCCAGTCTGCTGCCTGACTCAATTCCTCCGCCACAAAATCCCAAATTTCATTTACCGGGGTACGGGTTACCGACCTTCCGGTCTCTATGTCAATCCCGGAAGTTATCAAAGGCACATCCCCAAATAGCATGGCCAACTTGATGTAATGGTACGCCCGCAGCGTCATTACTTCCCCTTTCAGCCGATTGATTGCAGCCTGGTCCTCGGCTTCTACCTGATCGATATTATCCATGAAATCATTCGCTCTCCGGATAGCCCGATAAGCATTTTGCCATTCGCTGAAATACCTACCGGAGGCAATGGTTCCAAAACCCCGCTGCAAGTCCACATTGGCATTAAAGGGGTGATTGGTCAATAAATGATCCGTCAAGCCATCGTAAGAGAATATGCCGGTCCCATCCAGTGTGGGATAGACCGCATTGGCTGCAAATTCAGCATCCCCCAGGGTTTGCCAGAATATTTCTTTTGAAATTCTATCGTTAGGAATGGTTTCCAGTAAATCGGGTTGGCAACCCATCCATAATAGTGTCACCAAGGAAATCCATATTTTTATATCGCTATATTTTTTCATCTCTAATCTTGTTTAAAATCGAACATTGGCACCTAAAGAATACATGCTCACCTGTGGATAATATTGGCCCCTGCCGGAAGGAATTTCCGGATCCAGGTCCCAGCGATTAAGTTCTGAAAAAGTCAATAAATTGGTAGCTCCCAAAAACAACCGAATGCGCTCTACGGAGAGCTTGTCTATAATCATGGAGGGCAAATTGTATCCCAACACAATGTTTTTCAACCTCAGGTAAGAGGCATCGATCAGTTGCGTATCAGAGGTTTGAAAGTTTCTACCGTCGCCTTTGATGGGCCGGGGAAATTCCGCATTTGGATTTTCCGGCGTCCAGTAATTGTCGGTGTAAATGGCATGGGTAAAGGTTTCATAGGTTGCTATTTGCTGGAAGGCACCGTCCAGTCTGGTTTTATGCCCTGCCGCTCCCTGAAACTGAAGGAATAAATCAAAGTTGCCATAGGTGAAATTACCGTTGAGGCCAAAATCAAATCTGGGAAAAGACAATCCAAGATATTGGTGGTCCTCTTCATTGATGATACCATCTTCGTTCATGTCCAGGTATTTGACATCCCCCGGGGCAGAATTAGGTCGGAGTGTGGGGTAATTGTCTGCTGCTTCCTGGGTTTGAAACACGCCATCAGTCAGGTAACCCCAGTGAGAGTTGATCGGTAATCCTTCTTCAATGATAAAGCGTGGGCCTGTAGTGCCTCCGGAAATATAGGGTCCTGAATCTACCAGGTCCATGACTTCATTGGTATTGTCACTGAAATTGAAGCCTAAGTCGTAGGTCAATTTTTGCCCTCCCCTCAGGTTTAACCCGATCTCATAACCTTCATTTTTAACCTTGCCGGCATTCTGCACGGGTGCTCCCAGGCCTATCAAGGCCGGTATGGGCAGTTGCAAGAGGATCCCATCGGTAAGTTTATTGTAATAATCGAAAGTCACCGACAGCCGGTCATCAAAGAGCCCCATATCGAAACCGATGTTGGTTTGATAGGTGGTTTCCCAGGTAAGGTTTTGGTTGGCCAGATTGGACTGGGCAAAACCCTGTACGGGAGCGTCGTCAAAGGAGTAATTGATGGCACTCAGGGTTTCAAAAAAAGTATACAAACCTACGGCTTGATTTCCTGTCGCTCCCCTGGATCCACGAAGTTTAAATTCATTTACAGTCTCCTTCAGGTCCAACCAGAAATTTTCCTCTGACAGCCTCCAACCAGCAGAAAAGGAGGGGAAGAAGCTGTAGCGGTTGTCTTCACTAAATCGGGAAGAACCGTCGTACCGACCATTCAGTTCAAAGAAATATTTATTTCCAAAATTGTAATTGAATCTGGCAAAATAAGACCTTAAGCCCCATTCGGCATCAAAGCCATTGGCATCCCGGTTTTCATCCGAACCCTGACTCAGCGACTGTACATCGTTGTTATAAAATTCTTGCCGAAAACCACTCACCTGATTACTCCTGTTGTCTATGGTGGAATACCCCAGTAAGCCTGTAAGCTTGTGAGCTCCAATCTCTTTCTGGTAGGTAAGGAGGCTGTTCAGGGTGTACTCCGTCAGGTACCTTCTGAATTCAGTAAGGCGGTTGACCTGGCGCTGTGCCACCCTGCCATTAAGTGGGTCCCGATTAAAATACCTGTTGGAAAATGTTTTGATCTGGGAATGGTCATTCCGCATGGCATACTGTGTAGAGAAAGTAAGGCCGGGCAAAATATCGTAATCAAACTTTACACTTCCAGTAATATAATCGTTGATCGTTCGGCTGTCGCCTGTTAGTTCCGCAAAAATGAGTGGGTTATTCACCTGAGGTCCCAGCCCGTACTCTCCGGTTTCGTACCTTGGCCAAGAAAATTTACTGGCGTGCAGCATGTATTGGAATACCCGGGTCTCTCCATCCCCGGAAGCGGATAAGCCTGCAGGCTGCAAAGACTCTTTGGTCCGGTAGTTTAAATCCCCAGAAAAACGAATCTTTTCCGATGCTTTTAAATCCAGGTTAATCCGGAATTCATTGAGTTGGTCGCTGAAATTAGGTGCTACCCCGTCAATACTTTGGTGACGCACGCTAAAACGACCACTAAAAGATTCCCCTCCTCCGCTAACCGAAAGGGTATG
>JAWLFL010000356.1:0-3306 GCA_041685605.1 Cyclobacterium sp. | reverse complement strand
AGAGCTTCCGCTGCCAAAGAATATGGCTTAATTGATGAAGTATTGACGCGAAAAGAAAAAGAATAACTGAATGGCTCAAGTAACGTGTTCCTTTTGCGGGAGAAATAAAAAAGACGTAGACCTAATGGTCTCCGGGATCTCTGCGCATATTTGTAATTATTGCATCGAACAGGCTTTCCAGATTTTGGGAGAAGAGGACAAAACCAAGAAGCAGTCCAAAAAACCAAAATTCAAGCTAAAAAAGCCGAAAGAACTAACTGCCTATCTGGGTGAGTACGTGATAGGACAGCAAGAGGCTAAAAAAGTGCTAACGGTGGCCGTTTACAATCATTACAAACGACTGGGACAAAAAGAAGAAAAAGAGGATGATGTGAAGATCGAAAAATCCAACATCATCATGGTGGGAGATACCGGTACCGGAAAAACCTACCTCGCAAAAACCCTTGCAAAAACACTGGAGGTGCCCTTCTGTATCGCTGATGCAACGGTGCTTACCGAGGCAGGATATGTAGGAGAAGATGTGGAAAGCATCCTTACCCGCTTGCTTCAGGCTGCCGATTACAATGTGGAAGCTGCGGAGAGAGGCATTGTCTACATCGATGAACTGGATAAAATCGCGCGGAAATCGGACAATCCGTCCATTACGCGTGATGTAAGTGGTGAAGGTGTTCAGCAGGCGATGTTAAAATTACTGGAAGGAACGGTTGTCAACGTACCCCCTCAGGGCGGTAGAAAGCACCCGGACCAGAAAATGATTTCGGTCAATACCGAAAATATTCTTTTCATTTGTGGGGGTGCATTCGATGGAATCGGAAGGCACATTGCCGGAAGGTTAAATACCCAACCCATGGGATTTAGCAAGAAATCGACGGGAACTGAAGTCATTGACAGGACAAACCTGCTGCAATACGTAACTGCCCAGGACCTCAAAGCTTATGGGTTAATTCCGGAACTGATCGGCAGACTCCCCGTCATTACCCATTTGGATCCCTTGGATAAAGCCACCCTCAAAAGGATTTTGACGGAACCAAAAAATGCATTGACCAAACAGTACGTGAAATTGCTGGCCATGGAAAACGTCACCCTTACCTTCGAGGAATCGGGGATCGATTTTATTGTGGAAAAAGCGGTGGAATTTAATTTGGGAGCCCGGGGGCTTCGCTCCATTTGCGAGGCCATCATTACCGATGCCATGTACGAATTGCCTTCCGAAGAAGGAGAGCAAACCCTGGTCATCGATCTGGAATACGCCAGTTCCCAATTTGAAAAATCAAAATTTAAGAAGCTTCAGGTAGCCTGATACCAGGCTAATGCTTCTATGCTTTATTCAAGCCTCTCGTCTACACGGGGGGCTTTTTTTTTGAATAACCAGAATCGACTTTCTATATATAAACCTGTTTCGGGGTGACATGTTGCTAGCCCCAGGTCAGCCGACACAGAACCTGCCACGCAGGGCGAAATAGCGTTCGTGTGTCTAAACCTTTAGCTGCAAGGAAACTCAACCGTGAAACCGGCCTTTCGCTAATGCCAGTGGCCATCATCTATAAAACCAGTATCACCTGTTGGCTAGGTTTAATCAGCGGAATCCGTGGGAATCTCCAACCTAGTAAGACGGCCACACCCTTCCCTTCGCACAGTTCGGGCAAAAGGGTTCGCAGTGGCGAAAGGGACGGCTTTTTCGAGTAAACAGGTTGAAATCAGGTTATAACTACTCTTTAATACAACTACAATTAGCTATTTTTCTTCGCTCAGAGCAGGGATCGATAAATCAATTCGGCCGTTTCCCTGGAGGCTTGTTGGGTCCCAATCTTTTCCAGTAGGGACACGTAACCCTCCAATTGAGCCTCTCTTTCAGGCCCATCGGAAAGCAACACCTCCAATTCCCTCTTTACGGTTCCTGGCGAATAATCTGTTTGAATCAGCTCCTTGACCACTTCCTTTTCGGCAATTAAATTAACCAGGGAAATAAATGGCACCCGGATCAATCGTTTTGCAATGGCGTAAGAGATGCCGCTGGTCTTGTAAACCACCACTTGAGGTACCCGAAAAAACGCCGTTTCCAAGGTCGCCGTTCCGGATGTAACCACTGCTGCCCGTGCATGATACAGGATATCATAGGTTTGATCAAAAATCACCTTTATTCCGGCGGCGATTGCTTCATTGTACACGTCGGCGGGCAGATTCTTTACCCCGGCCACTATCCAATCTACTTCATCAAATTCGGATTTCAAAGCAATCATGGTTTGCAGCATTTGCTTGATTTCCTGCTTCCTGCTTCCCGGAAGCAGTGCTACCAGCTTTTCGGCGTGGATTTGGTGCTTCTCCAAAAAATGAGGGTCGGGCTGGAATTTCTTTTTTTCGTCTAACAACGGGTTGCCCACGTAGGCCACCTGCCAGTCAAATTTTTTGAAAAATTCCGGTTCAAATGGTAAAATGCAGTAAAGGTGATCGACGTACTTTTTTAGCTTTAACGCCCGGTTTTGGTTCCAGGCCCAGACCTTAGGAGCAATGTAATAGTGAACAGGTATCCCTTTTTGGCTGGCAAAAGCAGCCATCTTCATATTAAATCCGCCAAAATCAACCAGTATCAAGGCGTCTGGCCGGTGTTCCAGCAGGTCTGCCTTTATTTTATTCAGATACTTCACTACCCTCCGGAAATGAAGCACCACCTCCACAAAGCCCATCAGGGCCATTTCCCGGTAATGGGCCGTCAGCAGGCAACCAGCTTCCTGCATGTAATCGCCACCCATGCCTCTGAATTCAGCATCGGCATCTTCTTTTTTCAAGCCGTATAGCAAGTTGGAGGCATGCAGGTCTCCTGACCGTTCTCCGGCGATGATATAGTATTTCACCCTACTGGAGTTTGTTGGTTTCGATAGGGGCTATTCGCCATAGTATTCCACAAAGTTACGAGGCGTTTCGTACAGGGTAAGCCTGTAAAGTCCCCCTTCTTTGACCAGCTCATCCACCAGGGGCTGGAGTATTTTCCAAAATTCCATGACCAGGTTTTCGCAACTGGCCATTTTACCCGTCATAAACGGCACGTCCACGTTGAGGTTCTTGTGGTCGACCTTGTCGATTACCTCCCGGCGGATCAGCGTACTCAACTGCTTTAAATCCACCACAAAGCCGGTTTCCGCGTCCGGTCTTCCTTTGATGGTGACAATCAGTTCAAAATTATGACCGTGCCAGTTTTTATTGGCGCAGGGCCCAAAAACGGCTTTATTTTTCTCTTCGGACCATTTCGGATTCCATAATTTATGGGCTGCGTTAAAATGTTCCTTCCGACAAACGTGTACCATTGCT
>JAWLFL010000355.1:0-3315 GCA_041685605.1 Cyclobacterium sp. | reverse complement strand
AATCAACCCAAAGGCTTTGATTGCCCCAGTTGTGCCTGGCCGGACCCTGATGCCCAGGAGGCATCTAAAATAGCAGAATATTGTGAAAATGGGGCCAAGGCTGTGGCCTGGGAAACGGGCTACAAAAGAATAAAACCTTCCTTCTTCGAGCAATTTAGCATCAAGGAGTTAACAGAAAAATCCGACCATTGGCTGGAAAAGCGAGGTCGCCTGACCCAACCCATGGTCCTGGAGGAAAACGCCAGCCATTACCGACCCATTTCCTGGGAAGAGGCCTTTGCCCTTGTTGCCGATAAACTCAACCATTTGGACCACCCGGATCAAGCCCTGTTCTATACTTCCGGCAGAACGAGCAATGAAGCCGCTTTTCTCTACCAATGCTTCGTCCGGCAGTTTGGGACCAACAACCTGCCCGATTGTTCGAATATGTGTCACGAAGCCTCCGGAAAGGCCCTGTCCGAAACCATGGGAATCGGGAAAGCTTCCGTGACCCTGGCCGACATTCCGGAAGCAGACCTACTTCTGGTGCTGGGGCAAAATCCCGGAACCAATGCCCCGCGGATGCTCACTTCCCTGGAAAAACTCAAACGAAACGGCGGGAAAATCATCATGGTAAACCCCCTTCCGGAAACAGGGCTGATCCAATTCAGAAACCCCCAAAAACCCTGGGAATGGGTGGGCAAACCAACCGTCCTCCATGACCTGCACCTACAAGTAAAACTGAACGGCGACCTGCCCCTTCTAAAAGCCTTGCTCAAAATGCTTTTGGAAGCGGATGCCAATGGTAGCAACAATGTGTTTGATCATGCTTTTATTCAGCAACAGACCAGCGGCTATGAGGAACTGATCCGGCATTTAGGTACCACTGACCTGGAGGAATTAATAGCGGCGAGTGGTGTGCCCGAAGAAAAAATCAGGGAGGCCGCCAAGTTGCTTGCTTCCGGCAAGAAAATCATCATCGCCTGGGCTATGGGCATCACCCAACACCGCAATGCTGAAAATACGATCCGTGAAATCGTCAATATCCTTTTGGTAAAAGGTTCTATTGGCAAAAAAGGGGCCGGAACGCTGCCGGTTAGAGGCCATAGCAACGTGCAAGGGGACCGCACCATGGGTATTTGGGAGAAAATGCCCGATAGCTTCCTGGATCGCCTTGGAAAGGCATTTTCATTCAATCCTCCCAGGCACCACGGTGTAGGGGCGGTTGGCGCGGTAGAAGCCATGCTCTCCGGCAAAGCCCAGGTATTTTTTGGTATGGGGGGCAACTTTGCCCTGGCAGCCCCGGATACCGCCAAGGTATTCCAGGGATTGCAGCAATGTGACCTGACCGTTCAGGTGTCCACCAAGCTAAACCGCAGCCACCTGATCCATGGGAAAACGGCACTGATACTTCCCTGCCTGGGCCGAACGGAAAAGGATATCAGTTTGGCCGGACCACAGTGGGTCAGCACGGAGGATACGGCTGGCCGGGTTCGCATGTCGCAGGGTGACCTGGAACCCGCATCCGATCAGCTCAAAAGTGAAGTAGCCATTGTATGCGCTTTGGCAAGGGCTGTCCTGGGCAAATACAACCCGACGGATTGGGAGGAAATGGCCGTCGATTATGACCGAATCCGGGACAAAATCGAAGAAGTCATACCGGGATTTGAGCAGTATAACCAACGGGTACGGGTTCCCGGCGGGTTCTACCTGCCAAACGGCGCCCGGGAGGGTACCTTTCACACCGGTGATCAAAAAGCAAAACTAACGGTCAATCCGCTGCCCGCCTATTCGGCTCCGAAAACTCCTTTTACCCTTATGACCATTCGCAGCCATGACCAGTTCAATACCACGGTGTATGGCTATGATGACCGGTATCGGGGAATTGCCGATAGCCGGGAGGTGGTCATGATGCATGCCGACGACATGCAGGAATACGGGTGCAAGGCTGGAGATCGGGTGAAGCTCACCAGTATCTTTGAAGGGGAGGAACGGACCCTGGAAGGGTTTCAAGTCGTACCCTACGCCATCACGAAGGGCTGCCTGGCAGTTTACTTCCCCGAAGGAAATGTGCTGGTGGCCCTTGGAAACCGCTCCGGCGAGAGCCAGTGTCCGGCTTCCAAGTTTGTAGAAGTTCATTTGGAAATCATGAAGCCATGAGCGGAAACGGAGGGCTTGTAATCCCCTGGACCATCCAAAAGCAAAATCAGGATGGAAAGGAACCCCTTTCGGATTTGGTCGCAGTAGAGGAGCCGCTGCAAATCCAATTGGAGTACGAAAAATACGGCGAATGGCATCGCAGCGACCTGCTGGTAACCATGAGAAGCCCCGGACAGGATTTTGACCTGGTGATGGGGTTTCTTTTTGCGGAGGGAATCATCCACCAGGAGAAAGATGTCCTGTGGATTCGCTATTGTCAGCGGGTCAAACCCGAGGAAAAGGGAAATGTAGTTCGGGTCAGGTTGATTCCGGACCTGGTTTTTGACCCTGAGAAACTGAATAGAAATTTTTTCGCGCACTCCAGTTGTGGCGTATGCGGGAAAACAGCCATTGATGCGGTGAGCTGCGAAGCGGCTGGATTACCGTTCCATTCGGACCGGAAAA
The DNA here is from genome assembly GCA_041685605.1 of Cyclobacterium sp. Lineage (GTDB taxonomy): Bacteria > Bacteroidota > Bacteroidia > Cytophagales > Cyclobacteriaceae > Cyclobacterium. The sequence continues at coordinate 732 of JAWLFL010000355.1, read as the reverse complement.
TCTCGGCGGAAACGGTTCGATCCCTGACTCAAAAGCTGGATACCGAGCAAACGGGGTTTAATTATACGGGAGGGCTCCATGCGGCCGCCCTCTACGAAGATACGGGTGATTTGCTCCTTCTCCGGGAAGATGTGGGGCGCCACAATGCTTTGGATAAATTGATTGGAGCAGGCCTCCGACAAGGCATCAACCTCCGGGAAAACAAAGTGGTTTTGCTTAGCGGCAGGGTGAGTTTTGAAATGGTGCAAAAAGCAGTAAATGCAGGTATTCAGATCCTGGTAGCGTTGGGCGCTCCTACCAGCCTGGCCGTAAGATTAGCCGAAGAAAAAAACCAAACCTTAATTGGATTTCTGAAGAAGGACCGGTTTAATATTTACTGTGGAGAAAAAAGGATAAAATAGTGGGTAAAAAAATCAATAAAATAATACCCACCATTTGCAATGGAAAAATCCATTTCGAAAAGTTTATTTATCACCTTTTACAAAGGTAGAAAGCCTGGGGGTATTAAAAATACCCTGATCCGGGTATTTTTTCTGCATTCTGAGAAACCGGAATGATCCGATCAAAATAAAAAGGCCCGTATAAGTCGGGCCTTTTTAGCTTTAAACTCGATGGTTCCTAAACGGGATCCGGTGCTTTTACAAACCTTCCCTTCACGAGCCATACCAACTACAGGGAGCGGTTATGCGGCCACGGAGGTTTTGCCTGTGGCATCTGCATGAAGCCCGTTTT
>JAWLFL010000101.1:0-13766 GCA_041685605.1 Cyclobacterium sp. | reverse complement strand
GTCGGATTGGGAATTTTGTCCCACTGCTCATGTGTCGCATGGATGCTTATCTGCACTTCCGGTAGCCCATTAAACACCGGCATTCCGGAATATATTTCTTGACTCAGGTCAATTATTTCTGTCATTTGGTCTTATTCTTTTAAGGGAAAGTATTTTAGGTAAGGGTTTCACGCCAAGACCGCCACGAAGTGCGGCGAACGCAGCGGGATGCAAATCCGGAGTTTAGGTCATCGAAATTTATCATATCATTTTTGATTGTGCCTTTTAAGACTGAGGCATAACGTGATTCAGCTTGGAGACCGCGGGCTTTTGGAGACGTCCACTTCAAGCTTACTCCTAACTTCTTAAAGATACTGATTTTCATATTTACTGGAAACCGCCCGCTGTATCCAAGGTGATGTTATCGCTTCGGTGTTCTTCTTCTTTGTCCATTTACTTGTCTGTCGCTTTTGACTTATCCGACATTTATCCGACATATCCGACATCTATGAAGCTAATTCATAATAAGCACCTTTTTTTTCACCTATTCGCTTAATGATTTTCAATTCAATCAGTGTTTCTAAATCCCTTAATGCAGTCCTATCTGTTGTATTGTTTATATCCTGATATTCTTTGTTAGTGATTCTACCTTTCTCTTTCACATATAAGACCGCTTTTACTTGTCGTACATTTAAGTCAAGTGATTGAAGATGTTTTTCATTGAAAATATCTTTTCTGAACTCCACGGAAATATCGCTTGAATTGTATGTAAAAACCGGTTCAGGGATTCCTGCTTTTTTACATTCATTTATGATTTTAATAGTTCCTCTTCCCCAAGATTCAATGTAACCACTTCGAAACAAGGTATTTGCAATATCAGGATTGTACGGCCGGGAGGCGTGTTTTTTCAATAGGTTCTTTATTGTCCAATTTTCAGGCAGTTGTCCTTCGTTCCAAATCAGTAACTTGTCAGTATAAACACTGATTTGAATTGGAACACCACCCGAATAGTCTTTATGGGCAACAGCATTTAGTAGTGCTTCCCTGATTGCTTCTTTTGGATACTCGTATGTTTCCACACGATTCAACCCTTCATAGCTTATCAAAGCCTTGATGTATTTTGTGAAAATTAACTCTGTGGTCTTTTCAATTTGTTCAAAAAGATTTCCGTGGATTTCGTCCTGAAATCTCAAGTCACTGTCACTTTCAAAAAATCCTATTTTTATGTAAGCTCCTGTTATATACTTTTCAGGATTAGGGTGAAAAAGCAGAATAGATGCCCGCTTAAGAAATTTACCTTCTTTGAGTTGAAGGTTCTCAATAAGATGCACGTTGCTGTCAGCTAAACTTTCTTCATCTATTCTTTGGCTTCTGAAAGCTCGTTTTCGAAAAAAATCAAATGTTTCTTGCTTAAGGTCATTAGTTGAAACATTCGGAACAGGAACTCCATCCCATCTTTTTCCTTTTTTCTGAAGGAGAAACTTGTCAAGTGCTGCCCCTTTTAATTCCTGTTTGGTGCTTCCGCTTCTGTAATGATATTGACCCTTATAATTGACTGGATAAGGGTATTGCTCAACAAGAATTTTAATAAATTTCCCGTGGTCGGTTTGGTGCAGATTTACATCAACCAAAATCCCTAAAATATCTCTGACCTTGTTAGGAATTTCTTCTAAAAGCTTTTTAGCATCCCCCAAGTCAATCACATTTCCTGAGTCGTCTTTACCGATAAAAATAGTACCACCATAAGCATTGGCAAAACCACAAATCCATTTCAGGTATTCGTCTCTCCAGGCTACTTTGAACTCAATATTTTGCGATTCTGATGTCACTACAGATTGTTAATAATTTATAAGTTATAAATTCACTCTTTTTCCTAATGTCATTTTGATGTTAGGTTTTTCTACACTGAGCGATAACTTGTATATATCCCAGACAAAAGTCAGGGTGACCCAACCAAATCCGGTTGGACAGTCCTGATAAAACCGTCTTTCCATCAGGGTTTAATAATACTAAATTTTTCTTTAATGACCATCGAAAGGAGAAATTATCCATTGGAATGATAGCATGCTAATTATGTTTTTCTACTTTTGTGCCCCCAAAGCTCGTAGAGGTACCTCGAAATGATGCCGTGTTGATTGCCGATTACTAAGATTTATTGAATAAAGAATTTGGAAAAGCAAAATTTACCTGGCAACTGGGTACTTTTTAAGTCCAGGAGGGGGGCTCCTATCCCTACCCAGGGACTTCATACATGCAAGCAGGGACTAAAAACTGACACACGTCGACCAAAAACTGACAGGCTTGAATAAAATCTATTCAACGTTTCGGTTCGGAAGGCGGCTTTTGAACCTCAAAACCGCAGATTTTTGTTAAAAACTGACAAGGCTTTCGTTCATAAACAAAAAGTATGACATTTTTGCCGGAATTTTTCGCTGGATGGTGAAAAAAGGGTACTTCCGAGGTCCAATCAGGGCGTTCGGAACTCGGCGTGTCAGTTTATTTTATTCAACGGTTCGATTATTTGCGGGTGAAATTTTCTAAAAGATTGGTTTGAAAGGAGTAAACGATTATTATTACCATCAGAAATATAGACCTATCTTCCAAGGTCGAAAATATTCCGCCCCGACAGGGCTAAACCAAGATACGTCTCCTTCTGCGATGGGCTGCACCCATCACTGGGAGATGCCGCCCCGCCAGGGCTTGATCAGATAGTTTACCTAAGATCCAAGCAGGAACTAAAACCGGAATAGAGAAATGAAAAGAGATACCAAATCCAACGGAACCCCAAGCGCTAAAAGTGCGGAATATCCTAACTGATGGATAGGTGGATTGTGAAAATAGGTCCGGTACGCGTCAAAAGCCTCCTGAATGGGCGGATGAGCCTGTGCGGCCATTTATTTTTTGATTACAGAATTTTGGAATAGGGCCATTTAAAAAGACGGATAAACGGATCGCTAAAAGGAAACATTTTCCTAAAAAAGAAAGATTGAGGGTTTTAGTTAAGGGAAAGGTGAATTTTTTTGGGAAATTCCAAGGAGAAAACATTTGGGAAGGGTTTCACGCCACGACGCGCCACGAGGGTGCTGCGATCGCAGCGGGATGCAAACCGGGAATTTATGCCATCGAAATTTATCATTTCATTTTTGATCGTACCTTTTTAGGCTGAGGCATAACGACCCCGTTAAAAGCAGGCGAGGATTAAAGCATTTTTCTTTCAGTTCAAACTAAATTCCTTGTTTGCTTTTATGCTTCAATTTAGCATTTTTAGCCCGCTTGCTTTTAGCTTTTGTTGGGCGTTTGTGTTTCATTTCAGCTATTTCTTGCTTTCTTTTTGCAATGAATTCACTCAATTTTTCTTCCACCTCTTTTGTGAGTGGTTCGCTTTTTATTATAAAGTCGACTCCTTTTGGTTCTTTTATCAGTCCCATAATCTTATTATGTTTTAAAGTATCTGTCTATCAATTTTTGAGCTACTATTGAATCAATCACCATCAAATGGCCCCCAAAGTGATAAGCTCCTAATGTTTTAACGTAATGATCAATCAGTTTTGTTTTTGCCTGAAAAGAAACGAATCCTTGCCCTCCTCTCTGGAATGATAGTTTACAGGCAAAAGCTACTAAATTCCCAGCTACCCCTTCATAAAGTTTCTCTTTCCCAATATTAAAGGGGGCATTTTCAAGAAGGTTCAAGTAAACATGATCAGGTTTAATCGTCAGACTGGTTAATCCTTGTATGATATGAGGATTAGAAATAATTGTAAGCTTATAAACTTCTCTATCATTTTGGGCTAACTCAGACCGTCAATTGAAATCCCATCCTTTTGCTTTTGTAACCTCTTTCAATTCTTGTTTTTTCAGCAAAGCTACTTGGGTTTCAAAGCTGTCTCCGCTGATACGATTGAGAATAGAATCCGTCAATCTATCTATTTCAAAGTCGAGTAGTTGGTTTACTGATTTTGTCATAGATTAAATGTATCACGAAAAGTGTAATTCAAAAAGCTTTTTTTCATTTTGGTCTTGTTCACCTGATGCCCATCTATGTAAAGCTATATTCTGAGCCAAGTTGCGTGTATCACCACTATGGGCAACATCCCTCTTCCTGTTTTCATTGGTCAAATTAAGAATTTCGGATAAGGAATCAAGCGTGAACAGGTAATTTTTTGATACCAGGCTGCTCCTATTGCTATTTGGTAACGATAGAAAATGGCTATCCCGATAGTGAAAATCAATTTTCAGGCTCCGTTTTTTTTAAGGAGAAGTATTTTTAGGTAAGGGTTTCACTCCAAGACCGCAGCGAAGGTGCGGCGAACGCGGCGGGATGCAGCACCGGAGTCAATGTCCTCTTGATTTCTGAATTAACAGATCCGATTGAGAACGGTTCGAGGAATCGGTTTGATCTCCGCTACCTTTCTCCCGATTTACACGATTGGGAGGAATAAAAAGGGTAGGATTCCATTGGTCAGCAATACCCTTCCCTCATTTGTTGGAGCCCCCTCCCGGCAGTGAATAATCCGCAACCTGATTCAAACCAAAAGTGCTGCCCGAAAGCCTCGTGCGGAATAGTAGGACTGCGCCCCGTTATGATAGATAAACACCCGTCCGTAGCGGTAGTCGCCAAATAAGGCTCCGCCTAGTTGTCGAACGGATTGAGGGTTATCTAACCAGCTGGAGGTTTTAGTGTCCAGCGGGCCAAACTGTTGGAGGTACTGGTATTGGGTTTCATTCAGCAGGGAAACCCCCATGGAGCGGGCCATGTCCTGCGCATTGTTTTCCGGGGGATAGGACTTTCTGGACTCCAGCCCTTCCCTATCGTAGCAAACACTTCGATGCCCTTTGGGGCTTTCGGGAGAACAATCAAAAAAGAGAATACTGCCGGTTTCTGAATCCAGGCCTACCATATCCGGTTCACCTCCTGTATCCTCCATCTGCTGTAGCGACCAGAGCTTCTCCGGCTGATCGTCCAACTTTTTTTGAATAGTGTGCCAGGAATGGCCTTCATGCCGAAACGGGTGCTCTTCAAACCGATGTTTTAATACGCTTAATAAGGCCTCTCTCTGATTGGCATACCAGTCTTTAAAATCTTCAGTGCGGGTATTCATATTATTGTGAATTGATTGAGCGTTCAGGACTCTTCCAGGAGTTTTTTCCTAATCCTGCTAAGGGATTCCGGTTGGATGTTCAGATAAGATGCCAAGTATTTCAAAGGCACTTGTTCCAGATAGATGGGGTATTTTTCAAGTAATTTAACATACCGTTCCCGGGCAGAATCTACCATCAGGGAAATTTCTCTTTTTTCCCTCCACAAGTAATATTGCTCTACTGCCGTCCTGCCAAAAAAAATTGCTCTCGGGGTATTGCTCGTACAATTGTTGTAAAAAACGGTAAGGTAAAGAAGCTAAAACACTCTCCTCCATGGTTTGTACGCAAAACTGCGATGGTTCTTGTTGAATAAAACTGGAATAAGAACAGCTAAACTCATGTTGAAATGAAAAATCAAAGGACCTTTCTTCCCCTTTGACCATCAAATAGTGCCGGGTGCTGCCAATAAGTAAGATCGAGAGGTACTTTTCGGTATCGCCTTCGTTTAAAATGAAATCGTCCTTTTTGTATTTTCTGATTTTAAATCCCTGCTTAAATACTTCCCATTGCTCCTCACTCATCGGTAAATAGGCATGTAATAACTCCCTGGCAGTTTGAAGGTGCTGCTTGTATTCCTCAGCTGAAAGAGACGGTTGTGGTAAGGACATACCTGCAAGAATAATTTTTACCCATTAGTTTCTCCTCAAGGTAAGTAATTCATTAACATAGGTCAATTCACGGGCCATAAAATGCGGATACCTTTGCCTCATCGACTAATCGGTTGAAAATAAAGCTTGAACAAAAAGAAACCATGAAAAATTTACTGAACCTGATGAAATACGTTTTTCTGAGCTGTGCCGGTGTCTACTTTGCCCTGCATGTGATCATTTTTGTTAAAGATCCCCATATGGATCTTATGCGTCATTTGGAAAACATCGGTCCAGGCATGTGGATGATTGTAGCTGGCCTACTGTTTTATCACTTAAAAAAAAGGACATGAACGAGCTTTTTAATGAAAACGAAGAGGAGAATAAAAACTGAAAGTAAGACCCTGAAAAAAACAATGGCCTGCCCCCACAATTATGGGACAGGCCACTGGGTGCTAAGAAGCATTGGAAGAATTACAACTCTCCCAGATTTTCCTTTGCCAATTGAAATTCAGGACTTAGCGCAAGCGCTTCTTCGAAAGCGGCTCTCGCTTCCTCAGCACTTCCCTGGTCTTTATATATCAATCCCTTCAGGTTCTGAGCCGCTGCCACCATGCTGACTTCCTGCATGTTGTTATCCCCCATAGGAAAGTTTAAATTTTGCTCGGCTGCCTTTTTATCCTTAATCAGCATGTTAACTGAATTCAGGGCTTCATCGTATTTTTTCAGGGTGTATTGTAGGTATCCGGTTTTGTACAAGCTGAATAGATCTCCCGAAAGTAAATGTAAGGATTCGAAATGCGGCAAGGCGCGTTCCAAGGCACCAAGTTGCTCTAGGGAAAAGGCGGCTACTTCAAGGCCGGTAAGACTTTCATCGTTTCTTTCCAGAATATCCAACGATACCAGGGCCGCTGAACCATACTGTTCCATCTCAAAATACAGGGAAGCCAGGGTTTCGGCATAAGAAAGGTTCCGGGGGTTTCGTTCCATGAGCTCGTAGAGCTTTATTTTGGCCACGGATACATCGTTATACCTCATGGCCAGGGAGTAAATCCGGTTATCTTTCTCATTTTGAGCCCGCTTGCTGCCTGAATCGGCAGAAGTGGTGGAATCGGGACTGGCATTTTCCTGCGCCCTCAATATCCCAAGTGTACTGAAGCACAGCAACATAATCAATACAGCATATTTCATATTCATCGTCAATAGTTTGTTTTTTTCTCAATTCCTTTTTTTGCGGCTAATCGGTACATTAACTCCAAAGCTTCTGTTTTATTGTTTTGAATTTGTCCCTCCAGGATGGCTTCTTTGATTTCCTCTTTCAGGTCCCCTACCACCCGGGAGGGTTTGAGATCAAATATAACCATGATTTCATCTCCGGATACAGGAGGCTGAAAATTTCTTAATTGATCTTTGGCTTCTACCTCTTGTAATTTCTTGTCTACTTTATCGAAATTCGCCAAAAAACGTTTGACTTTATGGTCATTTTTTGACGTTACATCTGCCCGGCATAGTTGCATCAGGTCTTCAATATCGTCTCCGGCTTCAAACAGTAACCTGCGGAGCGCTGCGTCCGTTACCTTGTCGTTTACCAGCGCGATCGGTCGCAGGTGCAATTTTACCAACTTTTGAACGTATTTCATCCTTTCGTCCATGGGAAGTTTCAATCTTCGAAAAATCCCAGGAGTCATCCGGGCTCCCTTGTCCTCGTGCCCGTGAAAAGTCCAGCCTACTTTTTGATTAAACCGCTTGGTGGCGGGTTTGGCAATATCGTGCATAATCGCCGCCCAACGCAGCCAAAGGGAATCCGTTCGGGCTGCCACATTGTCCAGTACCTGCAAAGTATGGTAAAAATTGTCCTTGTGGGATTTATCTCCTACCGAATCCACTCCCTGTAAGGCCACCATTTCCGGGAAAAATTCTGACAGCAATCCGCTAACAAACAGTAACTTAAACCCATAGGAGGGCTTGTCGGTCATGATGATCTTGTTCAACTCATCTATGATCCGCTCGCCAGAAATAATGGAAAGCCGGCTGGCATTCGTAATGATGCCGTCAAAGGTATCCGGGGCAATGTCGAACTTTAGCTGGGATGCAAACCGAATGCCCCGCATCATTCGAAGGGGGTCGTCAGAAAAGGTAATGTCCGGGTCGGAAGGCGTGCGAATGATTTTTAGTTTCAGGTCCCTGACACCGTCAAAAGGATCCACTAATTCCCCAAAATTCCCCTGATTGACCGCGATTCCCAGGGTATTGATCGTAAAGTCTCTCCGTTCCTGGTCCTCCTGCAAGGTACCGGCCTCCACCTTGGGCTTTCTGGAATCGGTTTGGTAGGATTCTTTTCGTGCTCCGACAAATTCCACCTCCCAATCCCCCACCTTTATCATGGCCGTACCGAAATTTTTAAAAACACTGACGGACGTTTTTTCTTCCAAGGACTCAGCTACTGCTCTGGCCAGTCGGATGCCATCTCCTATACACACAAAATCAATGTCCTTACTCGGCCGGTCCAATAGCAAATCACGGACATAGCCCCCCACCAGGTAGGTTTCCATTTCCAATTGGTCGGCTACTGCCCCCACCTGGCGAAAAATGGGTATGCTATCTAACGATTTTTCTAGATTCATGCGTTATGTATTTTCACCTTTCCGTCGGCATGGAGTTCAATGGATCTGGCTCCCTTTTCCGCAAGCGGAAATGCCTGTTCGGAGCCAATCAGGTCAGCGGTTACCAACCCCGGAATCCATTCCATGTACACGATTTCCCGCAATTCAAACAGGAGCCGGTGCCAATAAGGTGATTTGATCAATGCAAATGTAATCAATCCTTCGGAAATCATCTCAGTCCCCAAAAAGCCTTTCGGAGGACTATGAAACATCACCGTATCCGGAGATAATTCCACCAGGTCCAACGCCACCTCTGAAAACGATCCCACCAAAGCTTGCAATTGGTAAGTCTCATGGATCAAAAATACGCCCTTGCCCTCGGGCTGCCGGGATCCCGCCTTTACCCATCGAAAATACTTGCCCTTTGGATCTTTAAAGGTAAGTGATTCTGATGCTCTGAACTGGTTTTTTGCCTCCCGGTAGTCCACTGGATTGATTTATTATGTAATGGTTAGAAAAGGAAATGTAGGTGGGAAAACCACTAAAAAACCTCTTTAGCTACCCGATAGGTAGCATCGGCCCGGCTCATGGTGTAATAATGGAGGGTGGGCACCCCATATGCGACCAACTCCTTGCTTTGCTGAATGGCCCATTCGATGCCCAGTTCCTTTACATCCGAATTGGTCTTACACTTTTCCAGTCCTGCCAACAGGTCATCGGGTAGGTCCAGGTAGAATATCTTGGGAAGGTTGACGATTTGTGAAAGGGTCGTAATGGGTTTCAATCCCGGAATAATAGGGATGTCTATGCCCATTTCCCGCACTTTTTCCACAAAGGCAAAGAATTTTTTATTATCAAAAAACATTTGAGTAACGATATAGCTGGCTCCGGCATCTACTTTTGCCTGAAGTTTTTTCAAGTCAAAATTCAGGCTGGGAGCTTCAAAATGCTTTTCGGGATAACCAGCTACTCCCACACAAAAATCGGTTCGAAAGCCAACTTCTGTTTCGTCATTTAGGTAGCGGCCATGATTCATGCCGACAATTTGGCCAACCAAATCGGAAGCGTACCGATGCCCGTCCTTGTGGGGTACAAAGTTCGCTTCCGTCTTGGGGGCATCCCCCCGCAAAGCCAATACATTTTCCACGCCGATAAAATAAAGGTCAATCAGGGCATTTTCGGTTTCCTCTTTTGAAAACCCACCACACAACAAGTGAGGCACAGCGTCGACCTTAAACCGGTTCATGATGGCGGCGCATATCCCCACCGTTCCCGGACGCTTCCGTGTGCTCACTTTTTCCAGCAAGCCATTGGCATGTTTTTTATAAATGTATTCTTCCCGGTGATAGGTGACATCAATAAAAGGAGGCTGGAACTCCATCAGTGGAGCGATCCCCTCCAGGAGGTTACTAAGGCTTTGCCCCTTCAATGGGGGCAGAATTTCAAAGGAAAATAATGTTTTCTCTGCAGCTTTTATATACTCTGTTACTTTCATTTCTTTTTTTTGATATGCGCGGGCATTAACCTTCGTGGGACAACTGAGGGGAATAGGATAAGTTCGGTGAAAGCCACCTTTCCGCCTGGGTCTTAGAGACCCCTTTACGCCGGGCATAATCTTCCACCTGGTCTTCCCCGATTTTTCCCAGCCCGAAGTATTTGCTTTCCGGATGCCCGAAATAATAGCCACTGACCGATGAGGTAGGATACATCGCAAAACTATCGGTAAGGGTCATTCCAATATTTTTTTCCACCTCCAACAAATCGAATAAGGTGCGTTTCTCCGAATGTTCCGGACAGGCAGGATACCCGGGAGCGGGACGTATACCGGTGTAGGATTCCCGTATCAGCCCCTCATTGTCCAGTGATTCATCCGGATCGTAGCCCCAATACACTTTCCTTACCTGTTCGTGCAGGTACTCTGCTGCTGCTTCGGCCAGCCTATCTGCCATGGCCTTTAGCATGATATCGTTGTAATCGTCCCCTTCTTCCCGAAACGCTTTGATTTTAGCTTCAATTCCAAGGCCAGCGGTCACGGCAAACCCCCCGAAATAATCCTTACTTTTTGGATGAATGTAATCCGCCAGGCTACGGTTGGGAACCCCTTTGCCCTTTCGTCCCTGTTGCCGTAGAAAATGGAACACAAACTGCTTGCTGGAAGTAAATTCCGGGTCCACCAACAAGTCATCTCCCGATCGGTGAACTGGAAACAGCCCCAGGACGGCTTTGGCTTTCAACCACCTTTCATTCACAATCCGATCCAGCATGTTATTGGCATCATTGTAAAGTTTCAATGCCTCCTTACCCACCACCGGATCCTTTAAAATTTTGGGAAATTTACCAGCCAACATCCAGGTACTAAAAAAGGGGCTCCAATCGATGTATTTTCGAATAATTCCCAGGTCCAGATCTTCCAGTACTTGTACGCCCAGCTTTTTCGGGATAAATGGCTGATAAGTAGACCAGTCCAATTGAACCGGATTCGTTTTGGCTTCCTTGTAGGTCACCAACTGCTTTACCTGCTGCTTGGCCTCATGTTCATCGCGCAACTTGCTGTACAAGGCCTTCATTTCGAGTCGGTATTTTTCCTTGGTATCTTTGCTGATAGCCTCTCCTGCTACCGGTACGGATTTCGAAGCATCTGCTACATGCACCACGGTACCACTGTATACCGGGTCAATTTTAACGGCTGTATGAATTCGGGAAGTGGTGGCACCACCTATCAATAAGGGAATTTTAAGCCCTCTTCTTTCCATCTCCGAGGCTACATTTACCATTTCGTCAAGCGATGGCGTGATCAATCCACTCAAACCAATGATATCCACTTGCTGGGCCAACGCTTCGTCAATGATCTTTTCCGTTTCCACCATGACCCCCAAATCGATGATTTTGTAACTGTTACAGGCCAAAACCACTCCCACAATATTCTTTCCGATATCGTGAACGTCGCCTTTCACCGTGGCCAGTAGGATCCGGTTAATGTTATCAGATTTTGCATCGTCATCTTCATTTTCTTCCGGGAGCGGCATGAAGGGCTCCAGGTAGGCTACCGCCTTTTTCATGACCCGGGCGCTTTTCACCACCTGCGGTAAAAACATCTTCCCTTCTCCAAATAGGTCACCAACCACATTCATTCCATCCATCAGGGGGCCTTCGATTACTTTTAGAGGGTCGTTTAGAGACAGCCGGGCTTCTTCGGTATCTTCCACTATATGGTCCAGAATACCTTTCACCAGCGCATGCTGTATGCGCTTTTCTACGGGTTGACTTCTCCAGGCTTCATCGGTCTTACTTTTCTTACCCTGGGATTTTACCGTTTCTGCAAAATCCAGCAGCCGTTCGGTGGCATCCTCCCGGCGGTTCCAGATCACATCCTCCACGTGCTGCAGCAGGTCTTTCGGGATGTCATCATAAATTTCCAACATGCTGGGATTGACGATTCCCATATCCATGCCGTTTTTGATGGCATGGTATAAAAACACCGCATGCATGGCCTCTCTGACCGGGTTATTTCCTCTAAAAGAAAAGGACACATTACTTACCCCTCCGCTGACTTTTGCACCGGGAAGGTGATCCTTGATCCATCGGGTAGCTCTGAAAAAATCGATCGCATTCGTCCTATGCTCATCCATCCCTGTGGCTACGGGAAAAATATTGGGATCAAAAATAATATCCTGTGGATTAAACCTTACCTCTTGGGTAAGAATGTCGTAACTCCGCTGACAAATTTGGATCCTTCGTTCATAGCTATCAGCCTGCCCCTTTTCGTCGAAGGCCATGACTACCACAGCGGCCCCAAATTTTTTGATGGTTTTGGCCTGTTGGATGAATTCCTCTTCGCCATTTTTTAAACTGATGGAATTGACGATGCCTTTGCCCTGTATGCATTTAAGGCCGGCAAGAATAATTTTCCATTTGGAGCTGTCTACCATCACCGGGATCCGGCAGATCTCTGGTTCGGATGCAATCAAGTTCAGAAACTTTACCATGGCGGCTTCTCCATCGAGCATGGCTTCATCCATGCACACGTCCAGAATCTGAGCCCCTCCCCGCACCTGGTCCAGGGCTACTTCCAGTGCTTCGTCATAATTGCCGTTCAGGATCAGCCGGGCAAATTTTTTGGAACCGGTTACATTGGTTCTTTCGCCGATATTTACAAAATTGATCGCCGGACCAAAAACCAACGGTTCCAATCCGGAAAGTTTCAATGTGGGTTTGTTGTTCGTTTCGCTCATGAAATTATTTTTCTGGAATAGATGCCTTCAATTGCCGCGGCGAAAATTTGGATGCTGTGTTGGAAATGGCTGCTATGTGTTCGGGAGTGGTGCCGCAACATCCACCCACGACGTTTACCCAACCTTCCTCAAGAAAAGCTTCGAGCTGTTCGTTCATCTCTCCGGGACCCTGATCGTATTTACCAAATTCATTAGGTAAACCCGCATTGGGATAGACACTGACATAAAAGGGGGCATTTTCTGCCAATACTTTCAGGTACGGCCGGAGCTCTTTTGCTCCCAAAGCACAATTAAGACCGATGCTCAACAAGGGAACATGAGAAAGCGAAATCAAGAAGGCCTCCGTCGTCTGTCCCGAGAGAGTCCTGCCAGAAGCATCCGTAATGGTTCCGGAAACCATGATGGGAATCCCACCCTCATGCGGATCCAACGGAATGCTTCGCTTCTCAAAAACCTCCTGTATAGCATATAGTGCCGCCTTGGCATTGAGCGTGTCGAAAACCGTTTCTACAAGTAGTATGTCTACCTCCCCATCGAGCAGCCCTTCTACCTGCTCGCTGTAGGCCTCTACCAGCTGATCAAAATTAATGGCCCGGAATCCGGGATCGTTCACATCGGGTGAAAGGGAAGCGGTCCGGTTGGTAGGACCGATGGCTCCGGCGACAAATCGTGGCTTTTTCGAATTCGTTGCCGTACAGGCATCGGCCACTTCCCTGGCCAGTTTTGCCGATTCAAAATTGAGCTGGTACGCCAGGTCGGCCAATCCATAATCTTCCTGGGCGATGGAGGTGCTGCTGAAGGTATTGGTTTCAACAATATCTGCACCGGCATCAAAATAGGCTTTATGGATATCCTTGATTATTTCAGGCCGGGTAAGGGAAAGCAGGTCATTATTTCCTCTCAGTGATTTTTTTACCCCATACAAGGCCTCATTTCTAAAATCGTCCTCCTGCAGGGCATATCGCTGAATCATGGTGCCCATCGCACCGTCCAAAATCAAGATTTTTTTCTGTAACTGCTGCAGTAATAGTTCGGTTCTGTTTGGCATGTTGTCGTAATTAATAAAAAACTTATACGAGCATGAACCGGCTTAAAACTAGAAAGGTTTATCTAACTTTTTCGGCTCATCTTTATCCGGCATTTCCGGAACGGGAATTAGCACCTTGTCACATCAGGTTGCTAAGACATCATAGGGCCCTACCCTCCGTCTTTCTCGATAAGCAATG
>JAWLFL010000100.1:0-13802 GCA_041685605.1 Cyclobacterium sp. | reverse complement strand
TACCGATACGAACAGCATGTGATGCCTACCTACGAAAAGTACATCGCCCCGTTCAAACAAGATGCCGACCTGATCGTACCCAATAATCAGGGATTTGAAAAAGCGCTGGAGGTGATCCGAACGTTTTTACACGTAAAAATAGCTGGCAACTGATAGCAACCACCTGGATGGGCTATTCCTAATTGGTGACCCATTATCGACCTAGATAACGCTAACCACTTGAAATACAAGTGATTTATAGCTGAAAATAAAGTTTAGAATTACTGGTATCTAAAAAAATATTTCTATATTTGCGGCCCATGGAAAATAATAGGACAAATAGCGGAATGATACGCGAACGGCTCACGCTCGTGCTGGTGTTGCTTTTTTGTACCTTTATTTCTGTTCCCGAATTTAGCGTAGGGTTGGATGTCGACAGTAGTCATTTTGACGTATCTTTTGATCTGGATGGAGACGGTTCCGAGGAAGATTCAGGCGAGGAGAAGACGTTTATTCATGCGGCCATAGATGCCGTGGTGCCCTTTGCATTGGTAGTAATAGATCATGCCTATCAGCTGATTTACGAGATTTCGAGTGAAGGGAACCCTCACCTGGCCTTCGAAGCAGGTATCGGTCCTACTTTCAATCAGCTATTTGAAATACTTTTTGAGCAAATAATTTCCGTGAATGCTCCCTGAGTGCGGACCCATTTGATTTCTTTCATTTTCATCTACGGACCAATTCCTTGGACCGCAAGAAACAGTCAACAAAAACATCACTTTATTAATTTATAATCATGAAAAACAAAGGCATTATCGTTTTTTTAACGGTGGTCATTACCGGGTTGTGTTTGTACTACCTTTCATTCACCCTGGTATCCAATAGTGTACAGGAAAAAGCTACCACCTACGCTACAGACGAGTCGGGTAACGTCGACTTTGATAAAAGGCAAACCTATCTGGATTCCGTTTGGCGGGAGCCCGTTTATAATTTTCTGGGCATTCCCTTCACTTACCAGGAGGTAAAAACCACCGAATTGGGATTGGGATTGGATTTGCAGGGGGGCATGCATGTGACCCTTGAGGTTTCACCAATAGAGATTGTCAAAGGCCTGGCTGGAGGAAGCGAGGATGCGGAATTTAACGAGGCCGTGGCCCAGGCCAGAGAACAAGCGAAAACAGCCAACGAAAGTTTCGTCAACCTTTTTTATACTGCCTGGCAGGAAGAGGCTGGCGACCGGCAGCTAAATACCATCTTCGCCACTGCTGCCAACCGGGGAAGAATCTCATTGGAGTCTTCGGATACCGATATTCTGAATATTATCGATGATGAGATTGAAAATGCCATTGACCGCTCTTTTAACATTCTAAGGACCCGAATTGACCGGTTTGGTACCTCGCAACCCAATATCCAACGGATTCAGAATACGGGAAGAATTCAGATAGAACTTCCTGGTGTGGACAATGCAGAACGAGTACGAAACCTGCTACAGGGAGTAGCAAAATTGCAGTTTTGGGAAGTGGCCGAATTTGATGAATACGGAGATGCCCTGCAGCAAGTAAACGCCTTTTTGGTGAAGGAAGCCCAAAGCGAACAGCCACAGGCAACTGCAGAAGACAGCGATGCCCTGGCGGATACAACGGACTTGGAGAGTGATTTGGCCAGGCAATTAGCCGAAGGAGGTTCGGAAACGGATTCCTTAGGCATGGAGGTGTCTCCATTATTTTCGTTATTAAAGGCCAATTATGGATTGGTGTATGAATTGAGGGACACCCTCACCATCAATAGAGTCTTGAACAGAGAAGATGTTCAGGCCCTGCTTCCCCGGGACATCCGCTTTATGTGGTCCGTAAAACCTCAAGTGCAGGACGGGATGGATTTGTTGGAATTGCATGCCATCAAAGCTCCCCGTGGAACCGACCAGGCACCTTTGGAAGGAGATGTCATAACCGATGCCCGGCAATCACTTGACCAAAGTTCCCGACCGGCCGTAAGCATGCAGATGAATGCAGAGGGAGCCCGAAACTGGAGACGCCTCACGGCAGAAAATATTGGGAACCGAATCGCGGTGGTTTTAGATAATTATGTCTACACCGCCCCTACCGTACAGGGAGAAATTCCCTCCGGCCAATCCGAAATTACAGGTAACTTCACGATGGAAGAGGCCAAAGATTTGGCCAATATACTTAAATCGGGAACCTTGCCCGCTCCTACTAATATTGTCGAAGAGGCCATCGTAGGTCCCACATTGGGAATTGAAGCCCGAAACCAGGGAATCAACTCCATGATCGCAGGTTTGGTGCTGGTGGTCTTATTTATGGTAGCCTATTACTCCAAAGGTGGATTTGTGGCCATCGCAGCCTTGCTTTTCAATATCTTCTTTATTTTGGGTATTCTTGCCCAATTGGGTGCAGCACTTACCCTTCCGGGTATTGCCGGTATTGTGCTGACCATCGGTATGTCCATTGATGCCAACGTTCTTATTTTTGAACGGATTAAGGAAGAATTAAGAAATGGGGCTGGTATTCTTCAGGCGATCAGCAGTGGTTATGATAAAGCATTTAGTGCTATTCTGGATTCGAATGTCACCACCTTTCTGACCGGAGCCATTCTGTATGCGCTAGGGCAGGGACCGGTTAAAGGCTTCGCCATCGTGCTGATGATTGGAATTGCTTCGTCCTTCTTCTCCGCTGTGTTTATCACCCGGGTGATCGTGTACTGGATGAGCAAAAAGGGAGATAAAAGTTCCATTTCGTTTGCCACATCCTTTACAAAAAACCTACTATCTGATCTTTCCGTAGATTTCCTGGGCAAGCGAAAAGTGGCCTACCTGATCTCTACCTCTATTATCGTTATAGGTATGATCCTGGCGCTTACCACGGGCCTGAAATTTGGAGTAGATTTTACTGGAGGAAGGTACTATATCGTGGAGTTCAATGAAGCGGTACCAGCCTCGGAACTAAAAGTAGGATTAGACAGTGAATTTGACGGATCGGTAGAGGTAAAAACGTATGGGGCCAATAATGTTTTAAAAGTAACCACCTCTTATCTGGTAAACGAAGATAATGAGGAAGCTAACCGCGAGGTAGAGACCAAAATTAGGCAAGGTATTGGCGAAGTCACCGGTTTCAATTTTATTGAGGATGCCAGCCAAATGACAGAGGGAGCCTTTGCGATCACCGGTTCCAATAAGGTAGGTGCCACCGTAGCCGATGACATCAAAAACTCCTCCCTGGAAGCCATGTTTTTCTCCCTGGTAGCCATTTTCCTTTACATCCTCTTACGATTCCGGAAATGGCAATTCTCCTTGGCTTCCATTATTGCATTGTTACACGACACGTTCTTTGTCATTGCAGCCTTTGCCATAGCCAGTGCTTTTGGTGCTACATTTGAAATCGATCAGGTGTTCATTGCGGCGATGCTCACAGTGATCGGTTATTCAATCAACGATACGGTGATTGTATTTGACCGGATCCGGGAAAACATCTCCAATAGGGGTACCGGCAAATTGGTTCAGATGTTTAACGATGCCATCAATCAGACCATGGCCCGAACCCTGATTACGTCAGCTACTACACTCATCGTAGTGCTTGTCCTACTCATTTTCGGGGGAGAAGTTTTAAGAGGATTTTCCTTTGCGCTATTGATAGGGGTACTGATCGGTACCTATTCCTCCATATACATCGCCACTCCTGTAGTGGTGGATTTGATGAAGCGGGAGCTGGCCAATGAAGCTAGCCCAACCACAAAAAAAGTAGCAGAAGTAAAAGGTTAAAGTTGATTTCCCGATGCTCATCATCTGGGAAAAAAGAGGTATTTGGAAAGCCGGTTCTCACAGGACCGGCTTTTTTTTGGTGTAAAATGCAAAATTTTTACCCCAAACAGGGTATTGCACGGGATACTTAGTTTAGATACCTTGCACTAAAAATATACCTCTATGCCGGTCTCTTTTTATTCCATCGCCTTACTACTTGGAATTTTCCTTTCTTCGCTGTATTTGCTTTTCGGAAAAGAGTTGAAAGAGTATAAAAAAATCAATGCGCTGGTCCTACTGATTCTCATAAGCGAATTGCTATCCGAATCACTCTGGAATTTTACCCGTTCCAGCGGAAAAGATTCCTTTCTGCTGTACAATGTACTTTTTGTCTACCTGAGGCCTACCGTCATGCTCCTCCTTTTCAGCCATTTACCCTATTCATGTCACCTTCAAAGGAAGGTAGTACCAAGCATGGGCCTATTTCTGTTCTTCGGAATGCTGAACGCACTTTTTTTTCAATCCATCCTGTCCGGCATTCAATCCTACAGTTTCCTGGTTGGCCATGCCATGGTTTTGTTTTACAGCATCATCTTTTTCAAAGACATCCTTCATCAAAGCAAATACCGAGACGTAAACCTATTGTCCCTGCCCTATTTTTGGATGGCTTCCCTTATTTTATTTTCTTTTGGAGAAAGCTATATATTTTTTATTCTAACCCATTATTTACCCTCTCTGGGAAATTACCAGATGGGGCACATATTCCACTGGGTACAGTTTTTTGCGGGCATTATGTACCTGACCTTAGGCTTGTCCTTCTATGCGCCCTTGGTTTTTAACAGACGATACAGTTATTAAGTCGAGGATTGTTGAAAATATAGTTTTTTAATTTTAGCGGTAAGATGTAAATTTACCCTTTCATTTTAAAAACGCTTTGTATGTCCTACTTATTTACTTCGGAGTCGGTTTCCGAAGGACACCCGGATAAAATATCCGATCAGATATCCGATGCCATTATTGATCATTTTTTGGCTTTTGATCCTAACTCCAAAGTAGCTTGCGAAACATTGGTCACTACCGGTCAGGTAGTCCTGGCAGGAGAAGTCAAATCCAACACCTACCTGGACGTTCAGAAAATCGCCAGGGATGTGATCAATAGGATTGGTTATACCAAAAGTGAATACATGTTTGATGGCAGTTCCTGCGGCGTACTGTCCGCTATACACGAACAATCTCCCGATATCAATCAGGGCGTTGACCGAAGCAATCCGGAAGAGCAAGGAGCCGGTGACCA
This sequence comes from Cyclobacterium sp., assembly GCA_041685605.1. Classification (GTDB taxonomy): domain Bacteria; phylum Bacteroidota; class Bacteroidia; order Cytophagales; family Cyclobacteriaceae; genus Cyclobacterium. The sequence goes on along the minus strand of JAWLFL010000100.1, from coordinate 8,775 downwards.
GGGAATGATGTTTGGTTATGCCACCAATGAAACGGAAAATTACATCCCGCTAGGACTTGATCTTTCCCACCGCTTGTTAAAGGAGTTAGCCAAACTCCGGCGCGAAAACAAGCAGATACAATACCTTCGGCCTGATTCCAAAGCGCAGGTCACCATTCAATACGGCGAAGATCACCTTCCCGAAAAGATCAATACCATTGTGGTTTCGACCCAACACGATGATTTTGCAGAGGAGGAGGCCATGTTGAAAAAGATTAAAAAGGACATTATTGAAATTTTAATCCCAAGAGTAAAGGCCCAGTTGCCTGCTTCACTTCAGAGGTTATTTACCGATGACATTATTTATCACATTAATCCTACCGGCAAATTTGTCATCGGGGGACCTCATGGGGATACCGGACTTACCGGAAGGAAAATTATTGTCGACACCTACGGTGGAAAAGGGGCTCATGGCGGAGGAGCCTTCTCTGGGAAGGATCCCTCGAAAGTAGATCGGTCGGCAGCCTATGCAACCCGCCATATTGCCAAAAACCTGGTAGCAGCCGGTGTAGCCGATGAGGTGCTGGTGCAGGTATCGTACGCCATCGGAGTGGCAAAACCCATGGGCATCTTTGTGGACACCTATGGAAGTTCCAACGTACAGCTATCGGATGGGGAGATCGCCAAAAAGGTAGAAAAATTATTTGACATGCGGCCCTTCGCTATTGAAAACCGCCTTAAGCTTCGAAATCCCATTTACGAGGAAACCGCCGCTTACGGCCATATGGGAAGGGAAAGTGAAGTCGTTTCCAAGACTTTCGTCTCCCCGGATAAAGCCTCCATCACTCTGGATGTGGAGTTATTTACCTGGGAGAAATTGGATCAGGTAGCCGCTATTAAAAAGGAATTTGGTTTGTAATCGCTGGATTTCTTACCCCAGCTAAAAGCTGCCTTACCCGGCGGCTTTTTTTATTGCTCCTATTCCGGTAAATTGTACCGGTCTGGCATTATGTACTTCCTAAATTGAAACCTATGGATCATTTGAAAAACTACCTCGAAAGCAGCCTCCACTTATTCCGGTTTTACAAAAGCCTGGGAGAAAAAGCCCTGGAGCAGGTAGCAGACGACAAGCTTTTCTGGCAATACAATGCCGATAGCAACAGCATGGCTACAATTGTCAAACACATGGCCGGAAACATGCATTCCCGCTGGACGGATTTTTTAGTGTCGGATGGAGAAAAGCCCTGGCGCAAGCGGGATGGGGAGTTTGAAAATGATATCCGTAGCCGGGAAGAAATGATGCAGATTTGGGAGGAAGGATGGAAGGTGCTGTTTGCGGCCGTTGAGCCGCTCAGCCCCAACGATTTTGAAAAAACCGTCTATATACAAAACAAGGCACATACGGTAATGGATGCCGTGAACCGGCAATTGGCCCATTATGCTTCGCATGTAGGACAGTTGATATATTTAGGCAAAATGCTTCATTCCGGTACTTGGCAAAGCCTGAGTGTTCCCAAAGGACAATCAAAAACATTCCATCAAACTACCTTCGGAAAAGCCGGAAACGATTCCCTCTCTACAGATGAATTTCCTAAAAAATGAGCGGCAGCAAAAGCGAAGCTGACAAGTTGTATGAAAAGCTGGTGCGGGAGGAACTAGGTAGGTGGTTATACCAAACCAAAAAGAAACCCTCCCTGCTGAACCGGCTCACTAAAGGCACCCAACGGTCCCTCAACAACCTGATACCCGAGAGAATCCATCAGGCCATCACCTTCGCCATAGAAAAAATGGTCAAGGGCGTGTTGGTCGGGAACGAATACATCGGGCCAAAACCTTATCCGATGGAACACTTACGGCTAAAGGAATTCAAGGCAAGGAAGGCCATCCGGTTTTACAAGAGAACCGCCTCTGTGGAAGGGGCCGTCACCGGTGCCGGGGGTATCCTGATGGGGTTCGCTGACCTTCCAGCCTTCTTAGCCATCAAAATGAAAATGCTCTTCGAAATTGCTGCCGCTTATGGACACGATGTCCGGGATTTTAAAGAGCGGGTTTTTATCCTGACGATTTTTAAACTTACCTTTTCCAGTCAGAAAACCAGAAATGAAACCGTCTCATTGGTAGAAAACTGGAACGAAAAAGCAATGGAACTTCCTGATAATTTTGACAGGTACGATTGGCGTACCTTCCAACTCGAATACCGGGACTACATGGACCTGGCCAAGCTGGCCCAGTTGATCCCGGTAATTGGTGCCGGTGTCGGTGCTGTGGCGAACTACCAGCTAAGCCAACAACTAGGGGACACGGCCATTCAGGCCTATCGCCTCCGGTTTTTCGCAGAAAGAAACCCGATTGAATAATTCTTATTTTAAATAAACCCGCTCTCCTTTTTCAGCACTTTCCCGGGCAGCATCCAAAATCTCTACCACCACCATGTTATTTTCCAGGCTGGAAAGATCGCCAGGACTTACCTTTACAGTTCCCCGAACCACCGCAGCCAGGTACGAAAAGGGATCATCAAAGGGATACTCTCGCCCTGGAAGGGTCTGTTCCCTTTCTAAATCCTCGCCAGCAGTCCTACTGATCAAGCGGGTATCATTCTTGGCGATATAATAGCCTGTTTTTCCATAAACCTCCATGTCCTTTCGGCTAAAAGGCCAGTTCCAGGAGGCCTGTATGACCCCCTGCGTCTCCGGATAATCCAGGAGAATGGTCGCCTCGTCGTCCACCTCGGGATAGATCTCCGGCTTAATTTGTTTGAGTTTGGCGGTAACTGAAATGGGCTTCTCCCCATTCATCAGCCAGGTCATCAGGTTGGCCCCGTAACAGCCAAAATCAATGACCGCCCCTCCGCCATTCTGCACCGGATCGGTAAGCCAATCCAGAAATTCCTGATTAACACCAATTTCCATCGGCCCTTCATGACCGTCGTTAATAACTACTCTTCGAAGAGGTCCAATGGGGGAATCATCCAAAACCTGCTTTTTGACTTCATGATTACTCGCATACCAGGTCGTTTCGTAATTGGTCAGCAGGTGAATACCGTGCTTTTTGGCCAGGGCCTGCATTTCCAGCGCATGCTCCATACTTACTGCGAGTGGTTTTTCCACCATCACGTGGATACCCCGGGGCGCACAGGCTTGCACCACCTCCAGATGTTCGTAAATGGAACCAAAAGCCGTTACCGCCTCGGGTTTGACTTCCTTAAACAAAGACTCCATATCCGGATACACCAGGTCCATTGGTATTCCATGACGGGATGTAAACCTACGGGCCAGGTCTTCATTTGGCTCCACAATGCCCACCATCTCGATGTCGCCTATATCAGCTCTTCCGAGAATCCAGTGTACGTGTGAATGCGTGAGCCCCACCACCGCAATTTTTACAGGAGATTGCGCCATGCTTATCTGGATGCCCGAAAGAAGACAAAAAACAATAATTAAAAGGGTTTTCATATTCAGTTATTTTTAAAGGGTTCAAGTACTTTTTGAAAAATGCCCTGGGAGTTATTCCTTCTCTTCTTCCTGGCTTTTTGCCTTCGTTTTTTATTCTGGCGGGAACCTTTGACCAATACAGACCGAACGGAGATGCCTACCTGCCCGCTGTACCAGGGCTCCCTTCCCAGCACGTTTACATTCGGTTTATAATCTACAGAAAAGGAAACGCCCATCAAAGTCATTTCTACACCGGCGATAATATCCACCCCAATCGTCCGATTGCCATAGGTCTGAATGATGCTTTGGTTTTCCGGCACTTTTTCCCGGCTTTCCTCCTGGCCCAGGGATATCCCGGCACCGTAATAGTAATTGAATCGCTTGGAAATCAGGGGGCGATGCTTTTTTAGCAATGCATGTACAGTAGTATTGGCGTTAAAATCGGATTGGAGAATCGCTTCCGCCGATAGACCTTTCTGAATCCGCTGCTGTGCACTGAGGCCCAGCATCCGATAGGAATTATTGTCGGACAACCGAAGCCCCAGGGCCGTGCCGTAGGACTGTGCATGGGCACTACCGGCTAACGTACACCCTGCCATGAACGTTATGAATACTATAAATACTAATTTCTGCATAGGGAATCCCATTAAGTCTGCCAGTTCTTACAAAAAACCAGCCAACTAGCTGTCCATTTCAGAAGAAATAGTCTGAAAGGCTGCTAACTCCTATTTTTGCCAGTATCATCCGCAAATAAAATAAGGGATTATTGCGAAACGCAAATTAATAACTAAATTTAACAAGTATTCTAACGCCCACAACTCATGAAAACGTTTCTATTCCTTATTTGTATTGTGATTCATTTTCAGCTTCCGGCACAGGATTTAGAAGGAGCCTGGAAACTAACCCATCAAAATGGAAATCCGATCACCAATCAGGAATTTATCAAAATCTATCAGGATGGTTATTTTGCTTTTGGGGCTAAGGAAATTGCCGGAAACAAATTTATGTATGCCGGAGGCGGTGAGTATAACCTGGAAGGTAATAGCTATGCAGAAAGCCTTGACTTTTTGACGCTGGATCCTGAGCAAGTAGGCACCACTAATCAGTATACGCTGGATTTTGCCAACAACCGCATCGTTATTTCGGGTAAAATAAAAGGAGAGGATCTGATAGAAATTTGGGAGAAAGTATCGTCCCGCAAAGACGACCTTACCAGGAACTGGGTGATTACGGGCAGGAAACGGGATGGCGAAATTTCTGAAATGACCCCAGGAGCCAGGAGAACAGTAAAAATTCTTAGTGGCGGGCGTTTCCAATGGATTGCATTTAATTCGGAAACAAAAGAATTCAGCGGTACCGGGGGCGGTACCTATGAAGCTACCGATGGAAACTATACCGAAAACATCACGTTCTTTTCCAGAGATGACAGCCGGGTAGGAGCGGAACTAAAATTTAAATACGAAGTCATAGATGGCAAGTGGCATCATAGCGGACTGAGCAGTACGGGTAATCCGATTTATGAAATCTGGTCTCCGTACGAAGAAGCCTATCAGCCTGCTAAATAAGGATAAGCTTAATCATCCCTCATTTTTTACCTTATATGAATAGAAAAGAAATCAAGGAAAGGAGGCAGTTTTTACTAAATAATCTCCTGAAGGGTCTTTTTTATCTCGTTTTGCTGGTAGGCGTGTTTTTGTTGCTGCGGCAGTTCAGCACCGAAGATCAACGGTATGCCTGGTTTGGACCCATTTATGATAACGCCGTATTAATCATAAGCCTTTTCGTTTTATCTGAAATTCTTTTTGGTATCATTCCGCCGGAAGTGTTTATGCTCTGGTCGCTGGAAACTGGGATGATCGGTCCCTATTTCTTCAGTATTGGCATCCTATCCCTGATTTCGTATGGAGCAGGATTTTTAAACTTTACCATTGGCAGATGGATCCGGGATAAAAATTGGATCAACCGCACTAGATTTCCCCGCTTAAAGAAATACATGCGTTTATTTGAAAAATTTGGTGGCTACCTGGTGGTAGTGGCTTCCCTTACTCCCTTGCCCTTCTCCGCCATATCCTTGCTTTCCGGAATAGGAGGCTTACTTCCCAGGAAGTATTTGCTGCTGAGTCTTTTTCGGATTCTAAGGTATTTTTTATACGCCCTGATTTTGTCCGGAATAGATACTTTGTAAGTGACAAAACAGAAAACCGTATCCTGATTCAGACTGTTGGTTGGAGAGTGTTTTTCAATATATTTAACAGAATCGCTAAAAGGTAGACGTTTTTTTAAATTATTTCTTACATTCGGCGGATAAATTGAACATGAAGAAAAAAAGAATTGCCGTTAATGGTTGTGGCAGAATTGGCCGCCTGACCATCAAGTTAATCCTGGATCGACCCGACCTGGAGCTGGTCGCTGTGAATGATTTAACTGATCCCAAAACGCTGGCTCACCTGTTGCAATATGATTCCGTGCATGGCAAATACGCCCAGCGATTTACCGAAAATGACGGAAATATCCAGGTGGGAGACAAAACCATCCGGATCTTCGCTGAAAAAAATCCCGAACGTATCCCCTGGAAGCATCTCGACATAGATGTGGTCTTGGAAGCGACGGGAAAATTTACAGACCGGGAAGGGGCTGCCTTGCACCTGAAGGCAGGAGCCCGGAAAGTAATCATCACCGCTCCCTCTAAAAGCCCGGATGTGCCCATGGTCGTCCTGGGTGTCAACGAAGGAATCCTTAGAGGTGATGAAGACATCGTCTCCAATGCCTCCTGTACCACCAACTGCCTCGCCCCGATGGTAAAAGTACTGGACGAAGCTTTTGGCATCGTAAGGGGTTATGTTTCCACGGTACATTCCTATACAAACGATCAAAACCTACACGATGCTCCCCATAGGGATTTACGAAGGGCCAGGGCAGCAGCTTATTCCATTATTCCCACCACTACCCATGCCGCCAAAGCCATGGAGGTGGTTTTGCCGAAGCTTAGCGGTAAAATTGAAGCCTCTGCCATGCGCGTACCTGTTCCGGACGGTTCACTAACCGATCTAATCGTCCTCTTGGAAAAAGATGTGGATAGCCGCTCCATCAACAACGCCTTTCGGAAAGCTTCCCTAACTGACTTTAAGGGAATCATCGAATATTCGGAAGATCCTCTGGTCTCCATCGATATTGTCGGAAACCCCCATTCCTGTATTTTGGATGCCGGGCTTACTTCTTCCATGGGCAATCTGGTAAAAGTGGTGGGCTGGTATGACAACGAATCCGGCTATTCCAACCGACTGGTCGAACTGGTAACTAAAATTTAACCCCTACCGCAGGGTATTTTCCAACCAGAGGTAGGGCAAATCGCCCTCCACCCACTGATCAAAATACCGGGTATAATCCGAGCCAAAGACCATGGATCCCAATAAAATATCCAAATCTCCATCCCCATCCATGTCTCCGACATCCATGGCTATCCAGCGACCCGCCGATGATCCTGGAAAAGTACTGGCCTCATAATGACCATTTCCCTGGTTTTCCAGGTATATAAAACCTTCTTCCGGCGCATTTTCAAAGTCGGGGAAAAAAGAAATAGCCGCAATATCCAAATCTCCGTCCCCATCAAAATCGGCTGGAATTGCTTTATAGGCTCCGGGTAAGGGATAGAAAAACGCCTCCTCAAACCGGTTTCGGCCATCATTGATAAAAATACGAATGCCGTGGTAGGGTTTGGTAATCGGATCGTAGTCTGCATTGTCACCTGCCGTATAGATGATGTCCATGTGCCCGTCATCATTGAAGTCGACCAGGTCGAAAAAACTGGAACCGTAACTGGGAGGAAACCGCAGGACCGGTTCTTCAACGAAATTGCCATTCCCTTGATTATGGTAAATAAAAATACCTTCATCTCCCTGCCCAAAAAGCGCGATGATATCCTGTCTCCCATTGCCATTCAGGTCCCGGATATAGGCCTTGGTCGCGCCAGGCTTGTTTTGCAAAACGAATTTCTGAAAATTTCCCGCCCGATCCTGCTTCCACCAGCTTAGGCTCCCGGTCTGTTTGCCATATTCACAGATCACTAAATCATCCCTGCCATCTCCATCCAAATCTCCTCTGTCCAGGTGAACGGGACGTTGCAGGTTCTGAACCAAAATGCGGGTCGGATCGCCCGGTCCTTCCGGCAGTTGCATCACATAGCCCAGGTCCATATCCGTGGGGTTAAACGTCCCGATGACCAAGGCTAGGGTACCAGCATCGTCTTGGTGGATCCAGGAGGTTCCCTCAGGAATCCGTGCCGTCTTTAATACCTGAAAATCAGCATCCATAATGGCTAAGGCAGACCTGCCTACATCACTGATGTAAAACCGGTCGGGGGCATCGATTTTAACCATCAGCGTCATGGGATTTTTGGTTTTGCCCCCAGGCTTTCTCAGGTTAAAATAAGGCAAGCCGACACGGACCGACTCCTCCCGCTTTTTCAATGGCAATTTCGCAGGAGCTTCTTCCAGATAGTAAGCACTTATTTTTTTAAAAATCAGGGTATCCATCGTAGGTGTGAGAGGGAAAACACCTTTTTGTTCCACGATCTGTCCTGCCCTTCCGCCTTCCAGTATCCAATCCCGAAGGGTATCATTGGCATAAATCCCATAGTAATGCCCCATTCTGGGTAAGATGGTTTTCCATGTCGCCTTGTCCAACAGGTTGGGTTCCGGCAACAGGTGGCAGCCGGTACAATACCTCGCTGCCAGTGTGGATGCGGGTTGCTCCAAAAGGGAGGAAGCAGACTCTTCCCTGGATTCGGTCACCAGCTGGGTATTTTCCTTTCTCTCTTTGGTCTCGGTACCACAACTCCATCCCACAGCCAAAAAAATCCACAGAAACCAATGCTTGCTACCGCTCATGCCCAAAGAACTCTTCATACTGAAAAATGTTGGTAAATGGATTGCTGATCTATCGTTTCAAGCGGCATGATGCATGGACGGTACTTCATGTGTATCCCAGTTTGTTAATGCGGATTCGTTTTTACGAATATAAAGGATCGCCTTTACATGGGAACGGGATTTTTTATTTTTTAATCTTCCACCGGTGAGGTATCGACTTAAAGATTTAGAAACCGTGCCGAAGTTTGACCCAGAAAATACGCCTAATAAACGGGCAAATGAATGATTTGCTAGCTAAATCTGCTTGCCGTCAGCCTGCTTTGCTTCTTCTATTATGACATAAATACTGAATGGTCGCATATAAAGTAGCACCGTCTACGGGTTTAGACAAAAATTCATCCATTCCCACGCTAAGCCCTTTTGACCTGGCAATTTCTGAAAGGTCTGACGTAATGGCAATGATAGGTATTTTCTGATACTCGCTGCCGCAAAGGCCCGAA
>JAWLFL010000354.1:0-3327 GCA_041685605.1 Cyclobacterium sp. | reverse complement strand
AAATTGAAAAAGGGAAAATGATATCTCATTTCGGTCAAATTCCTGATGCAAAATTGGTGATGTTTGACGTTAGCCCGAAAAGCCTATTGAAGATTGCCGGGGATAAGTTCTCTAAATTGTATCGTTGGCAACTGAATAGGTTTAGGTATGGCATGGGTGTTTTTAAAATGGATTTTGCCCTTTCCCAACCTATACCCTGGAAATCCGATACGCTTAGGGGCGCTGGCACCGTACATTTAGGTGGCAGGTTAGAAGACATTGAAAAATCAGAAAAATTAGTTTGGGAAGGAAAATATAGTCAAGATCCATTTGTCCTTTTATCCCAACAAAGCTTATTTGATAAAACACGTTCTCCAGAAGGGTATCATACGGCATGGGCCTATTGCCATGTACCTGCCGGGTCTGAATTTGACATGTCAGCCATTATCGAAAATCAGATCGAGAAATACGCTCCGGGTTTTAAGGAAACCATCATTGGCAAGCATACTTTCAATAGCCAGGAGATTGAAAAATATAACCCAAATTATATCGGGGGAGATATCAATTCCGGTGTACAGGACTGGTCACAAATATTTACCAGGCCAGCATTGAGGATATCACCCTATAGAACCTCATTCAAAAGCATTTATATTTGCTCATCATCGACTCCCCCAGGAGGGGGCGTCCATGGAATGGGTGGCTACCACGCGGCAACAAGGGCCATTAAAGATTTATTCTAAGTTTCGATAAACGAATATTTAATATTTGAAAAAAGAAAATAAGATGAATAAATTCCTGAAAAAATATAAAATTACTTTGGTTTTTTATTTGACCATCATTTTTCTATTGGTATCGATGGTATTCGCAAGATTAGTAAGGGAACCCTATCCAAGTTTAAATATGCCGGCCTTTACAAGAAGTGGAATTGACAATGGCGTTTTACCTGCCAGTTATTTTGAAATAATCTATTTGAACAATGGCGAAGAAGTATGGAAGGGAGATCTACAGGAGGTTTTGCCTCCAAAAAATCTAATCAGGTATAGAAATAACATGCACTTTATTTTTTTCAATCAGGCAGGAACGAATTTGGAAGAATCAAAAAAGCAAAAACGAAGAATAATATCCTTGATACCAGGTGGGGTGAGAATCCATGAAACACTACAAAAATGGACAACAAATAACGTGATCGGTGGAGCAGATAAAGAGGTGCCTAAACTAATGTTTAAAAAGAGGCCATTTGAATCCAAGGAGGTAACTGGTTTTATCGTCAATGAGTACAAAGAATATTACCACCTGGTGGAGGGCTTTCAGTCTAGGGAAATTGTCAAACAACGAAAATTTACATTTGATGAGGATACTACAAATTAACGAGCGCATCACCAATTGGCTTGAAAATACCTGGAAGCCTACTTTTTTCCAATTAGGGCTAACCAGGATTTTATTTTGCCTCGGTTTTTTTATTTTTGACCTTCCCCAGTTTATAGAGATTGCAAGCTTTGAATTGGTGTTTTTTGACCCACCTCCGGGGATTTCCCGGTTGATTGGTCCAATCACTTCAGAAGATTTTTGGTGGACGTTTGATCTGATTTTGAGAGTAAGTTTCGCCTTGATATTGATAGGTTTTCGAACAAAGGCGTCATCCATTATTTTCGGGTTACTTCTGTTATTTGGTTTTACATATGATTACAGTTATGGGAAAATTAATCATAACATTTTTCCGGTGATTTTTCCATTATTAATGGCTTTTACCAATTGGGGAGGTGCCTTGTCAATAGACGCATTAAGAAACAAAACCAGAAACAAAGTTCCCAAAGGATGGCCACTAACCTTCCTTTCCTTTTTATTGGGATGGGGTTATTTTACTGCCGGTTTGCCAAAACTGATTGGAGGCTGGTTAGATGTGTCCTATTCTACCACCGCTGGATTCATTTTAAGAAGGTATTATTCAGGTGCTGACCCCATGTACTTAAATGAAATGTTTGTAAAAATAAACAATCTATTTATTTATAAAATCTTAGATTACGGCACTTTATTATTCGAATTGGGATTCATTCCCACGATATTTTGGTCTGCCCTGTTTTTACGAGCGATCGGAATAGCAGCTATGTTTCATCTTGGTGTTTTATTAACTGTAAATATTCCCTTTTCATTGCACGTATTGGTATTTCTACCCTATATTATTTATTTTTATTTCGATAATAATTCTCAGTTTTCCGAAAGAACAAAACATTTTTTTAGCCGAAATAAAAAGGTTTTTTTAACGATCGGTTTAATTTTATGTGTAGTAATCATTACCGACTATTATCCCAGGTTATTTAGCTTTCCACGACATTTGATCTTGTTTCTAGTATGTATTCCATCATTATTTATGGTTATACCGGAATTTACCCGGCCGCTACTTGATAAGCTAAGCAAAAGAGATTCTCATGAAAAATAATTTAACCGGTGATGTGGCTTGAGTATTCGCAGTTGTAATTGATTGTAATATTCCAGTAAAGATGAGAATATATATGAATCAAATAGGGATCCCTTTTTCATCAGAAAAGAAAACTGGTCATAATTAAAGGATTAAAAAGCAATTTGATGAATTAAGCCTGTCAAACTAAGAATGAGACATCGAAAGGATGCTAAATTTAGGGATTCTATTTTCTCTAGTCAGAATAAAAAACGTTGGTGAAGATAAACAATTAATGCTAGAAATATTAAATGCTATTTAACTCAATTGAATTTGCGATTTTTTTACCCATAGTTTTTGTACTCTATTGGTTCGTAACCAATAGAAATCTAAACCTTCAAAACTTGTTGATTGTTTTTGCAAGTTACGTTTTTTATGGTTGGTGGGATTGGAGATTTTTATCGCTGATCGTTTTTAGTACAATGATTGACTATACGATTGGGTTACAACTAAAAAAAGAAGGGAATCAGGCAAAGCGGAAAATACTTCTATGGACAAGTATTATCGTCAACCTTGGTTTTTTAGTATCCCTTCGGCCTACTACCTATTTGAAGAGGGTGATTTTTCAGCCAATTTTGGTCTGAACTTAAAATCACTTGTAGATGAGATCCGAGGAATTACGTAAAAAGATGTTTTCCCTTGTCCGGGAATGGGAATTAAGCGAGCAGACCCGAGAAACCTTTTGTGCAGCCCAAGGTATTAACCTTGCCAAATTTGGTTATTGGCGTAGCCTTTACCTGAAAAAACAAGAATCTTTAGAAGGGGAATTCCAGCCCATCTATCCCATCGTTGAGAAGGCCGTTGATATCCGCTACCCCAATGGGGTTACCCTTTCGGTGCCCCGAGGAACTCCCGTTGAGGAAATCAAATCCCTGATCTGCTTGTTCTGATGT
>JAWLFL010000099.1:0-13836 GCA_041685605.1 Cyclobacterium sp. | reverse complement strand
TGGTTTCCAACCTGAGCTTACCGGATGTGTTTTACATCAGCTCTACTCCCCTTTCCACCGGACTAATTGGTAGGTGGGCGAAGAAAAAATGGGGGATACCCTATGTTTTCGAGGTTCGCGATCTCTGGCCAAAAGCTCCTCTGGAAATAAAAAGGATCCGGAACCCGCTGTTGAAAAAGGCATTGTACCGCATGGAGTATTTGATCTACCAAAATGCCTGGAAAATCGTGGCGCTTTCTCCCGGGATGCAACGGTATATACAGCAGCGGGTTCCAGGCAAACCAGTCCTGCAAATCCCCAACTTTGCAGATGTGGATTTTTTTCAATGGGCTCCCGGGAAATACCGGAACAGGCGTTTTGAAAAGCAGCCCCTGACCCTATTGTATGCGGGGGCAGTCGGAGAAGTCAACGGGCTGTATAAGTACCTGGAACTCGCGGAAGCTGCCGAAAAGAGTGGAAAAAAATGGCAGTTCAAACTCATGGGCAAAGGAAAGTACCTGCCTTTCCTGAAAAAGGAGGTCGCAAATCGCAAGCTTTCCCAAGTCGAATTTATTCCGTTCGGAGATAAAAATGAAGTGAAAGCTCAAATGGAAAAAGCTGACCTGGCCTACATTTCCTTTTTGCCCCTTCCCGTTTTGGAAGTCAGCAGTCCTAATAAATTTTTTGATGCCCTGGCTATGGGGATGCCTGTTATTGTGAACTTCAAAGGGTGGATCAGAGATGTGATAAGGCAGCATGAAATGGGCCTTTATCACGAGGACAGTACCCTTTTACTTCAATCCCTGGAAATGCTCGAAAACCAGCCAGCCTTATTAGAGCAGATGGGAAAAACCGCACGTGTGCTAGCCGAAACCGAATTTAACAAGGAGATAGCAGTATACCATGTTTTGGATATTCTGGAAATCCGGAACAGCAGGCAAGGTGCCAACCTATCTTGGTTTGTATCCCGATAAGTTAAAAATTTCGCGCGCATCGTCTTGCTGCATGACTTCCCGTAGACTTAAGTCGTTATTGATCCGGTAGTCGTCCACGATGTTCCAGCCCAGCCACCTTCCGATCCTTCCGGGAGCATCGGGGCTGATTTCATCCGTAAAAGGGGCCTCTCCTGTATACCGCCTGACTTCAAAAGGGTTGGTGTCAAAAAGCAGCTCGTTTTCGATAAAATGCCCCCAAATCATTTCTTCATTGGCGTAACTACCAAGTATTTCTTTGGATTCGTAGCCTATAATGTATTCATCAGGCGTGCAGGGGAGGACTGATTTTGTAAAATGATAGGATTTGCCGTAGAAAATCATTTCAGCCAAAAGCGTACGGTCACTTAAATCCGTGTGGTTAAACTGAGCGGAAATGGCCGTGACGATGGTTGGAACCAAATGGTCCACATTATACCTTTTCGCGATGTACTGGGGCAAATCGACGGGTTGAAACCGATGGTCTTCCGGTAGAAAATAGTCCAATCCGATCACGATGATTTCCTCCTCCACAATCAGGTCGGTACCAAAGCCAGTTACAAAAGTATATACCTCAGGAATCTTAAATTCGGGATAGTGGTGTTTAATGCCCCGAAATGCGTTTTCCAACTCTTTTCTGATCGTGTCAAGGTTTTCAAAGTGAGCTTTTACTTCCTGGTACAGTTCCTGCATGCCCGTATCCTGATGAATGAGCAGTAATTCTTCCCTCATTCGCTCCTGGTTTTCAAATCCCATGTTGTCAAACATGACTGAAGCAAATTTCGGATATTTTTCCAGATGGTAGATAAGCTTCTCCTCTGTCAGTCCTTCAAAAAACGGTTCCTCCATTCTGTTTATCTCCACCTCCATTTCGATTTCCGAAAAGGCAGCCGGAAGGATACAAGGGTCGTTCGATTCCGAGCATCTACTAAAAATCAATGAAATGAGCCCGGCATAGATCGCAAATGTGAATCGGTTCATAAATGTAAAGATAAGCTTTTGATACAAAACAGATGGTTTCAGGATAAGAATTACTGTTTTTAGTTTAAAACGCCCCATTTTGGAATTTATTTGTATATACATTTAAAAAGGTTGACAAATAGACGCTTTTAATATACAACATAAAGGTGTTTGTTTTTTAACCCAAAACTATCTGATGGACTGTCGGTTAAGTGGGTGTTTTTAAATTTTAACTAAACCAATATTTATTATGGAATTCCAAATAAGAAATAACCGGAAATTAATGAGTTTGCTGGTAGTGGCAAGCTTGCTTTTTTCTTTTGGTTGTTCGGATGATGATCCGGCACCCATGCCCCCAGAAGAGGAAAGTATCATTGATATTGCGGCAGGAAATGAGCAGTTTTCAATGCTTGTTGAAGCAATCCAGAGAGCTGACCTGGTAGACGAATTAAGTGCTGCCGGTCCATTTACCGTTTTTGCCCCTACCAACCAAGCGTTTACCAACGCCGGAATTACCGATGTGGGTGATGTTCCGGTAGAAGACCTCCGTGACATTTTACTTTACCATGTGGTTAGTGGACAAGTTTTGGCGAATCAGGTGAGTACGGGAGAAGTGCCAACCTTACTTGAGGGAGCTAATCTCAATGTAGTTGTGAGTGGTGGAACCATCACTATTAATGAAGATGTCACGGTGACTACAGAAGATCTTGAAGCTTCTAATGGGGTAATACATGTAATTAGTGGAGTGCTGATGCCAGAAGAAGAAAGCAATTCTATCGCTGATATTGTGATGGCTGATGATAATTTTTCAATATTACTTTCCGCAGTGTTAGCAGCAGATTTGGATGAGGCTCTGCTTGAACAAGGACCTTTTACCGTTTTTGCGCCTACCGATGAAGCGATGACCGCCTTTCTTACCGACAACGGTCTCACAGCTGAGGAATTGCTACAATCTCCTGATCTAGCTTCTATATTAAGTTACCACGTGGTGGAAGGGGAAGTGCCAGCCTCCGCTGTAGAAGCGGGAAGCGTTACTAGTTTTGGAGGTCCTCCGTTTTTTGTAAGCATAGATCCCGACGATAACGTTTGGATTAACGGAAATGCGCAAATAGTTGACACAGATATTGAAGCGGATAATGGGATCATTCACGTATTGGATTATGTGATCACCCCTCCTACGGAATCGATTGCAGAGATTGCAGTGGGATATACGCAAGCTGAAACTCCTGAATTTACGCAACTTGTAGGTGCGCTGTCAAGAGCAGAACTAGTGGATGCAGTGAGTGGTGGTTTAGACGATAACCTTACTGTCTTTGCACCTACGGATGCCGCTTTTGAAGCACTTTATGAAGACTTGGGTGTGGATGGTTACGAAGACATTCCTTTAGAAACATTAACCTCCGTGCTGACCTACCATGTGGTGCCTGCCAGAGCATTTTCGCAAGATCTGAGAGAAGGGGCTACACTTCCTACTTTACTTGAGGGCGAGGATTTGATGGTCAACCTTGCAGATTTGGAAATTAATTCTTCCGGCCTGGTTCCTGAACTGTTAAATATTCACGCAACCAACGGAGTCATTCACGTAGTCGATCAGGTAATCGTACCATAAATTAATATTGAATTTTTGTGGAAAAAACAGGCATTTTACAAGTGCCTGTTTTTTTTGTTCCATAATTTATGCATAAGGGTTTGGCCAGGCAGGGCACCCATAAAAAGTAACTTTTTAGAGAAAAGGAACAAGACTTTTAAACATTAGCTTTAATCTCCAAACATCGGTTCCAAAAAGAAAGGAATACTTATCTTTACGGTTGCTTTACGGATTTTTTGAAATCCAAACCTAAAAACCCGACCTGAAAAAGGCCGTGGGTGACCTGGCGAAGCTGTGTACAAACATTAAAATCAGTCGCATGATTTCTTTAAGGCATTTGAATCTGAAACGGTTATTTTTTATTGGAATGACGTTTCTTTTCTCGTTTATGGTGGAAGCCCAATCTTTACAAGACATTTCTTCTCTGGATGTAGACGATTTATCGGATCAACAATTGCAGGAATTGATGAGCAGGGCCTCGGAAGCAGGATTGTCGGAGACTGAATTGCTTCAAATGGCCCAGATAAGGGGAGTTCCTGCGGCTGAAATTGATAAGTTGAAAGAAAGGCTGGAGGGAATGGTTTTTGGCTTGCAGGATGGAGCAAGGTCTGATTCCGGATTTGGCAAAAGGGATACCAGAAGACAGATGGGGTTCAACGAGATTACGAGTGGCATCATACCCCCTCAAGGAGAGGAAGGTGAAAATGAGGTGGAAGAGCAGCCCTATTTTGGCATGGACCTCTTTTATAATAAAAACAGGAGGCTAACCTTTGAACCCAATTTGAATATGGCCACGCCCCGAACGTATATTTTAGGACCTGGGGATGAAGTGTATATCGATATTTACGGGCAGTCGGAGAAGTATTACGAGGCATCCGTGAGTCCCGAAGGTCAGATCATACTGGAAAATATTGGTCCTATAAATGTATCAGGACTTTCTTTGGAAGAAGCCACTCAGGTAATTAAAAGCAGGCTCTCGACTTACTATACGGGTTTGAGGGGAAACAATCCCAATACCTTTTTACAATTAAACCTGGGAAATGTCCGAACCGTAAAAGTGAATTTGGTAGGTGAGGTTAGGTTGCCGGGTACCTTCACGCTTAGTGCATTTAGCACCGTTTTCAACGCACTATATGCAGCCGGAGGCCCCAATCAAAACGGTAGCATGAGGGGGGTTCGGTTAATCCGCAACAACGAAGAAATTGCAGAAATTGATATTTATGACTTTTTGACGAAGGGCGACCCCAATATAAACCACCTGCTGCAAGATCAGGATATTATTTTGGTTCCGCCCTATTTGGGGAGAGTGACAGTAGAGGGAGCGGTGAAAAGGCCCAAAATTTTCGAGGTGAAGGAAGGGGAGACGTTTGCAGATGTTCTTTCCTTTGCAGGAGGTTTTACTGACCATGCGTTTAAAGAAAAGGTGAATGTAACCCGCATCACGGATACCCAAAAAGCAGTATCGGACATCTACCAGGATCAGTTTCGTATGTTTTTGGTAAAGGGCGGGGATCGTTATCAGGTGGGGGAAGTGCTGGACCGCTATACCAATCGGATCCAAATAAGAGGTGCTGTCTACCGGCCGGGGAATTATGCCTACCAGGAGGGGCTTACGCTGACCGAATTGGTACAAAAGGCCGAAGGGCTCCGGGGGGAAGCTTACCAGAGTAGAATAAGTATCTTGAGAACCAACGAGGACATGAGTACCCGGATGTTGCAGGTAAACCTGGAAGAAATTTTTAATGGCAGCATGCCGGATATCCCCCTAGAAAGAGAAGATTTGATCCGGATTCCTTCCATTTACGAATTAGCTGAAGAGGTATATGTCAAAGTTTCGGGCGAAGTGCTTTATCCAGGCACCTATCCCTATTCCGGTGAAATGACACCCGAAGACCTTATTTTAATGGCGGGGGGACTGAAAGAGGCGGCATCGGTAGAAAATGTGGAACTTGCCAGAAGAGCGACCGACCAGGGAGGAAGGGAGTTTTCTCAAATCATACCTGTTTCGGTTCAGGAGAACCTTGGTTTATCGGCGAACCCAATCGAATTGGAGCCTTTTGATCACCTTACCGTGAGAAGGAAAACCAATTTTGGTCTGGACAGAATGGCCAGTATAGAAGGCCAGGTCAATTCACCTGGCACCTTTGCCATTAAGCATGCAGAAGAACGAATTTCAGACTTGATCAACAGAGCGGGAGGTTTAACGGCTTTCGCCTATGCCGAAGGAGCCAGGCTTATCCGAAGAACGGAATTTTATAAAACAGAGTCCGAGACGCTCCGAAAAGAGCGAAGCCTGCTAAACCTATTGGAGCGGATGAATCGGGAAGAATTAGTACCCACGGAATCACAGCAACAGTTAATCGACCGGATCAGTAACTACCTATTTGAAAATAAGGATTCCTCACAAATGGAAACAGAAGCCCGTGTCATCCAGGCAAGGGAAAACCTGCTGAGTGAAATTTCCGATTCCAGAGAGGGAGTAGCGCCTATCAAAATCAAAGAAACGGAGGCGATAGCCATTGATTTGGAAGCCATTTTGGCCAATCCGGGATCCAAATACGATTTGATCCTGGAGGAGGGAGATATTTTAAGTGTGCCCAGGCAACTGCAGACGGTCCGGCTGAGGGGGGATGTGATTTATCCTACTACCGTGAGGCACGAAAATTTCAGAGGATTGTCCTATTATATTGACAGGGCCGGAGGGTTTGATTCCCGTGCAAAAAAGAGGAGCACTTATGTAGTTTATGCCAATGGGGAGGTAGCCAGGACTAAGAATTTTATTTTATTTAATGTGTATCCAAATGTAGCACCTGGATCAGAAATCATCGTACCCACCAAAGGCCCCAGAATTCCTATTCGACCGGGCGACCTGGTGGGGATCACCACAGGATTGGCTACGCTTGCTCTGGTAATCACCCAACTACTAAATTGATGAATCAGCAAAACAAACACATACTTGACGATAAAATCACCTTCAAAGAGCTTGTTGAAAGGCTTTTCGGCTGGATAAATGTTTTTTTACGTAAGTGGAGGGTTCTGGGTGCTTTTGTGATCGTTGGGATTCTGTTGGGAATTGCTGCCTCCCTACTCAAAAAGCCGGTTTACCATGCGGATACCACGTTTGTGCTGGAACAATCGGATATGGGAGGGCTTGGGAATATTTCGGGCATCGCTTCCATGTTAGGTCTGAACCTGGGATCCATCGGATCGGAGAGTGGGTTATTTAAAGGAGATAATATTCTCGAACTGTATCGCTCGGATGCCATGCTTTCCCAGGCCTTGCTGGATCCCTTTGATTCGGAAGAGGAACAACTGCTAATAAACCGGTACGTACGTTTTCATGATCTTGATGAGAAGTGGGAAAGTGAAGTTGATTTTGGGGCGTTGGATTTTTCCCTGCCTAGGGAAGATTTTTCGATTCAACAGGATAGCGTGCTGCGGGAAGTGGTAAAAGAAATCCGAAAGGAAAGCCTGGTTGTGGACAAGCCGGATCGCAAGTTGAATATTATCAAAGTAACGGTCGCCTCAAAAGACCAGGGATTTGCGAAAAGTTTTAATGAGCAATTGGTGGAAACCGTAAATGATTTTTACCTCAAAACCAAAACGAAAAAGACCGCCGAAAACCAGGCCGTTCTGCAGCAACAAGCCGATAGTGTCCGCAGCGTCCTGGATGAGAAAATAAAACAATTAGCCCGGTTTCAGGACAATGTTCCCAACCCAAATCCGCTGCTACAGGAGGGACTCGTTGCCTCCAAAAGCCTGCAGGTAGATATTCAGGCGGCAGCGGCCGTTTACGAAGAAATCGTTACCAACCTGGAAATTGCCAAAATTAATCACCGAAACAACACACCACTAATCCAGATCATTGATCGACCGCGATTCCCTCTGGAGCGTTCCGAAATAAAATTAGCCACCGGAATCGTGCTGGGTGCATTTTTCTTTTTACTTTTGGGTCTGGTGTGGGTGTACCTACAGACCTTGTACTTTCGGCATCTGAATCAATAAGTTGCCCGGGTTTCTATGTTAGAAAGAATTTCCAGGCTGCCTTTTTTTTATTTATTGCAAAATAAATCGATCAGAAACTTTATTTTTCTTTTCCTGATCCAGTCCTCCAATATCCTGATTTCCTTATTGGCCATGCCGGTGCTTGTGCGCGCCATTGGCGTCTCGGAATTTGGGTTGGTAAACCTTTCGTTTTCAGTAATTTTGTTATTCAATGTGCTGGTTAGTTATGGCTACAACCTGAGTGGCCCCAGGAATATCGCATTGGCAGCGGACAATTCGGAAGTATTAAGCCAGACCTTTTCGGAAATCATTTGGAGTAAAAACCTCTTAGCCGCTATGGCCCTGGTTTTCATTCTTATCCTTGGAAAAGGCTTTGGCTTTTTTGAGGATTACCTGTTCATTTTGGGCTGGTCTACCATTTTGTTGTTTAGCGAGGCCACTGCTACCATCTGGTTTTTTCAGGGAAAGGAAAGCTTGCATTGGGCCTCCCTGGCCAATGTTTTTGGAAAGCTATTATATCTGGGACTTATCATAGGCTTGATCAATGACCCTTCCGGTAGTTACCTGGCTAACTTTTTTCTAGGGGCAACGGCCATCCTAACCAATCTCATACTATTGGGTTACATTCATTTTGGTTTAAATATTCGCCTGCGCTGGCCCGATGTCCGAAGCATTTGGCAATCCTGGAAAAACAACCTGCTCTTATTTTTTTCTGGTATGACGGCTCACCTGGCTGTTAACGGGGGGGTGATCATTTTGAGTTTTTTTGCATCTGCCCAGGTATTGGGACTTTACGGGATAGCAGAGCGAGTAGCGATGGTCTTGCGAATAGCCCCTACCCTAATTACCCAGGCGGCTTACCCCAGAGCCAGTGTTCTTTTTTACCAGGATTCTGGAAAATGCTACCAGTTTCTGCGTAAGGTCCAATGGACTTCCCTGGCAGTGGGACTCGCGATCGGAGTATTGGTGAATCTGTTCGCTCCCGGTATCATTCAGTTAGTATCTGGGAAAAATCTGGGAGATGCCGTTGCTATTTTAAAAATTCTGGCTTTTTTACCGCTGCTGGCAGGGCTTAACATTGTCAATATGTTGATTATTCTAGTCACGGATGAGAAGAAAACGCTCTTTCATTCCACCTGGGCCTTTTGTGTATACATGCTTGCTGCTTCCGTTTTGTTAACCCATTATTACGGTGGGACCGGGCTGGCCTTGGCATTGCTCACAACCGAACTGGCAGCCTACTTATTTACTTCGGCTCTATTATGGAAATCGAAAGCCCACATTTTAACTGAATACTATCGTGGATTCCTCTCTCGCCATTATCATTCTTAATTGGAATGGCGGGGACTTTACCTGTGCCTGCCTGAAATCGCTGGAACGATCCGGGTTTTCTGCTGAAGCGATTATAGTAGTAGACAATGGATCGGATGACGGTTCTGATCGGAAAATCAAAAAGCAGTTTCCCCGGGTACAACTGATTTTACACCCGGTCAATGCTGGTTTTACGGGGGGAAATAACCTGGGCATCAAGGCCGCTTTGGATCAGGGATATGCGTATATCATGCTGCTGAACAATGATACCGAAGTGGGTGCGGATTTTTGGAAACCGCTACTGGAAGAAATGCAAGGCCACCCGGAGACCGCAGCCGTGCAGCCATTAATCTACTTTTTACATCCCAAATCCAAAATATGGAATGCGGGAGGTAAGTACCAATCCTGGCTTGGTATGGCTCAGACGATTCATCACCCCTACTCAAACGATCCCTATCCGACCGATTGGATTACCGGCTGTGCCATTTTAGTCAGGGCATCGGTATTGGAGAAAATTGGGCTCCTGGATGAGCACTATTTTGCTTATTTTGAAGACGTAGATTGGTCCTTACGAATGAGAAAAGAAGGGTATACGCTGAAAGTTGTTCCTAAATCAATTATTTTCCATGAAGCAGGAGCAGCCTCTAAAAGTAAGCAGGAGGGAGAAGAGGGATTTCTGAATCCGAAGGTACATTTCCTGAATGTTCGGAATCAACTCTTTCAACTTAGAAAATATAGCAGGGTACCCGGAAATTGGATGGCATGGCCCTTCCATTTCCTTAAATTCGGGTTCTACCTGGTTTACTTTACCCTGAAAGGTAGAAAATCAAAACGAAAAGCAGTGATAGAGGGGATAATTGCCGGGTTCAAAACGCCAATAGTGAAAGGAAATGATTAGCATGCTCTTGTTTTTTCTGGTGGTGGTGTATGTATTGACGTTGCTGGTGGTCAGCGTTAAAAAGATTGTCTTTCAGGGGAAGTGGGAGTTTATCATAGTTTTTATGGTGCTGTACCTTCCCTTTTACATATCCATTTTGAGCATCGTGTACCAGGCTACCGGGTCGGAAGTCGCCGTTGCCTTTTTTCAGTACATTAAAGAACTGTTATTGCTGCTTGCGATCGGGGGATTTTTTCTGTTCCAAAAAGATTTTTGGACGTACCCATTTCGGTTAAATTTGGTAGACTATATACTCTTGTCATTTTTTGGATTGGCTACCCTGTTTTTGTTTTTGCCCATGGGCGAGGCCTCGTTCGTTAATAAACTGCTGTACTTAAAAAACACCTTGTTGATTGGTGCCTTTTACTTTCTTGGTAGGAATACCCGATTGGCAAGCGACCAAATAGACCGGATTTTTTCCTGGGTGATGGTCATCGCTATAGCCGCTTTTTGTTTAAATATTCTGGAAAAAGGACTGGGGGTTCATTTTCAGCAATTGACTGGATATGCGTTGTTTAATTTTGCGATTAATGGCATAGAGCCATCCGGCAACTACGGGCTTTCCTGGACCTTTGAAACTCAGACTACCGGCATGCGACTGGCATCTTTTTTCTCTGATCCCCTGGAAATGGCCAGCTCCAGCTTATTGGCCTTTGCCACGGGGTTAATCTGGTATTTGACTCGTAAAAGAGAAGAAAGCTGGTTTTACCTGCTCGTGATGTTGGCGGCGTTAGGGAGTTTGTTTTTTTCGGCATCCCGGGCTGCTTTTGGAGCTTTTTTTGTGATGCTTTTTTTTATCGCCTTTGTTTTCAGATTGTACCGACTGCTTCAGCTCGGAGCCCTGATGCTTCTGGGCTTTGCACTTTATGTACTTTATTTTGCCTCCGAAGAGTTCTACTATTTCGTCTACGACACGCTGACCTTTCAGAATGCCTCCAGCCTCGGCCATTTGGTAGAGTGGTTTCTGGCCCTTGATTCGATGGTGGCAAACCCGGAAGGATTGGGCCTGGCGATGAGTGGTAATACCGGTAGCGTGGAAGATGAAGTTCGGGTAGGTGGAGAGAATCAATTTCTCATTTACGGGGTGCAGTTGGGCGTGTTGGGCATGCTGTTATACATCGCAGCGCTGGGATTCGGCATTCACAGATCTTTACAGGTTTTTCGGCATACATCCGACAGCTCTGATGCCCGGGTGGCTTTTATAGCCGCCAGCACCAAATTCGGCTTACTGTTACCCTTGTTTACAGCAAATGCCGAATTATACGCTTACGTATCACTGGTTTCCTGGTGGGCAATGGGTTATTCCCTCTCGATCTATAACCAGCTTTTGCCCTTTACTAATAAGTCCTTAATTAGCACTCGTTCATGAAGGAAAAGCCTATCGTAGTATTGGTGGATGTTTTTTTTCTACACCTGGCCCAGACCGGGATCAAAACGTACATTGATAGTCTGATCCGTCAAATAGAAAATTATCAGGGAACAAAATATCGATTCATTGTTTACCCTTCCCCCGGAAAAATCAGCAGTGGGAATTTTTTTAAGGGGAAGACCGCGCGCTGGAAAAATTGGTTGTTTCAGTTTCGTTATTTCTTTCACAAACTTATTGTACTTCCCGGGCTGAGCTACCGCTATCATGCAGATTTGGTCTTTTGTCCCGATATACTTGCCCCGCTGTGGTCACGGGGAAAACGGATTGCGGTGATTCACGATGCGTTTTTTTGGGAAAGCCCCGAACATTACCATCCGCTATGGAGAAAAATTTACCTGTCTTTTCTGAGGGGCAGTATTCAAAGGGGAACGAGGGTGCTTACCGTTAGCAACTATGCTAAAAGCAAGATCAAACCATTTTTGAAAACACCTTTTCCCATAAAGGCCATACCTACCGGGTTGGATGTCGGGATTCGGAAAAAACCGGATTCGCAGAATTCTCCGCTGGATTGCCCCTACTTTTTGCATGTAGGGGTGATGGAAAAGAGAAAAAACCTGGCGGTGCTGGTGCAGGCGTTTGCTTTGTTTAGTGAGCAGTGCGATGAAGAATACAAATTGGTGTTGGTCGGGCAGCGCGGTCCCAGACGTACGTTGGATGCCTACGATGAAGTGGTGGGCGAGATCCGGCGGTTGGGATTACAGAAGCAGGTAATTTTACCCGGATACCTAAGCGACGAAGACCTGGAAAGGTATTACCATTTTGCAACCGCATACGTATTTCCTTCCAAAAATGAAGGCTTTGGCCTTCCGGTTTTGGAGGCTTTTTCCTATGGTTTACCCGTGATTATCGGACCGCAGGGAGCCCTGATGGAAGTGGGAGGTGCTGCCGTGTTAAGAAGCGATTCCTTCGGCCTGGATGATTTTACCAAAAGGATGAAACAGGTGGCCGGAGACCCGGATCTGCGTACCAAGCTGATTGCCCTGGGGTATAAACGGCTGCAGGCATTTAGGGGAGAGAAGTTTTTTCTATCTTTGCAGGCATATTTTAAAGAAATCGTGCATGGTAACTAGTTTGGGGGGGCTCATTTCCAATATCACCAAAATGGACTTTTCGGACCGTTTTGGTCCCGGATGGGATCGGGCTTCGGTCTTTTGGGTTTTGGTAAGAATGGTTGCCTGCTGGTGCCGCGGGTATTGGCTGAAGTGGCAGATGAAAAGTGTACAGGGAATGGTTTTGATTGGAAAAGGGGTCACCATTCGCCAGGCTGGCTATTTGAGTGCAGGAAGGAATTTTGTTGCTCAGGATCATTGCGAGATTAATTGCCTTTCCACCAAAGGAATTGTGTTTGGGGATAAGGTTACGGTGGGAAGTTATGCGATCATTCGCCCTACCAACCTATATGGGGGAGAGCCGGGTTTAGGGCTCAAGGTTGGAGACAATTCGAGTATTGGCCCTTATGCCTATATCGGCTGTTCCGGGTACATAGAAATCGGAAACAATGTGATGATGTCGCCCCGGGTAAGTATTTACTCCGAAAACCATGTCTTTGAAGATGTAACCAAGCCCATGATTACGCAAGGAGTCCGTCGGTCTTTTGTCAAGATTGAAGACGATTGCTGGATTGCATCAAATGCCGTTATTTTGGCAGGGGTTACCATTGGGAAAGGATCCGTAGTGGCAGCAGGTAGTATTGTGACCAAAGATGTTCCTCCCTACAGTGTGGTTGGGGGTAATCCAGCAAAAATAATTAAAACCCGGAAAGAACCATGAAATCTGAATCGATCAGAAATTGGAAAGAATGGGGAAAAAAAGATCCCTACTACGGGGTCTTGTCGGAAGAAAAATTTCGCATGCAGCACCTTTCAGACCAGGCCATCGGTGAATTTTTTGAAACAGGAGAATCGTATGTTTCCGAAAGCAGGAAAAGAGTCCTCCGGTGCTTTGGAGTGGATATTTCGAAGGAAAGCATATTGGATTTTGGCTGTGGTGTGGGGCGGTTGGCGATCCCTTTTGCAAAAATGACTGGAAAGGAAGTCTGGGGGATAGATATTTCAGAGGATATTATTGACCGGGCCACTGACCATAAGCAGGTGTTTGGGCTGGATCACCTGAAATTCACCACTTACAACGGAAGGGAATTGAAACACCTTCCCTCCTTTGGTTTCGTCCATTCGTATATCGTATTTCAACACATAGAGCCTAAGCTGGGAATGCGACTAATGCGCCAATTGCTGGAGCAAACCCGGGTTGGGGGGATTTTTCAGGTGCAAGTAACGTTTGGTCACCGCTTGCCCTGGAGCGTCCACGCAAATTTCTTTTTACGGACAAAGTTTCAACCATACAACTTTTTGTACTCCTCTTTAAAACACCGTAAATTCTGCCAGGAGCCGGTCATGCAGATGAATCACTATTCACCTGATAAGTTATTCAGGCTGTTTTCGGATTATTCAAAAGAGGTGCAGGTGGAGTTTACGGACCATGGAGGTCACTTAGGAGCTTTTTACCTGCTTCAAAAAACCACTTCCGTTTAAAGCTGCGTATATGTCAATAAAAAAAACTAAAGTATTGATGTTACACGGCTCCTCGGATTTATATGGAGCAAGCAAAATCTTCTTATTGACGGCTTCCCTCTTGCAAGAGGCGGGTGCTACTGTAG
>JAWLFL010000353.1:0-3341 GCA_041685605.1 Cyclobacterium sp. | reverse complement strand
ATTGCACCCAATGCTTACTCAGGTAAGGATACGGACAACTCATTTACGCTGTTGGATGGTAACTCAGGAGGAAACAACACACAAGTGAGAGACACATCACAATATTTGTCATTTAACAACCTGATGTTTCAATTTGGGCAAGGAGATTCGGCATCTATTTGTGTTGCAGGAGGATTAAGTTATCATGAATTTGAAAAGTTTGTGGAAGTAAAGCATAGCCCTCAGAGTGATGCTGAAAATGGAAAAATTGCAGTAAAATTGTTTGCAGAAGATCCAGTAGGAAAAATTATTAAGCCTCATTCAAAATATCTATCAGATGAACGTTTCTATTTTTGTTTTATAAATAAAAATCCATTTGAGGCCCTTGAAAAATATGGTTTGGCTTTACGAAAGGCTCAAAAAGTTGAACTAAATTATTACCACTTTCCCACTGAATGTTTGTGGTATGCATCATTAATTAATCACAAGGCGAATCTACCTGAAGTTAATAATTCAGAAGGTGCAGTTCAAGAGATGGATTTTGCAATCCAATCAGGAATAACAAAATACACCCCTGTAGCCATTCGTTTGGTGCCCGATTCATATAAATTAAACAACCAGCAGGGGTGGTGGGATGATGAGCATTGGGGGTTATACGGGAAAGAATTGTGGACATCGGGATATAAAAATCATTATACCTCACCTTTTAAAACTACTAAAAGCTGGGTTCATGCAATTGCCGAAAAAGGCGGAATCCCTTTTACTTATTTTCAGGGAAGCAGAAGATCGGAAGACTTTGTGAAACAACACACTGATTATATGCTCTTTAATGATCCTTACCGGCTAATGAGTGGCTATCCGTATGAATTGCTAAAATACGTTGATCTTTCAAAGGATGCTGGAATTCGTTATACGGATCATTGGTGGTTAGGCCGACCTTTCGCTTCAAATCCAATGTTCAGTTATGATTATACAGATCCGGGATTTTTAATCCATATGAATGAAGTTTATAAGAACCTGAACGAAGCTGGAGTAAAAGGAATAATGTATGATTATCCGGAAATAACATCGTGGGCATACGAAGGCGGTTTCGAGGATAAATACACAACAACTGCCCGGGCATACCGAAAAATGTATGAGTTGGCAAAAAATGGATTAGGTCCTGATTGTTATCTTCATGAGCGAAATCTTACTCGCGGTTCGGACATTACTTTGGGCCTGGTGGCATCTCAACGTGTATGGGCAGATACACATCAGCTTTTGCCGGAAATGATAACAAGGACAGCCTTACGTTGGTACAAAAACAGGGTAGTTGTAAATTATGATATGGATGCGAAGGATCCGGTTAACGCAACTCCGGTCGAGAACCTGGAAGGGTTCAAGACGATAATGACCATGTCTTATGTAATAAGTGGACGCTTTCTGATGGGAAGGAGTTTTAATCAATTGTCGAAGGAACAAATTCGTGTCTTTTCAAGGACTTTTCCTTATCATTCATCTCCCAAAACTGCCAGGCCCATTGATGCTTTTTCATCATCTTATCCTGTGCCACGGATCTTTGATTTTGAAGTTAGTCAGGAATGGCATCAACTTACTTTTTTTAACGATAATCAGAATAATTCAGTCGCATTAAATGTTATTCCAGCTACCTCTTTAAACAAAGGAGGATTGGGAATGAATGAAAATAAGCAGTACTACCTTTACGATTTCTGGAATGATGTATTTTTAGGCAAAATAAATGGGAAGGATTCCCTGATGCAGACTTTGAGACCTGGTGAAACCCGGATGATAAGTATTCATGAAGTCAAAGAAAATCCCCAATTTATATCCACAGACCGGCATATCATGCAAGGATATGTTGATCTGGTTAAAAAGCCACAGTGGAATTCAGAAACAAACACCTTATCCGGAGTTTCAGCAGTTGTTGGTGGTGAACCATATGTGATTACCCTGGCATTAAATGGTTTTATTCCCAAACAAGTTTTGACTGATGGAGATGTTAAAGCCAGGATTACTATGCGCCAAAATAGCTCAAATCTGGTTGATTTAAGATTAGAGGTATTGGATACTAAGGATGTTGGGTGGAAAATTGAATTTGAATAGGTGATCAATACCTCTTTGGCCCCTGGTTTTCTGGGAGAAAGATTTAAGAATAGCTGAGTATCCTGGGTGAGGCGCAATGGAAAGGCTTGAGAGTTAAAGATTACAGGTAATTATATAACATTGATAAACAGGTTTATGCAGAATTACAAAAATGATAAGGAAATTTTTCATTTAGTGAAGAAAGAACTTTACACCGCTGTAATCGGTGATATCATGGATAAAATGGGGTATACCCATCAATTTTTGCCTCCTCATATTCAGCCTTTAAAAGAAAACATGTTTTTGATTGGACGGGCAATGCCGGTTCTTGAGGCAGATTGCTATGAAGAAATTAGTCATGGGAAAAACCAATATTTGACTAAGCCATTTGGTTTAATGCTGGAGGCGTTGGATGATTTAAAAGATAATGAGGTATATGTGTGTGCCGGCGCATCACCGTCTTATGCATTGTGGGGGGAATTAATGAGTACAAGGGCATTGGCACTGGGTGCAGTTGGAGCCGTAGTGAATGGGTATTCCAGAGATACAAAGGGAATTCTGGATTTACACTTTCCTACTTTTTCTTACGGTAGGTACGCTCAGGATCAGGCGCCGCGGGGGAAAGTTATCGATTATCGAATTCCAATTGAAATTGAGGGAGTACGGATAAATCCTGGAGATATCATTGTGGGAGATTTGGACGGAGTTTGTATTGTTCCCCGGGAAATTGAAATTGAAGTAATAAATCGGGCACTTGAGAAGGCCAGGGGAGAAAAGACCGTACAAAAAGCAATTCAGAATGGCATGTCGGCGGTTGAAGCCTTTGACAAATATGGAATCATGTAAAAATACTTAGACCAAATGAGGATTACCGAAGTGAAAGTATGGCTGGTTGAAGGAGTAAAATACAACTGGACAATGCTAAAAATAGTTACTGATGAGGGATATACTGGTGTGGGAGAAGCGACAAACTGGCCGGGAAGCCCGATAGTGGAAGCCGCTGCCCGTCATGCAGGTGAGCGCATTATTGGGTTGGATCCGATGCGAACCGATTATATCTGGACAAAATTATACCGCGATTTGAACTGGGTGGGGCCTTTTGGGGCAAGTATGTGCGCCATAAGCGGAATTGATATGGCTTTGCTCGATTTAAAAGGGAAAGTACTGGGTGTGCCTGTATATGAATTGCTCGGAGGCGCTTTCAGAAAAGAAATTCCCTTGTACGCCAATTACTGGTTTACAAAGGGAGGTTTTAATGCCGAAGATTATGCGGCTCAGGC
>JAWLFL010000098.1:0-13911 GCA_041685605.1 Cyclobacterium sp. | reverse complement strand
AACGGTAGCTTTTGGAATGGGTATAGACAAGTCAAATGTCCGCTTTGTCGTGCATACGAACATGCCCCAAAACATTGAAAGTTATTACCAGGAAACGGGTCGCGCCGGCAGGGATGGGCTGCCGGGAGAAGCACTGTTGTTTTACAGCTTTGGAGACAGCATTACCCTCTCCCGGATGCTGGAAAAGGCAGAAGATCCGGTGTATGTCCGGCATATGAAAGCCAAACTGGAAACGATGGTGCAGTTTTGCCAAACGAGCGAATGTCGCAGGAAGTATTTACTTCGCTATTTTGGCGAGGAGTATCCAGAGGAATGTGGGAATTGCGATACCTGCCTCCGGAATGATAAAAAGGAAGACATGACCCTTTTTTCTCAAATGATGCTTTCAGCCGTTGTACGACTGGAACAGAAATTTGGCCTCGGACATGTCATTTTGGTACTGAGGGGCTCTCAATCGGCCAAAATTTTTGATTGGCAAAGAAAACTTTCGGTCTTTGGCATTGGGAAGGATCGTTCCACGGAGTTTTGGAAAACATTAGGGCACCAGTTGATAACGGAAGGGTATCTAGATCAGGAGGATCCCTTGCGGCCGGTGGTAAAGCTTACGGATAAGGCCTGGAAAAAATTAAAAGGTAAGGAGAAGATTTTTCTTTCCATGGAAAAGGATGATTTCCGAAAGGGAATGGGACATGGGGAGAAAGACGAAAAGTTGCTGGAGAAGCTAAAAGGGTTGAGAATGGAGTTGGCCCGAGCACAAGATGTTCCCCCATATATCATTTTTTCCGATGCGACTTTAGTAGAAATGTCAGGCTATTTGCCGGAAAACGAGCAAGAGTTGCTTCAAATCAATGGAGTTGGTAATCAGAAATTGGAAAGATACGGCACCTCTTTTTTGAAGGTGATCCAACAATATCTTTTGGATAACCCTACCCTTGCCAGGGATAAAGGCCCCCTGAGGAAAGTGAAAAAACAAAAAAAGGGAATGACCTCCTCTCTTAAAGAAACCTTGGATTTAGCTATGAAAGGCAAGACAATAGTGGACATAGCCCGGGAAAGAGGGTTGGCCCAGAGTACCATCGAAGGGCATGTGCTAAGGCTATTGGAGTCCGGGGAGATGAAATCCGAAGCTTTTTTAACCGACAAGCAGATTTTGGAAATTCAAGCTGCTGCCTCCCATTTACAAACCAAGTTCTTAAATCCACTCAAAACCCACTTTGGAGAAACGTACAGTTATTTTGAGCTTAAAGCGGGATTACTGGCTAAAATTGAGAAGGAATAGGCTCTGAATTCCTGTTTTTTGAACGACCAGCTAGTTCTTACTTTCAGTCCTGTAGCAGGCGTAAAACCGGGTGCCAAAAGGCACGATGGAATGGTGAACCCCTTAAAAATCAATGGCAAGGGGAGAAATGCAAAAAAAATACCCCGATCGGGGTATTTTATGTTAAAGCCTCTTTACATACCTTTGATACGGGTGATTAAGCAACTTTTTTAACTTAAACTTTGCAACGTTCTTAAAGGGCAACTTTAGTTCTATTTTTTAGCCCTTTTATTTATTTCTGCCATGCCAGACTTATTTCATCAGGAGTTTTCATCCGGTCAGCAAGGCGAGAGTATCTTGAGGCCAAACCAGCCAGGTATTCTTGCGCTTTGGCGGCCACATCATTTAATCCAGTCACTTTTTCTACGTTCCAAAGTTTGACCAAATGATCGATGATACGGGCGTAATCCCAACCCGTATAAATGCCTACTTTTTGGGTAATGGCGGAAAACTGGTCAAATAGGGAAGGATTTTTGCCTCCTTCACCCATCAGTACTGCAGGCATTACAATTTGCTTACGCATCATTTTCTCGAACGCAAGCATGGCTCCGTTGGGATCAATCTGGAAAATTTCCGACATGAAACTTTTGTAAGCCTTCTCATGCCTGGCCTCGTCTCCGGCAATCTGCTTGCATATTTTTCCTAACACCAAATCCCCTGCCTTATCCGCCAATTTTCCGGTATTGACATGGGATATTTTCGTCGCTCTTTCCTGGAAGGAAGTGTAGATAATGGCCTGATAAG
Organism: Cyclobacterium sp.; assembly: GCA_041685605.1. Lineage (GTDB taxonomy): Bacteria > Bacteroidota > Bacteroidia > Cytophagales > Cyclobacteriaceae > Cyclobacterium. Next base: position 11,849 of record JAWLFL010000098.1, on the reverse strand, counting down.
GATCTTTTTCAGACCGGGGATCAAACCCGTTGTAAATTAAGCGGTGAATGGTCTGCTCGACTTTTCTCATATCTGCCCGGCCGGAAAGATAGAGGTACTTATTCAACAAATCCCCGTGCCGGTTTTCTTCGGCCGTCCAGGCTTTTGTCCATTTTACCCAACCGCGTTGGCTGGTAAGGGATCCTTCATCGTTAATGCCTTCCAGCATGTTGAAGTAAGTTTGATAGCTTGGAAGGGCTTCTTCCGTAATCATATTTCCTACAAGGGAAGTAATGATCGTGTCTGGGATGCCAGCAGCTCTTTCTCGCAAGAGTTTCACCTGATCCAGGGCATCGGGCTGGGACATATCCGGAAGAAAATCAGTGGGTTGCCAACAGTCATCCGGGTCCATTAAGGTCGTTCCGACGGTTTCGGTGACAAAATCATCCAGCTGACTGATAACCTCAGCATTTTTTTCAAGTTCGTAGTTGATATTTTCTGACTTATTCATAAACTATGCGTTCGCTTTTGGATGTCCATTTGTTTTTTCGCCAAAAACAATAACACCTTTCTTCTCTCCAAATTAACAACAATGACAATAGATGGTGAAGGCTGCTATTTTAACCTAGCTACATCTTCTCTAAGTATGTAACGAAAGCTGTGGAATATTCATTCACTCTTGCAACAATATTCCATAAAATCGTTAATAAGAAAGTTTGTAGGCAACCACTTTGTTTTTAAAGAAGGTAGGTACTAATACAATGTTTTCCTCGGGGATGAACCCAATATCTGCCGTATTGGATTCTTCTGCCGTGGTATCTAAAATTTTGGTAGCCGTACCATTCTGGATAAGGAATATTTCTCCTCCCCATCGGCTGGCAATAAACGTGTCTTCATCGATTATGATTAAACCGTCTCCGCCGGTCACCTCATCATTTATAATTTCAAAACTTCCATCACTGGCGTATTGTTTTAAACCTTCACTATCCAATCCGTATACGGTTCCATCACTGGCTACCTGAAGCCCATTGATACTGTTTTGATCGGTTGCAAAGGTGTGAATGTTCCCGTCCTCCAGGTAGTGGATGGTATGGGTTCTCATGTCCGAAAAGTAGACTTTTTGGCCATCAGTGGCGGCATCGTTTAGAAAAACGGCATCTTCAATCTCAAAGGTTTGATTGATTTCACCGGTTGCCAATTCTATTTCTACCAGGCGATCGATATCGGTAACGTACAGGAAATCTCCTACTACGGTCATTCCTTTTGGAGCGTTCAGGCCGCTAACCCAGTCTTTTTCCAAAATCTCTCCATCAGTACTTACCTTTGACAGAGAGCCCACGCCATCTTTTTCGTCCGGCCCTCCTTCGATATTGGCTACGTAAAGCAGGCCATCGCTTTCTTCATAATGAACGGATTCATTGGTGGTAAGCTCTTCGGAGGTTTCCCAAAGCAGTTCCATACTCGGTTCTGTTGGTGTATTTTCCTGAACGGCTGTTTCCTCACGCTCCTCGTTGGTGGAAGAGGGGCCGCAGCTTATTCCCAAAAACAGGAGAATACCAAATGCATAAAGGGTGGATGTAGCGGGTTTTGTTGAAAACTTCATGAGTGTCGTGTTTGGTTAAAGATCAAATTTCGCTAATTTTTTGATGAATACTTAATTTTCTTCCGAAAATGAATTTTTAAGCACAATAGGTAAAAACTGAAAGATTGGTATATTTGATTCAAAATTTACACATAAGATAACCACTAACAATAAAAATTACAGAAAATGAAAAAAAGCACGCATATTTTAACACTCCTTTTGATCCTATTGGGTTTTTCTTGCGGGACAGAGTCCAGTGAGACCATTGATTATACTGCGCTTTCGGATGAAGAACGCTTAGCGACTGCCAGGGAACTGGCCAGGAATACCGTCATGGTTGACGGCCATGTGGATTTGCCCTACCGTATGAAAGTGGGGGGCTTTACCCTACAACGGGAAATTTTGGACGTGTCTGAAAGGACGGAAGGAGGCAATTTTGATTATCCCCGATCCAAGGAGGGAGGCTTGGATGCGCCTTTTATGTCCATTTATATCCCTACCCGGTACCAGGAAACAGGTGGAGCGAAGGTGTTGGCAGATTCCCTTATTCTGATGACTGAACGATTGGCCGATACCTGGCCGGATAAATTTGGCATGGCCTATAGTCCGGCTGATATTCAGGCAAATTTTGAAGCCGGTATAATTTCCCTTCCCATGGGAATGGAAAACGGAGCCCCCATCGGGGATAACCTGGACAATCTCGCATACTTTCACGATCGTGGTATCCGCTACATTACCTTAACTCATGGTAAGGATAACTTAATTGGTGATTCCTCTTATGATACCACCTATATGCATGGGGGGCTTAGCGAATTTGGCGTTGAGGTAGTCAAAGAAATGAACCGACTGGGGATAATGGTCGATATTTCCCATGTTTCAGATGACACCTTTTACGATGTAATGGAGGTAACACAGGTTCCGGTGATTGCTTCCCATTCTTCTGCGCGGCATTTTACCCCAGGATTTGAGCGAAATATGGGGGATGAAATGATCCAGAGACTGGCCGAAAACGGTGGCGTGATCATGATCAATTTTGGAGGAAGTTTTGTCGATCAGAATTTTAGAGAGGGAAATGATGCCGTAAGAGAGCATCTCGTAAATTGGTTGGCAGAAAACGAACTAAGCCGAAACGATCCGGAAGCTCGGGAATACATATCCGAATACGTCGCAGCGAATAATCCTTTCCCCTCCGTGCAAAAGGTAGCCGACCATTTTGACCACATCGTGGCAATGGTAGGAATCGATCACCTGGGATTCGGGTCGGATTTTGACGGGGTGGGAGACACCTTGCCCACCGGACTAAAGGACGTATCCATGTATCCCAATTTGATAGCCGAATTATTGAAACGAGGCTATAGCAAGGAGGATATTGAAAAAGTTTGCTATAAAAATTTGTTCCGGGTTTGGCAGGAGGTAGAAGAATATGCCGCTAGTGCCGGTTGATAGGAATTGAAAAAGGGCCACCCGGATCTTTCCGAAAGTGGCCCTTTGCTTTTTTACTTTCCCTGAATACAACAAGGTGGTGCCGCTCGCGCGGACCGGGTAAGATTTATGCGTTTGTCATGGAATTGAAAATTTCCAGTTGCTCCTTCATAGCCGCAACCCGATCGGCAGGTGTGGTACGCGCCTCCAATAGTATCCAGCCCTCGTAGTCAATACCATTAAATAGATTCATGAGTTGCTGGTAGGGATAATCCCCTACATTCAATTCGCGAATGTGTACCGTATCGCCAAACCAGTGCTTTACGGAATTAAAATTAGCTTCCAGGCCCGGAGCCATCAGATCCTGATCGTTGCAATTCCAACACACCTTGACACTATCTTCCGTTACCTGATCAAAGATCGCCTTCATGTTGGGCAGCTGTTGGGTAAGTTTCCCGTGGACTTCCACACGAACCAACTGCCCCAGCTCTTTTGCATATTTGCCCACTTCGTTAAAGGAGGCAGCGATCTGCGCAATGGTCTTTTCTTTTGGGACACCTTCCGGCAGGCCATTTGGTTTTACCTTTATTCCGGTGGCACCAATATCCTTGCACAACGTAAGGTATTCCTTGGTACCTTCTATGTTTTGGCGTACCTCCGCCTGATCGGTATAGTGGTAGGCAAAATTAGAACCGTACCCCACACAGGTCACCGGGCTGTCGGCAAAGCGATTCTTTACCTCTGTTCGTTGCCTGGAAGAAAGGTTGGTTTCCACACCATGTGCGTGTTCGGTCCGTAACTCCACACCTAGCAAACCAGCTTTTTCACAATTGGCAATCAAGGTAGGAAGGTCCCAATCTTTGCCCCACTGGTAGGTTACCAGGCCCAGTTTCATGTTCGATTTTCGGGCAAAAGCAGGTAGTGGGAGGGATCCCAGGGTGGACAATCCCAGTCCTGCTGCCATGCTTTTTAGTAAGAAGCTGCGCCTGGAAGAATTAGTCTCCGTCATAGTAGTTGAAAATTGAAGATTATCGGTCTCTTTATTTTTTGGCGTACTCATCGGCCAGTTCGTTTATTTGTGCATCTGATAACTCCTCAGAAGCCACCACCAGCCGGTAATTGAAAGTGGCTGTTTCGCCCTTTTCCAGACTGAAATTCAATTCGTTTTCTCCACCAGAAAGTGCTTTTTGCCCCAGCGTGTTCGCAGCAAACAACCCGTAATCCCGGGCATGCCAGTAAGTAGGGTAGCCCACATTGGAGGGATGATCAATAATCACCAGGGAAACGGGCTCTCCGTTTATTTCGCTGGAAAGTTTCATCCACCTTCCCCGGGTACCCCATACATCGCCTCCTTCAATTCCCTCAGAGCTCCTGTAGTCCCCTTTTACATAGGTATTATCCATTTTTTCGACACGGGTTTTGACCCCATGGGAGTCTACCAACTCGGTGGGTTTGTCTGTAGGTAATTCCAATTCCCGGCTTACCCGGATGGCAAACATTCCTTCCTTGTTGTCGGTAAAATCTACTTTATCGACCGCTGCCGTCAAATTGGTGGTGCGGTCAATAATGCGCATGCCTTCCATTGCACTAAACTTGAAGGTGGTTTCTTCTTCCAACAGGGTAGTGTTGTCTGGAGCTTTCCAAAGGGAATTGGTTTCCAGTGTCGCTTTGCCTTTACCACCCTTTGCTTTTTCCACGGACTGGTGAAAGATGGTTCCGTATCCATCCTTTCTTTCAGCTGGTATGGCCTCCGAATTGTTCCAGAAGTCATATCCGTTTACATCCCCGTAATTTAGCCACACGCCCACGTGATGGGGATGGTCCGTACGATCCCCTTCTTTGTTGATAAGGGGATAGCTTCGGGTCAGCATATTTCCTTCCGGAGACATCACCGGCCATAATACGGGCTTCATGATATTGTCCGGATACATGTACCTGGTAAAAAGGTCTCCCCCTACCATGACATCGACTTTTTTCTCTGCCTCATTGACTTTTAATTCAATGGATTCTTTTTTCATTTTTTGACCGAAAAGCATGGTGCTGCTACTCATAATCAAGATCAATAATATCGCCTGGTATTGCATATCGAAATTTACATTTAGACTTTTAAAGTTAGTTTGTTATTCGGAGCTGGAAAAGTAAACCTGCCGGATGCATGCATCCGGACAGGTCTATTTCTGCTTTCTCCCGGAAGTATTGAGATCTTCCGCCTCCTTGCTTAGACTTGACTAGGTACCTCAAAGCCTTCCCGGTAATTTCGGGTCAACATCTGATCGGCTTCCGGATCATTCACAAACTTTTCTGAACTTGGATTAAAAGTCAGCACCCGTTCCAGTTTGTATGCAATATTTCCCAAGTGGGCCAAACCGGAAGAAAGATGGGCTGTCTCTACAGGTCCGTTTAGAATGGATCGATCGTGCTTTCTTACGGCCTCAATAAAGTTGGCAAAGTGCCCGTCGGTTCCCCCGGCACCCCGATCCATACCGGTTCCGGATTCTCCTCCGTCATCTCCTGATTTTCCAGGGGTTCGGTCCTGACCAAGGAAGGACTTGTATTTATCGTAGCCATCGACTACAATGTATCCCTTGTCTCCATAGAATATATTTCCCACGGTAGCACCCCCTTCTTCATTGGTACACCAGGGTCTTACTTCGAATTGGATAATCTTATTTTCTTCCGGGTAATTGTAAACCGAGGTAAGTACTTCCGGTACTTCTTTGGCATCGTCCCATAGGAACTTTCCGCCCATAGAGGTGATTTTGGTAGGAAGCCCTACATCAAGTCCCCACATACACAAGTCAGTCTCGTGGATGCCTTGGTTTCCTACATCACCGTTTCCGTAGTCCCAATGCCAATGCCAGTTGTAATGGACCAAATTCCGGCTAAATGGCTGCTTGGGAGCTGGACCGGTCCACAAATCATAGTCAATGCCATCCGGCACGGGGGAGAATCCCTTATTGCCTATGCTGGGTCTCCAACGAAATACAATTCCGCGAGCCATGTATACGTTTCCGATGTAGCCATCCCGCATCAACTGCACTGCTTCTCTTACGGCAGGGGAGCTCCTGAGCTGAACCCCATGCTGGACGATTCGGTCGTATTTATGGGCGGCTTCTACCATTTTCCTGCCCTCCCAGATGTTATGGGAGCCGGGTTTTTCTACATACACATCTTTGCCGGCTTGGCATGCCCAGATGGTGGCCAATGCATGCCAGTGATTAGGCGCAGCGATGCTGATCACGTCAATATCCGGGTCATCGATGACCCTTCGCAGGTCCTGCTCCAGCGCTACGTCTTTATTGTAGGTTTCCTTGAAACTTTTTTGCCGCTCTCTTAGCAGGTTCATGTCCGGATCACATAACGTAGTAACCTGAACGTTTTCCTGGTTCATCAGGCTTTGAATGTGGTTTTTACCCCTTCCATTCACGCCCAATACTGCCGCGTTGATGCGGTCATTGGCACCAAAAACATTGGAGGATAGTATGGTGGGTGCCACGATGGCCGCAGAACTTGCAATGGCGGATTTTTTTAGAAATGTCCGTCTGGACGAATCGTTATTCATAACATGCTGTTTTTTGAGTTTATAATTATTTGTCTTTGTAAATTAAAAAATTCACCCGATTGCACATACCTCCGGATGAATTTTTTATATAATCGGCATTACTCTCCAATGGCCCGCATGGGTCTTCGTTGGGTGCACGGGCAGCTTGAACGACATGAGTTAATGGCTCGATATTATCTTCAGCACCATTGAATCCGGTAGTCTGATAAATGGTTGGCTTAGGGATAAACTATCCATGTAATTTTTAATTTAAATGCAGGAAATTAATCCTACCCTAACCTTGTTAAAAATTTTTATTAGCAGGAGGGTGTGATTTCCTGGTCGGCAGCTTCAGTAAAATGAATACTAAAAAAACCCTGGAAACTTTTCCCAGGGTTTTTAACACATTTTATTTTTTTAGCAATCAGCACCGGGATAACCACAATTTTGCGGATATCCACCGTCGGTTCTGTCAATTTGATTCAGTGGAATCGGCCTCACGATATGAAAATCCTGGATATTAGGTCCAGCCTGCAGGTTATGTGCCCTTACCCGCTCAATCAGGGTTCCTGTTCTGGCAAGGTCAAACCAACGGTGACCTTCACCATCCAGTTCTCGGCCTCTCTCATTTAATAGAAAGTCCAGTGTGGCTTCCGCAGGGCTGATTTCCATTTGGGCCTCCATACCAGGCCAGGCAGCTCTTCTCCGGATTACATTGATATCTTCAGCAGCACCCGTGGTATTTCCTTGCATGATTCTGGCTTCCGCCCGTATCAGGTAAGCATCAGCCAGACGCATAAGCGGATGGTCTCTTTGACCTTGTACATGTTGCCTGTTGGGTCTTGTAGGATCTATCCACTTGTTTAAGGTGGGATAAAAACGCTCACTGTACTCGTCATCGGTGAGGACCAGATAGGGAGTAGATGCTTGCCTTTCCTGAGACCAATTGGAATCTTTTCCGGGGCCCGGAATATAAACGGCCGTATCTCCCAGGGAAAATTTGCGTTCTCCTACCAGGTTAGACGAAACGTAACCGGCATCTGCTTCCTCCTGGGACCAAACGGGAATATTTCCTTCGTTATTCGAAAACCATACATGTTTGTAGGTTTTATCATATCTGGAATCAATATCCCTGTCCCAAAGAGAAAGATGGAACGGTGTAGGCCTGAATCGTTTCCAAGGTCGCCCATTTTCGGTATCACGAGCCATGCCGGGAAGCACATCGTATTCCATCAGAAAATACAAATGCCCTCGGTTTCCCTGACCATCTAGCCCTTCATCAACTTGATTTTTATTGTTCTGAATGGCCCAAATCACTTCACTGTTTCTTTCATTGTCAATGTCCCAGAGATCAGCAAGTTCTTCTAATAATATGAAGTCGTAATTGTCGATTACATTGCTCATTAACCTTTCGGCTTCCTGTGCATCTGCACTTCCCTGACCATATGGCTGGTAGGCTCTGGTCATAAAGACCTTGGCCAAAAGAAATTCTGCAGCGGGTTTGGTCGCCCTTCCATATTCTCCTTGTGTGTCAGGTAGATTTTGTACGGCAAATTGCAAATCAGGGATGATGGCCTCGCTGTAAATCTGCTCTGCCGAAGTTTTATTGGCAGTCACCTCCACGCCTTCGGTTTCTTCCAAAGACAAGTGGATATCGCCATAAAACCTGGTCAGGTTGAAATAATATAAAGCCCTGAGAAACCTTACCTCAGCAATTCTGATATTTTTTTGATCTTCAGAAATCCCCTCAAGCGTTTGTGATCTGTTGATTACTGCATTGGCTTGATTGATTCCCCGGTAAAAGCTTTCCCAGGTGGCGGTAACGAAACCTTGTGCCGGATTCAAGCCGCCATCGTATAGATTGATGGGCTTATGGCTACCATCCGCTCCATTAGTGTGCACGTCAGTACCAAAGGTAGTCATGGTAAATCCCCTCTCAGGACCATAGAAAAACTTTGTTTCGGAATAGGTAGCATTGACGGCAGATTCGAAACCGCTTACAGTAGTGTAAAAAGAACCGGCGGAAACTCCTGATACCAAATCCTCTTCCAAATAGTCTTCACAGGATTGTGAAAAGAGCATTGCAAGAAATAAACTGAAAAGAGGTATATATCTATGTTTTTTCATGATTTCAGTAGTTTAAAATGAAACATTTACACCCAGAATAAATTGTCGTGCAGACGGTACCGTACCCGCATTGATATCTCCCGCCAATTCCGGATCCCAAGTATCGAAATTTGCCCAGAAAATGGGGTTTTGTGCCGTGGCATATATCCTGGCTCTGCTCATAAACAGTTTGCTTGCAAGTGTTTCAGGAATATTATAGCCCAGGGTTACATTCCTTAGTTTAACAAAACTACCGTCAAAATAACTACGGGTAGATCCGTTTCTCGGGAATTCCTGATTTACATTGGGTCTGGGATTTTCATTGGTGGGGTTATCGATGGTCCAAAAATCCACATTCAGATTATTATACCTGCCAAAAAGCCCGTTATTGCTGTCATGAAACCGGCTTCTCACCATTTGACCAATCCGGTAGAAGAAGAAAACACTTAAATCAAAATTTCCCACTTGTAACCTGTTGGTAATACCACCTACAAAGTCAGGCACATCCGAACCCAGGACAATCCGGTCTGCGGGAGTGATTTCCCCGTCTCCATCCTGATCTTTCAGTTTTATCTCTCCTGGCTCTTTTTGTTCCATCTCTCTGGCCATATCTATTTCGTCGGCTTGCCATATCCCGATTTTTTCATAGTCAAAGAATACATTGATAGGTTCGCCGATAAACCATTGGTTACCTACATCACTCATGGAATTACCAAATTCATCTTTCAATACCAAATCCACGATCTCTTCTTTGACACTGGTAACATTAAATTGAACATCCCAACGTAGGTTAGGCCGGTCAACCGGAGTACCATTGATAGACAGTTCCACTCCACTGGATCGGGTGGCTCCTACGTTTTGAAGGATACTGTTGTACCCGGAGGTGGATGGCAGGTTTCTGGCCAGGAGAATATCTGTGGTATTGGTCACAAAATATTCAAACGAACCGTTGATTCGGTTATTTATAATGCCAAAGTCTACACCTGCATTTACGGTAGTTGACACTTCCCATCCCAGGTCAGGATTAGGTATTTCATTTAGCCCAAAACCCAAACCAGGTACATCTCCATAGGCATAGATGGTCCTTCTTAATCTACCCAAGGTTTGGTAGGGGTCTACTGAGGTATTTCCTACCTGTCCATAGGAGGTCCTAAGTTTCAATTCAGTCAGGAAACTTTGGTTGGCTAAAAAGGGCTCATCAATCATCCTCCAGCCAATGGAAGCACCCGGAAAATAAGCCCATTTATTTCCTGGTGCCAATCGGGAAGAACCATCTGCCCTAAGTGTCGCCTGGAAAAGGTATTTTCCGTCGAGTTCATAATTGATCCTTCCCATGTAAGAACTTAGCGACCATTCCTCAAGCCTGCTGGCCAAATTACCTTTTACCTCACCGGTACCGATGTCATAGAACAATTGGCTCTCATAGGGGAGGTTGGATACCTCACTGTAATGCCTTTCAGATCTTAAGCCCTGTATACTTTGAAGGAAGGTAGCCTGAATGACATGAATGTTATTGAAGGTTTTATTGAAATTCAATATATTTTCCAGGGTATAACCGAAATCAAGTTCATTTTCCAGGTTTGCACTTGCCGGTCCACCTCTGTTGGTGTTGGTAAGGCTGCCTCTGAAATTACCCCTTCTTCTGAATCGTATATCCGGTCCGGCATTGGTTCGAAAGGTTAGCCCTTCGGCAAGCTTGACATCAAAATATACCGGTGCAAATATTCTGGTAAACCTTCTTTCATCGACATAGGCACCGGGAACCAATTCATTTAAGGGATTTGTACGAATGCCATCATTGGTAGGAAGAAACCTAAGGCTGCCATCCTCATTATAGGGAACCCCTAACGGATTGTTGGCAACGGCTTCTCCCAGTGCTGAACCGGAACCCCAGTCCTGAATGGCGGTGGAAGCTGAAAAGGAAGTTCCCATTTTAAACCGCGAACTGATTTGATGGTCAAGGTTTAACCTGGCATTTATCCGTTGGTAACCCATATTGTCCACAATACCTTCCTCATCCCAATACCCTAATGATACATTAAATTGGGTTTTTTCATTTCCCCCACTTACACTGAACTGGTGATTGGTTTGGTATCCGGATTTCAATACCAGGTCCAGCCAATCTGTAGAACGACCCAGTTCGATGGATTCCCGCTCAATGGGGTCCAGGAATACTTCTTCCGCCGGAGGAATAACACCATTCCAGCTAGCAGCCCGTGTATCCGGATCCCATCTTCTGGATTCCCTTTTTAGGGCTGCAAATTGCTCTCCGTTCATCATGTCTACCCGGCTTGTGGTATTGGAAACTCCATAGTAACCATCATAGGTAACCGTGGTGACTCCAGTATTGCTGCCCCTTTTTGTTGTGATGATGACCACTCCATTGGCTCCTCTTGAACCATAGATGGCAGTGGCTGCAGCATCTTTCAGTACCTCCATGGACGTAATATCCTGCGGGTTGATATCAAAAATTGAAGAGGCAGCACTGGTTTGGGGAATACCGTCAATCACATACAACGGATCGTTTCCTGCAGAAATGGACCTTCTGCCCCGGATCAGTATTTGTGGATTTTGACCGGGACGGCCACCTGATGAAACCACATCCACACCGGCAACCTGTCCCTGCATGGCCTCAACAGCCGAAGCGACGGGAATTTCCCTGATGGATTTTTCATCCAGAGAAGCAATGGCGCCCGTCACATTTCTCTTTTCCTGAGTACCATACCCCACTACTATCACCTCTTCCAGATTGGAAAGATCTTCTTCCAAAACCACATTAAAGGTAGTTTGAGAACCAACGCTTATTTTTTTAGTCTGATAGCCGATAAAGGAAATGACCAGAACATCTCCCTGCTCAGCATCGAGGGTAAAATTACCATCGATATCCGTAGCGGTACCAGTACCTTTTCCTTCAATTAGAATAGTGGCACCGGGAATCGGTTCTCCGCTTGCGTCTTTTACCGTACCGCTTACCTGTTCATAAAAAGCGGCCGATTTTACGGCCTTCCCGGCATCAGTAATGTTGATAGCAGAAGCCATCAAGGGTAATAAAAACAGGCATTGTATCCACAGAAACAAAGCCCAGTTTTTTAGCCCCATAGATCGTAATCTTAGTAATAATCTTTTCATAATAAATTTTGGGTTTAATTAACAGATGTGTAATTATCGAAGTTAATTACCAACTTTTCAGGGTGTTACATAGGCAGGTATTTTTATAAT